>NZ_KV805155.1:0-56908 GCF_001811545.1 Corynebacterium sp. HMSC074A09 | reverse complement strand
GATTCTGCCAGGGCATTATCGGCACTCGTTCCAACCGCGCCCATGGACTGGCGCACACCTAACGACGAGCAGTAGTTCCTAAAGGCTTGTGAGGTGTACACGCTGCCGTGATCGGAATGGAAAATAGTCCCGTCAAGACTGCCGCGCACGCCGTGTGCGTGGGCTAGAGCATCGATAACTAGTGAGACCCGCATGTGGTCTGCGAGTGCATAACCTGCAAGTTTACGTGAATACGTGTCAATGACTGTGGCCAAATACATGTTCTTGCCACCCTTACAGGGCAGGTAGGTAATGTCGCCAACATAAACGCGGTTCGGCTCGTTGGCTGTGAATTTACGGCCTACTAAGTCCGGCATGACACGGTGACCAGGCTTACGCCTGGTAGTAATGCATCGACGCCGTTTGCTAAAGCCTTTTAACCCCATGGATTTCATGATGCGTGCAACTTTCTTGTGATTGATCGGGGTATACGTCGTGTCCTCCTTGAGGCTTGCGGCGATGCGTTTAGCACCATAAAGCCCGTGCTCATCATCGAAGATGGTCTTGATTCTTGCACCAATAACGGCATCAGAATACATCTTTAACCTGCGTTTTTTACGGGTGCTCACCCACTTGTAAAACGAGGAACGATTCAGCTTTAACACATCGCACATCCGCTTAACCGAGTACTCGGTTCGGTGGTCATCGACAAACTGGAAGCGGATCACCAGTGAGTCTCTTCGGCAAAATATTTCGCGGCCTTACGCAGGATGTCGCGTTCCTCGCGCAGCTTAGAGACTTCTTTTTCCAGCTGACGGATTCGCGCAGAATCATTCGCCGCTTGGGCTTGATCGTGCACGGCCTTCGTGCGGGCACGTTTGCCAGTGCCGTACTTTTTGACCCAAGAATGTAGCGAGGCACGGTTGATACCGAGCTCAGCTGATGCTGAGTTCAGCGAGAGATCCTCGTTGTTCTCATAGAGGGCTACGGCATCGCGTTTGAACTGTTCGGAGTACCTGGACATGGTGGTAGATTACCTTTCTTCCCAGCTCGACTGGGCTGGATATCAGGTGTCCACCACATGGGGGTCAGGTCCCATCGATGCCATGCTTGCTGCCATCCACGAACAGACCGTATCCATTGCCGGCGCAGAATACGCCGAACTTGGCGTAGCAATGTCCGCCACAGATGCACTAACCAAACTCGAGCATCGTAAAGAAATCGAAGCGCAGGTACTCAAGCTGATTCAGGACATTCCGCAGACCGAGATTCTTTTATCCATGCCTGGTATCGGCCCGCGTAGCGCAGCGCAGATCCTCATGACTGTTGGCGATATGTCCGACTTCCCCGATGCAGCGCACCTAGCATCCTATGCAGGGCTATCACCGCGGACGAATCAGTCAGGAACGTCTATCATGTCGAATTCGCCTAACCGGGCTGGCAACAAAAAATTAAAGAACGCCCTATGGCAATCGTCTTTTGCATCGATCAGATTCCACGAGCGTTCCCGGCAATTCTATGAACGAAAACGCAAAGAAGGCAAAAGACACAACGCCGCAGTCGTCGCACTCGCACGCCGGCGCCTCAACGTTCTCTTCGCCATGATGCGAAACGGCGAGCTCTACCGAGACATCTCCACAGTCCAGGAGGCCGCAGCAGCCTAGAACCAACAGACCCTCACCTCAAGCCGATTGCACAGCAAGCCCAATCGGCTCCTCACCGTGCCCGAAAACAACATCCACAAGGAAAAGCAGAAACCCTTCACACCCCCCCAACAAACTCACCCACGGAATTGACAAACTATATAGGAACACCTCCCTGGGCGATGGTGCAGGCGCGGAGAGCGCCGCTGTTGCCGATGCCGCGCCCAACACCGCGACGGTAGTAGAGTACCCGCTGCCGGTGCAGGAGTTTGCGGTGACCCGCTACGATTTGCCCGCCGGCACCACGGTTTCCACGCAGCTTCCCGGACCGGCCATCGCCCTGGCTACTTCTGGTGTGGTCACGGTAAACGACCTGGAGCTAGCCCCGGGCGAGGCCGCCTGGTTGCCGGTAACCGGCGGCGACACTACCCGCCTTAGCGCGGCCGCGGGTAAAGATTCGCAGCTCTTTATCGCGGCGGCGCGCCCTGCGCGGCAAGTAGCGCTACCGCGCCGCTGGGGACGCCGCCGCGCGACAAGTAGCACTGTCGCGCTAACCGGCGCTATTTACGACATGGTGGGGCGGCGGAACGCAGCTGCGGCGGCTAGCAGCACTACGGTGAGTGCTACCATCCAGGCCACGAAAGCCCAGACTGCGGTGCCGGGCTGGCCGGTGGCAAGGATTTCGGCGCTTGGCGTGCCGTCGATGGCGGCGCCGGCGCGGGCGGCGAAGGTAAGCGGATTCCACCGGGCGATGGGTTGAACCACACCAGCGAATTGCTCCACGGGCACGAGGCCGCCGTTAAGTGCCATGGCCGCCATGATGATGGGGGCCGGGCCAATGGCGGCCTCCGGGGTGGCGCACATCGCGCCCACCATGGCCGATAGCGAGGCGGCCACCACCGCGCCGAAGATGATGACTAACAGCACCCAGCCAAACCCGGCCAGCGTGTGAATACGCAGGCCAGAAGCCACGGAAGCCAGCAGCACCGCGCAGCCGGAGATAAGGCTGCGTAAGGAATCGAAACACCAGCGGCCGAAGATCTCCGGGCTGGTGCCGTAGCGCGTGGTCGCGATGCGGGTGGTGATACCGCGTTGGCGTTCCTTAATTATCTGCGCGGCGGCGGAGGTGCCATTCATCAGTTCGCTGGAAAGGATGAGCGCGATGGTAAGCGGTAACGCGTCGAGCGTGGCAGAGCCTTGCGAGGCCGCCATGAGGTCGCCAAACAGCCACCGCATGACCAGGAACATCAAAACGGGACCAGCCACGGTATTGGTAATTACCGCGCTATCGCGGCGGGCGGCGCGCAGGTGCCTTCCAAAATGCGTGGCGACAGTGGACAGCCAGGTGGTGTCGTGCGACACGGTGGCGGTGGTGTGGTTAGTCATGTTTCCTCCCCTGGAAAGCGGTGATAAAGCCCCATACGCCAACGACGGTCATGGCGATGAGCCAGCACAGTGCTTCGACTCCGCGCGCCCCCAGGGCAGCGCCACCTAGTAGGTTGCGGGCGGTGTCCAAGATGGGAGATAGCGGTACGTGCCGGATGATGGGGCCAATGCCGCCGGGCAGCGCATCCGCAGGCACGAATGCGGTGGAGAACATCACCATGACCAGCACGAGGTTTTGGAAGAGCAAGGACGCCGAGGTGGGCTTGGGGGCCAACAGGCAGGAGCCATCGATAAACGCGGAGAGGATGATGGTGAGGGCGGCGAAAAGGGCGATGGTAAGGATAATACGACCCGGTCCGGCAGCGTAGCGGGCACCGAGCAGGATCGTGGTGAGGACGACGATGCTGCACGACCACGCGGCGCGGGTGAGATCTGCCAGCAGCCGGCCGACGACCGTGGCCCAGGCGGGCGTCCCGGTGGCGCGGATGCGGTCGTGGATGCCGTTTTCGGCGTCACGCGTAATCGCCAAGGAGGAGCCCCCGGCGGCGAACACAATCGCCTGAATAACGCCGGCGGGCAGGAGGAAGGCGGCGTAATCGATGCCGAGTTCCGTCGAAGCCTTGGCGAAGGTGGCGTAAAAGATGACCATGAACAGGCTGGGTATTGCCACGGCGGAAACCATTACGGCCTTGTTGCGGACGGTGCGCAGGACATTGCGGTGCCACGAGGCAGCGACTGCTCCGAGCGCGTTCACTGGGAGCCTCCACCGGTGTGGGGAGCCTGCTGCGCGATGTCGCCGGACCCGGCGATAGCGAAGTAGACATCGTCCAAGGAGGGCGGAACCAAGGAGACGTCCGCGACCGAGGTGTCGTCGCCATCCCACAAGGCCAGCGCCCGGACTAGGGTGCGGTGGCCATCGGGCGCATCGACGCGCAATACGGTGTCCTCTTGGCGGCAGTCGATGCGGTGTTCTTGCAAGGTGTGGGTGAGGCGTGCGGCATCGTCCGGGCTAGACATCGTGATGAGGCACACCGTGGTGCCATAGCGGTCCTTGAGCTCGGCGGGGGTGCCTTCGTCGAGCACCTTGCCTCCGGCGAGCACGGCGACGCGGTCTGCGAGCTGGTCAGCTTCTTCCAGGTATTGGGTAGTAAGCAGGATCGAGGTGCCGTCGGCCGCCAGCCCGCGGACGGTATCCCACACGGAGCTGCGCGCGGCGGGGTCGAGGCCCGTGGTCGGCTCGTCGAGGAACAGCAGCGCGGGCGGGACAGTGAGGGAGGCGGCGATATCTAACCGCCGGCGCATGCCGCCCGAGTATGCCGAAACCAGGCGGTCGGCGGCGCCAACCAGATCGAAGCGCTCAAGAAGTTCCGCGGCGCGGGCCTTCGCATCGCTAGCTTTAAGCCCTGCCAGGCGGCCAAAGAAGATGAGGTTTTCCTTGCCGGTAAGCTCCTCATCCACTGCGGCGTATTGCCCGGTCAGCGCGATGGAAGCGCGCACCTTGGAAGGATCCGTGGCTAAGTTGTGGCCATCGATGATGGCGGTTCCGCCCGTGGCGGGCAGCAGCGTGGAAAGGACATTGACCAAGGTTGTCTTGCCGGCACCATTGGCGCCTAGGACGGCGAGGATGCCCCCGCGCGGAATGGCGAGGGTCACACCGCGCAGGATTTCCGTTCGCTTCTTGACTTTTCCCAGGCTACATCGCAGATCTTGGACATCAAGCACCAGGTCGCGGCCTTTTGCGTGGGCGCTGGTTGAGGGGACTGCGGTGGCGCTGGGGTCACCGCTAGCGGTTGCCGTGGTGGGGTTTTCTTTCATGATTCATCCCTGGATATACGTCAACGGTCTATTAGACGGCGCACCGATTCTCCTACCGCAGAAGGAAAACCGATTATTGCCCGCGAACGATGGATTGTGGTCCACGGAGCAAGCGCCTGGGGTAGTGCCAACTAATCCTTAGAAAATGATGTATGTCTAGCGGCACCGGGTCGTGCACAGCGCCCCGCAGGAGAGGGCTGCACAGGTCGGCTGATCGGCGGCGACGCTGCAGGTTGCTGCAAAGTTGAGCATACCATAATTAGGCATGGCATGCTTGACAATTAAGTCGAAGGCCTGTAAGCTACCAAGTGTGAGCTAAGAATCTGGGTATTCCGACTAGTCAGGGTCAAACCGCGTGGCTGACCGTAATTCGTATTGTGGCTCGCGCCTCTCAAGCGCAAAGGAGTATCCATGGATTCTCGAGAGCAAATCGAAGATAAGATTCTCTGCGGTCAGCCCTTCCGCCCTATTGAGGACCCGGATCTCTATTACGAGATGATGGAGGCGGCGGAGAAGTGTCACGATCTCAACCAGCTTCGTCCACTTCAAACAGCGGAGAAGCAGGCAGTGATGGCAGACCTGCTTGGTGAACTGGGGGAGCGCTTAATGGTTTTCCTGCCATTTCATGTCCAATATGGCTCGAAAATCAAGGTCGGAGATGGCGTGACCTTCAATCGAGGAACGACGGTACTTGATATGGCCCCGGTGACATTTGGCAATGAGGTCATGGTTGGTCCATGGTGTTCCTTCTTTGCTGGCAATCACGCCTTAGACCCCGTAGAGCGGCAATACATGGTGTGTACCGGGGGTGCGATCACCATACAAGACCATGTGTGGCTTGGTGGCAATTGCACGGTAACTGCGGGTGTCACGATTGGGCATGGTGCAGTAATTGGTGCTGGCAGTGTTGTGACAAGAGATATTCCGCCCATGGTACTCGCAGCCGGTAATCCGTGCCGAGTCATTCGTGATATTGGCCCGGAAGATAAGCTCATGGGGGAGTCTTGGGTTCCTGAGTGGCCTAGTTGGATTACGGATTGAGACGGCTGTGAAAGTTCTCGCGGTCGTCCTGGGTTCTGAGGGTGATATGCTGCCATTTGCGCACCTTGGTGTCGCACTTCGAGATCGTGGCCACCAGTTTGTTTTGGCTGGGTTTAGCGAATTCGGCGGGAGTTTTCGTGCAAACGGGGTGGACTACATCGAGTTACCCGGTGATTACCGGGCGTTAATGAAGCGCCTTTTGGGCGATAGTAAAGGCATGATGGACACTGTCTTAGGTATCCGTGAGATGATATCTGACGCCCACGTTTTCGATGTGTTAGAGCATGCCATGGATGGCGTTGACGTGGTCATGTACACCCAATTCAGTGAAGTTGCTCGGTTGTTAGGGGCTGCACGCGGAGTCCCCAGCGTTCGGGTGCAGGTTTTCCCTACCGAACCCTGCCTCCGTTACAGCCTCGTGGATCCGCGAAAACTGGACGGCTCTGTCGGAGCTCTGGTCACCCACTGGATGTCCAATACTCTGATGGCTTGGGCGATGCGCCCAGTGATAGCGGCATGGCGCCGTAGGTTGGGGCTGCGTCAGCGAGCGCTCTCCTCTCCACCAACCACGATCTACCAATTCAGTCCCGCGTTGAGTCCGCCGGCGCCGGAATGGAAAAACCACATTCACGTCACTGGCGAGTGGCTTGACCCGCACCACAGTGAACTCGCCCTAGACCCAGCAGTCGAGGAGTTTGTGGCTGCCGGCTCGGCCCCGGTTCTGGCAAGCTTTGGGAGTATGGTCTCAGATCGCGTTTATGACCTTCAACGATGGACTCGAGACGCGTGCATCGAGCATGGTCTGCGGGCGATAATCGTCGATCCCGATCATGAGCCTGGTGTGAGAGAAGGAATCCTCACCGTCGCCCGGGTCCCGTTCGCGACTGTGCTTCCGTGGTGCCGTGCAGGCATCTGCCACGGCTCACTGGGCACCACCGGGGCGATCCTGCGCGCCGGCAAGCCGTGCCTTGCGGTTGCATTCGGTGGTGACCAACACTTCCATGCCAACGCAGTTTGTCGAAACGGTGCCGGGCCGAACTATATTGACGCCCAGCGAGGCGAACTGAGTGCCCAGTCCCTGGCCGCCGGAATTGCCAATTTGGTAAGTGGAGCATACGACTCCGCAGCCCGCAGGATGCCCGAGTTGCTTGCCACAGACCCGGGTACCGTCGCAGCAGTAGAAATCGTGCTTAATCAGTCCGACCTAGCGAAAGGCGAAAAATGACAGAAATCAGCTGCGAGGGAGTCTTTCCGTTTGTGGCCGGACATCGCACTGGAACCCTCTTGTTTTGCTTCCATCACGCAGGAGGCAGCGCTTCCGTCTATCGTGGATGGGTGGGGGTCAACCCAAGCATTGACGTGGTGCCGGTGGAGCTTCCCGGAAAGGCAACCCGTCGCCGAGAGAAATGGGTAAGCGACTTTGACAAGCTCGCCGATATGTGCGCAACCGAGATAGTAGATCTGGCGGCGGGCGCGCCGATTGCGTTGTACGGCCACTCCATGGGGGCAGCGCTGGCCTACCAGGTTGCTGCCTGCCTGCAGCAGATGCATCGGCCCACTATACCGGAAGCCGTGGTGGTGGCCGCACGGCAGGCGCCCGGAGAAACCGTGCCTGGGGAATACCACTCGTCAATGGGGTTCGGTGCGCTGCGCAGGGAGTTTGAGAAGGTAGGTGGCACACCACCTGAGATCCTTGCCAATGATGATGTGATGAAGCTGCTGCTCGCTGACATTCGTCGCGATTATGTGTTACACGAGGGCTTTCACCATGCAACCACGGTGCTTCGCTCTCCTGTGCTGGCATTGGCGGGGGATAGCGACCCAGCTGTCAGCCCAGAGATGCTTTCCCGGTGGGAAAATTTTACCAGCGGTAGTTTTGAACTGAAGGTCCTGCCGGGTGGGCATTTCTTCCCGCTCGATACTGGAACCGAGTTCCTCGACCTGCTTGCCGGTTTTCTAGCGGGAATTACTGGGAACACTGCCTGGTTAGCGCGGAACAATGCGTGATTGTGACTGTTAAGTAAAGAGGCCCCGATGACCGAACAAAAACCACCCATTACATTTAGGCAAATATCTCAACCTGCCCACCGGCAGATCACGGTGTCGCTGCTATTGGCGGTGCTGGCGGCGGTTTTGTCGCTGGTGCCGGTAATCGTGCTGGTTGAGCTGGTGCGCACCGTAATGCTGTCCTTCCAGGGAGAGCCGATAGATGCGTCAAAGCTGTGGCTGCTAGTCGCGGCGCTCATGGTGGCCACCGTCCTACATGGACAGGCAACCGTGAAGAGCCTCCAGGTAAGCCACCAGGCCGACGGCCTTTTGGGCGAGCACTTACGCCAGCAGCAGATTACCAAGCTGGGTAGGCTCCCGCTGTCTTGGTTTACGCGGACACCTTCGGGGACTGTGAAAACCTACATCGAAGACGACGTCACCAAGATCCACCAGCTCATCGCCCACGCGCCGCACGATTATTCGGCCGGTGTACTCGTACCGCTATTGAGCCTGGGATACATGTTCGTGGTGGACTGGCGGATAGGCCTGCTGGGCCTGGTACCACTGCTGTTGGCAGTGGCCACCATGCCGTTTATGATGCGCGAGTTTCAAGAAAAGGCGGAGAAATTTAAGTCCAGCCAGAAGCAGCTAGACGCCGCCGTCGTAGAGTTGGTGCGCGGCATCCCGGTTATCAAGGTGTTTGTTCCGGAAGGCTACGACGAGAGCATTTTCCTTAGTCGTTCCCGGAGTTTTGGTGGGTTCTATCGCGAGTGGTTGCACGCCACCGTACACCCCACCGCTTTGATGAAGATCTTCACCTCCACCGGGTTTGGCCTGCTGGTGGTAGCCGCGGCCAGCCCGTGGCTCATCACGTCTGCGGGCGTACCAGTGGCCGATGTGCTGGCAGCGTTTTTGTTCATCAACAACATCGCCGCGCCTCTGCTTATGCTTTCGCGCACTAACATCATGTTTTCGGAGGCGAAGGCTGCCGCGGCGGATCTCACCGAGTTCTTCAACATCCCGGTATTGCCGCCCGCTGCTGGCGGCAGGGAGCCTGCAAACGCCGGAATTGAGTTGAAAGATTTAAGCTTCTCCTACGTGCCGGACACCCCGGTGCTTTCCGGCATTAACCAAAAACTTACCGCCGGCAGCATCACTGCGGTGGTGGGACCTTCCGGCTCGGGGAAGTCCACGTTAGCCGCGCTCATCCCCCGGCTATTAGACCCCACGGAGGGGTCGGTGCGCATTGGTGGCGTCCCTAGTACTGATCTCCGATCTGACCAGCTCTACCGTAGGGTAGGGTTCGTCTTCCAGGACCCTTACCTTATGCGGATGAGCGTGCGGGATAACATTCGCCTCGCTCACCCGGAGGCCACCGACGCAGACGTGGTTCGCGCCGCCCGCGCCGCCCAGATTCATGAGCGCATTACCCATCTGCCGCGCGGCTACGACTCGGTGGTGGGAGAGGACGCGCAGCTTTCCGGTGGCGAGCAGCAGCGGCTGGCTATTGCCCGGTCCATCTTGCTCGACGCGCCGATCCTCGTGTTGGATGAGGCCACCGCTTTTGCGGATCCGGACTCCGAGGCCGCGATCCAGCGGGCCATTACCGAGCTGGTGGCCGGGCGCACGCTAGTAGTTATCGCACACCGGCTCCACACGATCACCGGCGCTGACCGGATCCTCATGCTGGAAAACGGTGAGGTCACCGAAGCAGGCACTCACGAAGAGTTAGTGGCGGCAGGCAAGGGCTACGCCACGATGTGGGCACGCTACCAAACCGCGCAGGCGGGCATCCAAGGGGAGGAAAAATAATGATCCGCACGCTCTATTCACTGGGCAGTCCGGCTGATCGTCGCCGTCTGGTGCTGGTCCTTACGCTAATTGGGATTTCCGCGGTGGCGTTGGCCATTGGCCTTATCCTCATTGCACTGTTTTTGGACACGCTGTTTAGCGAAGATCCCGCGCAGGCCGCAGCATGGTTGCCCTGGATCATTATCTCCGTCCTCGTCTACGCCGCCGCAGACTGGCCCACTGAGGTTATTGCCCAGGACCTGGGGCATGATTACGTGCTGCGCATCCACCGGCTTATCGCCGATCGCACGGCACAGCTACCCCTGGGCTATTTTGAAGAAGATCGCGCCGGCCAGATCGGTGTTGTAGCCACCAGCGGTGCGCTGTTTGCCGCTAACGCGCCGGCAATGATGCTGCGGCCCATGCTGCACGGTGCTGCCTCGGCCGGTTTGGCTTGCGTGTTTCTCATCGCCGTGGACTGGCGGCTGGGGCTGGTTACCGTTGCAGTGGCTGCCGTGGTGTGGTTCGCCTATAACCGCCTAATGCGGCAGTACCGCGTGGCAGAGCGCCAGAAGGGCGAGCGCAACGAGCACGGCGCCGCGGAGGTGCTGGAGTTCGCCCAGGTGCAGCCGGTGCTGCGCATGGCTGGGCCGGATTCGCTGGGGGAGCGCGCCGTGCGCGCCTCGATTCGAGAGCAGCTTAGCGCCCAGCAGCACACCCAGAAGACAGGTGAGATGATCATGGGTCGTCTGGCTTTAATCATCATGGTCGGTACCGTGGTCATTGATGCCCTGGCCACCGTGCTACTTCTCAACCACTGGCTAGAAGCAGGCACCTACATTGGCGTCATTGTGTTGGTGTTCATCCTGGCTCGCGTTGCTATGTCGGGCATACCCTACGGCGAGGGCTTGGAATCCGCGCGCAATACCTTAGATGAGATCCAAAAGATCCTCGATGCGCGGGTGTTGCCGGAGCCTGCGGTTCCGGCGGCGCCACGCGACTATGGCATCGAGTTCGATGGGGTGGGCTTTGGCTACGAACCCAACACCCCAGTGGTCCGCGACGTGAGTTTCCGCGTGGCGCCCGGAACTACTACTGCGTTGGTGGGTCCCAGCGGCTGCGGCAAGAGCACCTTGCTAAAACTTGCGGCACGCTTCTATGACGTTGACCAGGGGACCATCCGTATCGGTGGTGTGGATATTCGCGATCTTGGCTCCCGGGCGGTGTTGGATTCGCTGGCTATGGTGTTCCAATACGTGTACCTCTTCGAGGACACACTGTATGAAAACATCCGCCTGGGCTGCCACAATGCAACGCGGGAGGAGGTGCTCCGCGCAGCGGAGTTGGCCGGTGTCACCGAGATTGCCCGGCAGCTGCCGCAGGGGTTTGACACCCTGATTAGCGAGGGCGGGCAGAATCTCTCCGGTGGTGAGCGTCAGCGTGTCTCCATCGCTCGTGCGCTACTGAAGGACGCGCGGATCGTGCTGCTTGATGAGGCGACTAGCTCTCTAGACGTGCAGAATGAGCACCTTGTGATGCGCGGTATGAAAACGCTTTCTGCCGAGCGCACCATCGTCGTCATTGCGCACCGGCTGCACACCATCCGCGACGCGGACCAGATTGTGATGATGAGTCCCTCCGGCACCGTGGAGTCTATCGGCAACCACGAGGAACTCATGGAGAGTTCCCCACGCTACCGCAGCTTCTGGGGTGAAAAGAGCGACGCCACCAGCTGGAAGCTGTAGGGACTAGCTGTCGCGGCCGCGTAGATACCGCACCGTGCGCGCCAGTGCGAGATCATCGCACGGTTCGCAGGCGGTAAGGCGGCCTTTTTCCACGCGCAGGAGAAGATCGCAGCACCGCGCCACCAGCTCCATGTCATGGGTTACTACCAAAACGGTCTTGCCCTGCCGGGCTAGGGCGTCTAGCAGGTGGGCCACCCGGTGCATGCGGCACAGGTCCAGCCCGCTGGTGGGTTCATCGAAGACGATTACCTCGCGCTCACTTAGGACTGCTGAGGCGATGGCCACGCGCTGGCGTTCGCCGCCCGAAAGCGACATCGGGTGCCGGGCCCGCTTGTCCGCGAGATCAAGTGCACCAAGCACCTCGGTAAGGCGCGCTTCGTTTTTCCCAGCCGGTCCACTGGTGCCGATGATTACGTCGGACTCCACGCTCTCCCCGAAAAGCTGGTGGTTTACGTCCTGCATTACTAAATAGGACTGGCGCAGGCGCTGCCGGGGACCCGAGAGCGAGCGGTTATTGATGTCCACCACGCCGGTGGCCTTAGATTCCAGGCCAGTCAGAACGCGCACAAAGGTAGATTTTCCGGCCCCGTTGCGTCCTACCACGCCGATGACTTGTCCTTGCGGCAACTCCGTGTGGCTGATGCTCAGGGATGGCTCTGTAGCCTTGGGGTAGGTGAACTGTAGCTTTTTGAGCACCATCGTGCCACTTGAAGGGCGTGGCTCGCGGGTCACCTCGGGGACCTGCTGCGCTGAGCGCAAGCCCATGCGGTACAGTTCGGCCTTGTCTAGGGTGCGAAACTCCGAGCCGCTGAGATCATGAGCGATCTGCCCGTCCTGCATAACCAGCACTCGGTCCACGATGTCAACTAGGTAGGAAAGCCGATGCTCAGCGATCAGGACGGTGCGGCCCTGTGTCTTCCACTGCGCGACGATGCGGCGCAGCTCATCGACGGCGGCGAGGTCGAGATTTGATGATGGTTCGTCTAGTAGTAGTACCTGTGGGTGCATCGCGGCCACTGAAGCGCATGCTATTTTTTGTTTCTGGCCGCCGGAAAGTGTGAACAGGTGCCGGTCGAGGAGATGAACCATGCCGAAATCTGCGGAAAGTTCCCCAATACGCTGTCGAATCTCGTTGGGCGCCACGCCGAGGTTTTCGCAGCCAAAGGCGAGTTCGCTGGCTACTTCCAGCGTGAAAAATTGCGACTTGGGGTTTTGGAACACTGAGCCTACGCGTTCGGCGATGTCGTGTGGGTGGGCATGAGTGATGTCTTCGTCGTCCAGCAGCACCTCCCCCGAAATCTGGGCGTCGCAGAACGTGTGCGCCACGCCGTTTATCAGGCGTAGCAGGCTGGACTTACCGCAGCCTGATTCGCCACACACTAGAACTAGTTCGCCCTTCGCCACGGTGAGATTTACGTGGTGCAGCACCGGCTCCGCTGTGTTTTGACCATAGGATAGTGACACATCGTGCAGCTTTATCACGGCAGCATCACTATATTTACCAGTAGTAGGATCAGGGACACGACGAGCACGCTTATGACTACTGCGTCGCCTACGCGGAAGCCTATCTCGCACAGCGTGGTTCGTCGGCGAGGCGAGCCCAATCCGCGGGTCACTGCAGACATAGCCAGCTCGTTGCCGATGCTCACAACGGACGCCAACAGTGGCACAAAGCGGTATTCGAGCATAGCGATCGGGTTGCGCAGGCCCGAGATGCCACGCATCTGCATGGCGGTGCGGATATCGCGGTATTCCTCGAGAATCGTCGGGAAGAACCGGAACATGATGGACGTGGGGATGGTCAGGGCGTCGGGGCTCCGCATGCGCTGCATCGCGGCCATGAATTCGCTGGCCGAGACGGTGCGTAGTAGGTACCAGCAGCACGTGATGCCAGGGAGGATGAGCGAAAGCCCTGCGAACCACGTAGCGCACACGTCCACGATGATGTGGCGCTCGGGCAGGGCCTGTACCACCACCGCAGGAAAGCCGGCGAGCACCGCGAAGGTGAGTGCGTATCGCAGTGCAGCGGCCACCATGCCGGAGGCGAGGAAAAGTGCCCCGGGAACGGCAATGAGCATCCACCGGGCGGTGCTGCCCAGCGCCCCACTGGACCCGGCCGGTGAGATGAGCACCGAGGACACCACGAGGATGACCAGCACCGTGGTGCGTGGGTCCAGATGGAGTCCCGCTGTGTGCGTGCCTGATCCGGGCAAAGTGGGCGACATCAGGCGATTCCTGCTCGCTGGAAGTGCTTGGTGAAGATGCGCCGGCCGAGGATCCCGCCGAGGATCCCGCAGACGAAGGTTACTATCACAATGATGAGGAATAGCCAAGTCATCTGGCCAATAGAGGTGAGGCCATCCGCGAAACTAGCACCATATTTGGTCTGCATGCCGCTGCTCTCTATGTAGCGCCGAGTGGTGAAGAAAAGCGGAATATATGATGCGGTGGGTGACACTGCTATAAAGGCATAGGCGATCACACTGTGTATTGCGCTCGTATACTTGCCGGCGCGCAAAATTAACTCGGCAAACACGGCCATGACCAAGCTGAGCAGCAGTGGCCATATGCCTAAACCAAGCAGCAGGCTGGCGAGGCCGCTGAGAAGAAGGAATATGAAGACCATGCCGGGCTTGTGCACCTTGGCCAAGAACAGCATCATCGGGATGCCCAGGATGAGGGCCTGAACGCTGGTGATCATCACGTAGGTGATGGGGGTGATGCCGATGAAGGCGATGACCACGCCGGCTACCAAGTTGATGACGAAGAAGATGCCGATGTTCATCAGGTCGGTGATGTTCAGCCGTCCTGCTTTTGCATCTTTCGGGGTGGTGTGGGGAGTACTGGGCATGATGTTTCCTTTCAGATTAGGCTGCTTGTGCGTAGCACTGGGTTGGGGGCAAGTGGCTTGTCAGGTGAGTGAAACAGGTGTGGCATGAACTCTAAATTTCGCCTTCTTCTACGTCGCTGCCGACGATGTCGGCGATCAGGTCGGACAATTCTCGGACCGTTGGATGGTTGAATACGTCACGTATGGAGATCTCTACTGACATTTCTCGACGAATCGAGTTAGTAAGCCGCACGGCCGTGAGCGAGTCGGCACCGATGGTGAAGAAGTCATCGTCGATGCTGATCTCCTTGGGCCCGAGGAGTTCTTGCAAGACGGTAATGATACCCGAATCTCGGTGATTACGAGAGCGTTCCCTTGTTTGTGGTTGTTCAAAGGTTTTTCCTTCTAAACTCTTGCGATCAATCTTGCCGTTCCAAGACCGTGGTAGCCCATCAATGCGTGATATCACGCGTGGACGCATATAGGCAGGGAGAGACTCGGCGAGGTGGTTATCGAGTGCTGCCATGTTAAAGCCCTCATGCGTAACAACGTAGAGAACAATGCCATGGTCGTTGACAGCGACGCAATCGCGGAGTTCGTTGAATTCTCGTGCTGTTGACTCGATCTCACCGAGTTCGATGCGGTAGCCGTTGACCTTAACCTGACCGTCCTCGCGCCCCAGGAAGATGATGTGACCAAGGTGATTGTAGAGGGCCTTGTCGCCCGTGCGGTACATTCGTTCGCCGGTGCGGGGGTGGGTGATGAATGATGCTGCGGTCTTCTCTGGGTCCTTCCAGTACCCCATGGCCAGGCCACGTCCGGCAATGTAAAGGTCTCCCGGCACATGCGTGGGTCGGGGGTTCAGGGCCTCATCGAGGATGTACATTCGCTGATTTGCCAGCGGCGTTCCATAGGGAATGCTGGTACGCGAGGCATCATCGACGCCTACCTCGTACCAGTTTGACCATATCGATGCCTCGGTAGCACCCCCAGCAGCGAAAACTGTGCAGTCCCGGAAGAGGGTGCTGACCTGGTAAGCGATATTTACAGGTATCCAATCTCCGCTGAGTAGTGCCGACCGTACGGAGGAACCAATGAGGCTCCGTTCGCGGAGGTGTTCCACGTACATCGAAAAAAGTGCTGGCACAGAGTTCCACAGCGTCACCGAGTGCGTAGTTACGGCATCTGCCCAGCACTGCGGATCACGTTTGTCTGCTGGAGATGGCAACACCAAGGTAGCACCCCGCGCGAACATCCCGAAGATGTCGTATACCGATAGATCGAAGTTTAGCTCTGAAATCCCCAATATCCGGTCGGTCGGAGTCACCCCGAGGCGTTCGTTGACATCGACAATCGTATTGACCGCCGACTCGTGGGTGATGGCTACTCCTTTGGGAGTGCCCGTCGTACCAGACGTGTAGATGACGTACGCAAGCGAGCTGGGTGTCGGACTCGATTCGCTTAAGGCCTGGTCACCTGGCCGATGCCGGGCGACATCGGCCAGAGTGATGACTGTGCAGTGCTCGGCTAACGCAGCGAAATCATCGTCCGGATGGTCCATCGCAACAATGGATGCACCCGCATCGTTGATGATGGAAGTGTTACGCCCCACCGGTTGGTCCACGCTCAGCGGCAAGTAGGCGCATCCGGCCTTCATTGCGCCTAGTACCGCTGCGATCTGTTGTGCGGACTTTTCCATCATGATGCCAACGAGATCACCAGGCGCCGGGTCAGTTGCAGCAATAAGCTGGGCCCACTTATCCGACTGCTCATTGAGTTGCTCGTATGTCCATTGCGTGGTGGCGTCTATCACCGCGAGGTTGTCACCATGCTCGGCAAGTCCCTTCTGATACAGCCCCAGTAGGCTCTTATCCGCTCCGGGGAGTTCCCGGTCTGTGTCGTTGATTCGATCTGCGGTGGGCGCGTTGGTCGTCGGAGCTATGGTACTGGTGGGCGCGTTCCAGAGTTCAGGGGACTCTGCGAGGTGCGAGAGAGTGGCTGTAAGGCTGGTGAAAAGCTCCGCCACCATGTCGTCGGGGAAGATCGCCTCGACCGCGTCCATATTCAGCATCAGGCCACCATCGTGTTCATAGACCTGGAGGTCCATCCATACCTGTGGCGTCTGCGATAGGCCATGATCGATTACGCCCAGGTAAGGACTCTGATCTGACTCGGGGTGCTCCACGACGCCCAGGCCACACGTGAAGACCACCGGCATGGTTACCCGAGCACCGCGTTGCTTAGTAAGCATTCGCTGCACCGACACGCCGGAGACACTGCCGTGATCGAGATTGCTGAACATGCGCCTGTGTAGCGCTGCAGCGCGGTCCCGGAACGATGGTGCACACTGGGTATCCACGCTGAGAATAGATAGGCTGGTGAAGTCGCCAACTATGTGGTCAACCTCGGGGGCGAACCGAGTGCGGTCGAACCGGGTCAGGTTGATGCTAAGTCGCGGCTCATCGCTGTACCTCGCTAGGACTTCGGCGTATACCTCGGCTAGGAATACGGCTTCGGTCATCCCCTCCTCACGTACCCGTTGCTTAATCCGGCGCCACTTCGCAGCGTCCACCAGGGCGTGGTGGCGGCAAAACTGCGAGGTATTAGCGCCGTTTGTGTCGGTCACCGGCAACTGCGGTGCAGGATAAATAGTATCCACTGCCGATTCCCAATAGGCTTGGTCACGCTTATGGATGTCGCTGTGTGACAGTTCAATCGTGGCTTCGACATAGTCTTTAAATGAATAGGGGATTGCCGGATCGAGACTGTCTACGCCGTGGTCGTAGGCCTGCTTCCACTCACGGAAAATGTGGAACATGCTCCAGCCGTCGATAAACAAGTTATCGAAACTTAAAAGCAGTCGACCCGCGTCGGGCTCGGCTACGTAGCGCCCGTCGATGTTCGCTATCTGGGTTGGATTTGGGTACGTGCCAACAGGATTGATTGTGGGCGGTCAACTCGCTGGGCAGGGAGGCGCCGAGGGGATGACATTCGGGCAAGCCCTTTTGGCAATCTCAGTAGGCGAGGGCCTCCTTCTTATTCTCACATTCCTGCTCGGTCTCGCGGCAATGCGTACAGGGCTTAACCTTTCCCTGATTTCTCGCATTTCCTACGGCAAGATGGGCATGATTTTGCCAATGCTCATCATGGCGCTTTTGACCCTCGGTTGGTTTGCGTCAATCGTAGGCATGGTTGGTTCAATTTTCGACGTAGCTGTAGGCGATCTCACGGGCATCACAGTTGTTAACGGGTTGTCTCTTGAATACGTGCTTTTGTGCCTGTTCTGGGGCGCTGTGTTTACCTACTCCGCGTGGAGGGGCATCACGGCTATCGAAACGATTTCAGGCTGGGCTGCACCATTTGTTCTCATCGTTGCACTGGTAGCCGCGGTCTTGATGGTTGGTGAATTTGGCGGATTTGATAAGGTAATTGATGAAGCTTCAACCCGTTCGGGCATGTCCCAAGGCACGGGCGTGACAATCATGCTTGGTGCATGGATTGCGGGTGTCATTATGGGTGTAGATATCTTCCGCTACGCCAAGAAGGTGACTCACGTGTTTATCGGAGCTGCAGCCTGTTTTATCTTGACTAATCCTTTGCTCAATATTGTCGGTTATGTCGGTTCAATTTCGACAGGTGACTCGAATTTTATTACCTGGATGGTTACAAAAGGCCTATTCTTAACTATTGTCGGCGTAACGCTGTGGGTCTTGGCTCTGTGGACAACCAACATGTCTGAGTTGTACTGCAATGCCCTCTACGTTGGCCCTGCCGCCGAGAGCGCCGGCCTTCGCCTGCACCGTGGCAAGATCGTTATTGTAGTTGGAATTGTTGGCACCATTCTCGGTTCCCTTGGTTTCTATGAATATTTCTTCTCCGACTTCATCACCATTCTTGGTGCTGCATTCGTTCCACTGGCCGGACCTATCCTTGCTGACTATTACCTACTTCGTCGCGATGAGTACTCGACCGCAGATCCTAACCATATGCCTCCGCTTCGCCTGCCTGCTGTACTTTCATTCATTGTTGGTGCCCTATGCGGGATCGCATTCCAATACTGGTTCGCCCTCCCGCTTGACTTCCCAGCTGGACTTGGCGCGCTGATTGTCACTTTTGTTCTTCACATCATCTTGTCAAAGGCTATGGCATCACGTCCCGAGCAGCAGCAGCAGGTCATCTCGGAGGGTTTCTCCTCGCCAGCTGCGTAGCAAACGCTCTATTTTTATCCTCTAGCCCGCGCAATGCAGCGAGGCACGGTTGATGCCGAGCTCTGCTGATGCTGAGTTCAGTGAGAGCTCCTCGTTGTTCTCATAGAGGGTCACGGCATCACGTTTGAACTCTTCGGAGTACCTGGACATGGTGGTAGATTACCTTTCTTCCCCGCCCGACTGGGCTGGATATCAGGTGTCCACCAAATGGGGGCCAGTTCAAAAACCTCCGGGGGTATTTTTCAGAATTACTAGGGCCCGGGGTGCCAAGGCTATGCGGCATCAGAGCTTTGCCGGTGAGGCGCGGGCATCTTTCATGACGCACTGCCATGTCGCTAACCACTACAAAGTGCACTATGTGAGTTGCTTTGGGTTCGGGCACATCCTGGTCAAGGGCTACATCGAGATCGCCTGATTGCCGAAAGTCCTAGAGCAGGTAGGGGTCGCCGAGGTCGTGGCTGACCCCTACATCGGTCCGTACAGGTTGCATGTCGCTGAAATGATATTCATCCAACTTAGCCCCTGTCTAGCCTAGTGTAGGTTGCCGACCACCTACGGGATCCCCTGGTTCTACAAGTCCAGGCACCTGTTACGGTTCCCAGAAGTGCAAGATCTGACCCCTGCGGATGTCGCCTCGGACCTTGAGGCCGTCGGTTCCCCTTTCGTAACTGCGCAAGATGTCGCGCAGGATGCGCATCACGGTTTCGTAGCTGACGTCGGTAGGCTCCGCGAAGGTATCCGGAAGCTGACACAACACGTCCTCGGGAAGATGATGAAGATAAAGTTTCGATGTTGACGCGACGGCAATTTTGCCCCGATACTTTAGGACCACACTGAAGATGGTGTCCTTGAAACTCGTCTCCTGCTCATCGATCTCGAAGAGATCCAAGAATTCCTCCTGGGTATCCCGGTTATCAAATGCGGTCGGAACCGCAAAAATGTCGTATTCATAATTACACATGTGAAACCTTTCACTTGAGCTAAATAATTACTTGTATAGGCTAATAACGTCCGGCTTATTCGTTTAGTTCCCGAGCTTCTGACCTATGCAGTGGGGCCTGGCCACCGGATAGTGGGCACACTGAAACCAGTATTTCGCTGGCGGAAGGAGGAACCTTTCCGCCATGCCACGCAAGACCTACACCGAGTAGTTCGGTGTCACCCAGTAGGTGGGGTCGATTGGGGTGAATGCGGACAGCCCGTTGGAGGGGTCGCTTAACGCATCACTGAAGCGGGAAGTCCTTCAGGATGAGTCTGTTTTCCCACGTCAGCTGGTGAGCCGCTAGACCAGCGACCCTGACTATCGCACCTTGGTGAATCCCCCGTGCCCACTTTCCGGAGTTCAGTCCCCTAAGGGGTTTGTTCTTCTCCAGCTAATCGTCTCTGGTCAGTTTCAAGGCAAGGTAGAACATAGGACCGACGATGAGGCCAATGACTGTCATTGTGACAGTTAGCCACCCTATCGTCGAGTACCATGTCTCAGCATCAGCGACGTGACCCCAAAGTGCCCCCAGGCCGTCAGGGAAACCGAGGTACGTCATAACGCCTACGCCAAGACCGCCAATGGCCACGAATCCCACACTTGCCATAAGGGCTGCTAGGACAGACCAGAGCGCGAACCTTTTGGTGTTATCTATCCGATCAGTGTCTTTCTGTATGGCTTCGGCCAACTTCTGTCGCTCTGCGCTCACCTTCTCCAGCTCTCTCGAGAGTCGGGCACTCTCCTTCTCCAATCGTGAAACGGCTGCGTTGACCGTACTGTCGAGGTCGGTCTGGACCCGCTCGAACGACTCGTTAACCACGGGCCTAATACCGGAACTCAGGCAAGCCGTTAACTGCCTGGTTAAGCCGCGCGAGACGCTCATGGCGCTTTCGTCGCTGAGCCTCACTGGGTGTTTCGCGACTTCGATTGTTGCTCGGTACATCTTCGCCAGATCGAGCAGTGTTTTCTGAATGTTCCGCATAGCCGGACCCATATCTGTCAGCATGTTGACCAGGCTGCTGATGGTTTCTGCGACTGCTTTCTGCGTTTGGTCGTACTCCTTTGTGCCGACCGTTGTCCGAGCGAGCTTCTTCAGCTGCTTGTTGAGCTTCTGCTGCTGCTCGGACAATGTGTTCAGTTCCCCCTCCGAGGCCGCGATGCTCGAAATCCTGCTCTCCAGTGCGTCCATCGCTTTGAGTGCGGTGGCCATCTTCGCTGAGTCCTTCGTGCGCTGCTCCTGCATAGTCTCCAGGGCTTCCAGGACGGGGTCGAGGCTCTCTTCGAGGTACGTCTCCAGGGCCTGCTGTTGTTGTCCGGTAAGCGCTTGTTTGATCACTGTCTTCCTCGCTTTCTTTTAGTTTCTTCAGTCGTTCAATTCGCGTCTGGCGCGCCAGTGCTGCCGCCAGTTGTGCCTGTGCCTCCGCGATACGGTCGCGCAGGCCGTTGGTGGTGTAGCCAGGCCCAAATTTCGAGCCAGCGTCTGCCGCTTTCCGCCTGCGACTACGACCCTTAGGCGTGCGTGTCGTGTAGACCGCTTCCTCGCCGTCGTCACCGATCAAGCCGATGCTGAGATCGCCGTCTGTTGACCTCAACGAGAGGTTGTACTCGGCGGCGATCTCACAGGCTTTCTGCAGTCCATCTGGGGCGGTGAGGACCCGCTCGTCACTCACAAGCGCATCAACGCGTTTACGCAAGAAATCCGCCCAGGTTTCACCTGTCAGTTCGTCGATCTCCAGACCAGTTGAGTCGACGCTCTTGCCATCTCGGAGTGCCAGTCGCTCGGCACGTCGGTGCTTGACAAAGCCCTTCGGTTGCAAAGTTCTCATGCCCCAGTCACGCATGACGGAATCGTTAATAGCTTTGACCGCGTGCCAGTTGCTCGTACGCCTAGGCGCTGCCTTTCCAGTATTCAGGTCGTGGTTGAGCAAGATGATGTGATTATGGACGCATCGTGACTTGCCGTCAGTGTGGGTGGCGATGACGTACGGTGTGCCGGGAGCTAACCTCTGCGCAAGGTCCGCGCCCATGGCATTGGCCTTCTGCACGTCGGTGGAATTGTCCCCGTCGAGTTCGTCACGCGACCAGGATTGAACCAGCGTAATGGCCTGGTTGCTGCGACTGCCGTAGCGACCCATAATCTCGCGTCCGGATTCGATGAACTCGAGCCCGGCCCAGCGCCCGCCGCTGTCGTTTTTCATTTCTTCGCCGCAGACGACGGTCAGCGCTGCCGCACGGACCCGGCCAGCTTTCGCATTCGCTCGTGTGCCGTAGACCGCGTAGACGACGGGCGAGGAGAGACTCTTTGACCTATCGACTGTTGTGACGGACATATCGGCCCACCGCCTCTTTGAGTCGCCGCAAATCCTCCTGTGCAAGGCGAATGATGCCCATCAACTCCGCATCACCGGACGTGTGTGCGAGACGCGAGAGCTGATTGATGTTTACACCGATGCTGTTGATCTCTTTCCAGAGCCGCCTTACATCGTTTTGGAAATCCTCGGGAGGGTCGTTCATTCGTTCAGCCCACCCACGTGGTAGGCGGTCGGAAAGGGTATATATCGCCCCCCGCATGACCTCAGCAGGAGTCAGGTTCGTTCGCTTGGCGACCTCACTGACAACTTCCCACTGCTCAGCGTTGAGACGCAGCGTTAACCGCTTACTTACCGGGCCATCTAACTTCAATTTTTTCGTATCCTTCATCTTTTATTACTTTGTGTTACGTAGATCTCCCAACTCGCTTACGCGAGTTGGGAGATAGCCCTTATTTCTCGCACGCTTCGCGCTACCTCCGTCTCACGGATTACTGCGTATTCCGTGAGCACTGGTGGTAGTCGAAGTCGGCTCCAAAGAAGGGCGGCCAGCATCGCCCTGAGCACCTCCGGCGCTCACCCGGCTGACGCCGGGCCTTCGGGGGCGGCTGGCAAGGGGAGGGCCCCTTGACCCCCTAATCTGACCAGCCGACAGACTGGTCAGAATCTCCCGTTGGTCGCTCTACCTCACCACGTGAGGCGTCGGATGCGGTCTCACCGACCACATCCAGCCCCAGCGCTGCGAGCAGCTCCGCGACCGTTCGGTCGCGGTACGACGCCCATTCGGAAGTAGGTTTCGTGGCGGTGTCAACCAACACTCGGCCAAGCTCCATCAGGAGCTTGTCCTGCTGTTCCTTCTCACGCCGTTTGGCTTCCTCGCGAGCGCGCTTCTCAGCCTCGATTCGCTCCAGAGCGATCTCGATCTTCGTTTTCTTCGTGGCCATGTTTAGAACTCCATTTCAACGTCGTTATGGCTCTTTGACGACGACCTCTTCGAGGCCGCCGTCCGGGACACCATCGCCTGCTTGAGGCGACGGTTATTGGTTTTCTGGCGCGACCACTGAGAGACTTTGATGATGTCCTTGGCGGCGCTTTGGACATCACGTTCGGCTGAAGCAGCGGGCGCTCCTTCAGCCACCTCGCGCATGTCGTTCTCGGCTTGCGTGGCCTTTGTGGCCAGCCGCTGCCAGTCAGCGCCGAGCACACCAGCTGTCTCGGGTGTTAGCGGTTGCTTTGTTCGCGTGCCAGTCACGCTTTCTGTCACTCTTGAAGTCAGGTTGCCCATGACGGTTTACTCCTTAGTTCAAAGTTGTTTTGGAATGTTGCGCGGGACTCCTGAGGCGGTCCACGTGTGCGCCGTTTCGTGCTCAACTTCGGTCAGTCCTTACAACCAGCCCAGGACTCAGCAGGGCCTGCGAAGTCGGACAAAACAGGTACCTCGACGCCGTCCTTGCCGGGCAGCGTTACAGCGTTGAAGGCAGCCATAACTGTCTGCGTGATCTCGTCAGCACGGTCACGCGGGACCGACAACACAATCTCGTCGTGGACGAAGATGCGGACCATCTCCAAGACCTCCTGCGGAAGGTTCATCACACCTTCAAGGAACACGTCTCGGGCCGTCCCCTGGCCGTAGGCGGCAGGGGCTTGGGTGTACGCCGATCCACGGCTGACAGCCACCCGGCGGCCGAACCCCGTGGCAACCCAGCCAAGTGCCTCGGCGTGCTTGCGTAGATAATTCTTGAAGTATTCGAGCGTCGGAAACTCGAAGCGCAGACGGTCAAGCTGCTTCTTCGCCTCCATCACAGAGATGCCCGCATCGGCTGCTAAACCCCTGGCCCCCATGCCGTAGTTCATGGCATGGGCTAGCTTCTTCGCATCAGGCCTGCGAGACGCATCGTCGAAGACTCTGATAGCCATCTCCGTGTGCGCGTCACGGCCGGGGGCAAACAGTTCTGCGTAGGCTGCATCGCCGCTACCTGCTGCCAGACACCGCGCGTCGATCTGCGAGAGATCCACCGAGAGCAGTTCCTCATCAGCGTTGTCAGGGAGGATCATCTCGCGCTGCCTGATGAGACGATCAGTACGCTTACCGAAGACCGCTAGCGCCGGTTTCGTGGTGCTGAGACGACCCGTGACTTGGTCTGCCTGGATACTTGGATACACCTTGTCTCCGTGAAGGTTTTCCTTGACCGTCGAGGCCGGTGTGGAAGACCTAAGCAGTTTCTCCATCTTGGCTGCCAGCTCGACGATCTCGGGCACGTTTGCGTGCTGTTCGGCAAGCTGGCTAAACGCCTTCGCGCTGATACTGATCTCATCCGTGTCCGTGAGTAGCGCAGCAACGCCGAAACTATCTAGATAGTCTGAGATAGCCTGTTTGCCTTCCTTGGTCATCCAAGGCGCTTTCCCCTTATTGGGGATACCGACCACATCGACAAGCCAGGTGCGAATCTCAGACTTGACGGCTGCCTCTTCTGCCAAGGCCTCTTTGACCTTGACCATGTCCACTCGAACGCCGTGAGACTCCACAACACTTAGGGCGTGCATCTTCTCGTGTTCACGCTGCAGATACTCTGCGCTGACAGCTTCCAAGGCAGCAGGCAGCATTTTCTCGTAGACAGCGGAGGTTGAGCGTACGTCCTGTAGTGCGTAAGCAACGTACTCGGCGTTATCCACGGGAATCTTGTCAAACCCACCGAACCGTTCCTCCAGGACCTCAAGAGCCGTCTTACCGTCGTCCAGCAACTTGCCGTCTACACCACAGCGCTTAGCTACGGCATTGAGCTTGTATTTGAGGCTGCGGTCCCCACCTGCAGCCAGCTGGGAGAGGATCATCGTGTCATGCACCTTGCCAGCGTCGATGAGCGCCTTGTCATCGAGGCCATAGAGCCGTCGCAGTGCAGCCAGGTCAAACTGCACAACGTTGTGACCAACGATGGTGTCGGCAGTCTCCAGCAGCGGAATAAGTTCACCAGCGATGTCGGTGGTGGTCACAGGCTCAGCACCGTTGATCGAGTAAGCAGCAAGACGCACGAATCCTGGATCATCCGTGACCTGCACAACACCTGCGTCACCCGTTTCAAGGTCGAACACGACGGTTGTACTGTCGGCGGGTGCTGAGGGTACTGCCTGCCCGTCTGCTGTTTCTGCAGGTGTTGGTGTTGGTCCCGGTGTCGGCGGAGGAGTACCACCGCTGCCACCGTCACCACCGTTACCGCCATTGCTATCGTCACCGTCGTCATCGTCAGGATCGACACGTACGACCTGGAACCGCTTCGTATGGTTAACCATCCCAGCGCTTCGCATGACGTAACCATCGAAGGGCCTGTCTTGGAAACGGGTGTACTTACGTCCAAGGCGCTGGGCCGTGGCGTTATCAATTGTCCAAAGCCCAGAAGGCAAAGGAACAAACTGACCGCCGACGTTGCGCGCTTCAATAGCCTTCTGCGCGTCGAAAGCACGGAATGGCTTGCCGTCGAAAACCTCGTCTAGCCACGCGATATGGGCAAGATCTTCCAGCTCGCTGTCGTCCGACTCCTTGCGCCACTCGCGCACACCCTCCATGAGGTCACTACGACCTGCGAAGGCGAGAATGCCACCTACGGTTAAATACCACTCTTCAAAACTACCTACGTCATATCCAGAAGGAGGTGCGGGTTTACCGGCAACAACCCAGGCACGGATCATCGTGTGAGCAGCCTCAAGAAGCCTTTTTCGATTCTGGAATACCCATTCTTTGAGGTTTGGATGCTTAAAATCATCACGTGCCTCAGGGTTGACTAAATCCGAATGTAAAATAATAGGAATGGTACGGCGCGACATGTCTTTTCGGGCTGCAACCTTCTTGCCAATAGCAAACACACACGCACTGTTCGGTACTGACTTGTGTTCAGACTTGCCGAGGATGCGACCAGAGTAGACCTCGGCGGTGATCATCGAAGCCAACGCTTCGCTCTCCAGCCCCCCACTAGCCTCATCGAACATTAACGTGGTGCGGCCGGACAAAAGCGCAGAATACAGCACCTTTTCCATCTCTTCTTCGCTGACGGGAATCTTTTGAAACTGTGCAACCCGACCCGTCGCAATAATGCTGGCAACGTGCAGACATAAGTTTTTGCCAGTACCCTGGTTATTTGCCGAGATGAGGCCCAAGGGGGCCGTTGAACACACAGACCTTGTAAGCAATGTAAGAGGCATGGACACCGCGCGGGTGAGATCGGCCTCTGAAGCAAACGGGAAGTCACAGAACGGCTCCAACAGCGTCTCCAGCGCTTCCAGAGCATCGTCAGCGGTAGGAGCGTCAGGTACGTGGAAGCCTTCGAGATCGTCTGAAAGATCCAAGAACTTACGCGTCTCAGCGTTGTAGCCAGACTCACAGACAACATTTCCACTCTCCGAGAGGATAGGGGCTTCGGCAATACCCTCAATGGAGGGATACTTCGACACACGATTCTTGTTAAAAATCACAGCGGCCTCAGTCATGCCGAGTGGCCTGACCACTACTTTCTTAGCCATGTGTTGTTCGACCTGAATCGTCTGCGCAGCAAGGTCAATAGCATAGGGAAGATCAACGGTGTCAAGGCTCTTACGTCCGTCTCGTTTCTCCAAGGCCATGAGCTTGTCGTTGGTACGAAACAGTCTCGTACCTGCGTATTTGTCGTAAACGGCCTTATCCACGGTGTCGTAGAAGACCGACGGCTCAAGATCAGAGTTGACGGATGGCTTCATACTGCCCGCCTGCGGAGTTGATGCAGTTTGCGAGGGTGCCTGAGTCATCGAGGGCCGCTTCTGACAGGGCTTATCGCCTGCCTGCTTAATCCACAGCTCAAGCATCGTCTCGCGACGATCCGCGGGGATATTACCGAGCACGTCATCGATGCCTTGCTTGCCGCCGCCAGGAACATTTACAAAACGAACGGGGGTCGCACCCCACCGGCGGCACAGTGTGCCAAGTCCCTGGGCACCGTCATAGACCAGACGGTTTGCTGCAGCATCAGCGTCTGCGATGATGTAGGTGGGCAGGCCACCAACAAGTTGGAATGCGGGGGAAGGGCCAGCGTCACCACCCTGCCAGGACGTAATGCCGGGCAGAGCGTACACAGCAGTGTCATCGTCAGTGATCGACATCACGGCCAAGGGTTGTTTCGTACCCTCAACCAGCAGCACACGGCGTGTGCCAGCATGGACTGCGCGCCGCTCGATCAGCGAAGGTACGGGATGGCCGGAGTCCTTCGAAGGACCGATGTACTTGGGTGCACGACCATCTGCCAGTACTACAGTGCCGGGCTGAGGTTTTACCTGCCAGGTCGTTCCTTTATCTGCTTCTTGAAGTTCATAGACCAGGAATGGGGCTGCGTCTGGGAACCTGCCGATCCACTGCAGCGGCTCGGGTAGATCCTCAGTGGCATAAGCCGTGTATGCACCACAGCTTGCGATGACCTCATCAGAGATACCAGAGGCACGCAGCTCAGCGAGGTGCTCATCCGACAGGGAATCTAACTCTAAACCTTTACTTGAGGTTGATGGTTTAGTGTCAACGGTAGTAATATCGGTGTTAGTGGTTTTGGTGCCCTCATCAGCGGTGATGGGGGCGCTTTCTTTTGTCTCCATTAGGCTGCACCCCCGATCGTGGGTTGTGCGTTGAGCCAAGCATCAAGATCTTTGACGCGATAGAGGATTTGTCTACCAGATTTAATGTAGCGGGGACCTCGTCCCTCGGCACGCCAGTTTGCAAGAGTGCCGCGCGACAAGCCAAGCATTTCAGCAGCGGCTGTCGGCTTAACAGAAAGACGGGGAAGATCTACATGGGTACTCACGATGAACTGTCTCCAGACATGGAAAATTCACCCCAGCCTGCGCAGTTTGCGCTTAGGAGCTATTTCATGCCCGGTTCTAATTCGTGATTCCACTTTCATTTTCGAGGACCGATAAATGGGACCTCGCTGGCGACACCCGGAAGGCTGACAACCACTCTATCCCATTGCGGGCCATTTGGCAAGGGGCAGCAGTCTGGGTTGAGGCAGGCGTAAATGCACCCCCTAGCGCATGTTCGTCGCGTAGTTCTGCATCGTTTCGTTGCTTGAGGTTCAAATAATGAAAAAATGACGAAACGCTTGACCGGTGGTTTTGCAAAACTACGAAAATCAAAAATGCGAAACAAGCTACAGGGCTGCGACCTGTGTGGATCGGCATGATCGCGGTGGTGTTTCGTAATTCAGCGACTTTTCAATCCAACTCCTTCAAAGTAGAGAAACATAGACGTTGTGAGTGACGTGGCTTGCGTATGGCAGATGTCGAAACGGGGAGGCAGGGAAATAAAGGGGATAAGGGGTAGGATTCAGCGCCTGCCGTGTAGAAATTCCAAAAAACACCTTAGTTGGTAAATACCAATGAATGTGTTTTTTCATTTTCCCTAGAGTTAGGGTGAAATAAGCCCCAGTATCCCCCCGGACCTCCTAGTTCCATGACGGGCATTATGGTTCCGAGGCGCCCCTGGTGGCACAGGTCATGCATTGGCGCTCACTATGGGTGTTGATGTGGGCAAGACGTCTTTCTTCGTCTAGACGCTCGTCAAAGGGTGAGAAATAGTGAAACGTAATGCATGTCCGCTGATCAAGCTATGCTTTCGCGTTTCGTAAATTACTTCTTTTCGCTATACATATCTCGCTGCCCCGCGTCCTCGTTCGGCTGTCGTGTGTACTTCGTGGTTTCAATGTTAGGGCCTCCACTGCTGCGTGTAACGGGTTTTGCCTCTTGGGCGGTGTGGCGGAACACTGCTAATCGACGACTGTGAACCCTTTCGACCGTTATGACCATTTGAGCAGGGGTGGAAACCATTCATCAACGGGGAGATTGGTCTTATAGGACGAGGCCCAGTGGAAGCCTGCATAGGCAGTGGGTGCCAATTCAGGTTTAAGGCCTGGCGCAGGCAGCCTTCCGTAGGCAAGCACGCGTAGGCGATCCGTGAGCTTCTTCTTCAGTGTTTTTAGTCCACGTCTGGCCGAGGCAAGCGCTCTATCGCCATGTGCGGTCTTAATTTGAGTAGTCAACTCTTCGAGGCGAGCGTTGATGCTCTTGAGGTCGCGTGCGAGCGCTGCGAGCTCAGCTTCAAGTTCTTCCTGAGTGGTTGCGCCATCATCGAGCCGGAGTTGTACGAGTTTGGGGGCGTCCCAGGGGGCTGGGCGTTGGGTGTTCATGTTTACCAGGCTACCAACATTCGAACCATTACAAAAGTGGTGCTATAGTCTTGTGTATGGTAAAGAGGCAACAAGCATCACGCGCACCACTACAGCCGGGCGAAGATACTGTTGAGCGAGTCCTGGACACGCTCTCACGAGGGCCGTTCGACGCGTTTGTCACCGTCAAGACTTGGGAAGGGCGCTCCAAACGCATTCACATCCGCGCGAAGACGAAAGGTGAATTTCGAACCAAGGCTCGAGAAAAGATCGATGTTGTCCTCAATACGTCAGCGAGTAGCTGGACGAAGGCGCAACGCCTTACGACCTTTATGGATGAGGTGAGTGAACCAGCGGTTAAAGCCGCGCGCCTGAGATTGAACACGAGAAAGCGCTATGAACTAGCCTTATCACAGCTACGCCGCCATCTTGATGGACTCACGATCGGCCACGCCGTGAGATTTAGGACTCTTGAAAAGGCGTTGCAGGACATCGGCCGAGATCATGGCGCTGAGTCTGCGCGACAGGCACGCACAGTGTTAAGTAAGTACGTCTTGGACCAGCTGATTCGCGAAGGCCTTGTTGAGCACAATCCTCTGAGAGGTATCTCCATTGACCTCGGAGATACCCGCAAAGGCAGTAAGCCTGCACAGTCGCACGCGCTTACCGATGCTCAATATGACGCGGTAGTTGATCATCTCATAGAGCGCGATACCACTGGGCCGATACCTCCGGGGACGGATAGACGGCATACCTCCATTAAGAAGCACGAAATCACAGTGGCGCTGGCCGTGCTGCAAGCGGGCACAGGCCTGCGCATTAGCGAAGCGCTCGCGCTCACCCGAGAGGACGTGACGGTCGCGCAGGGCTCGCTGGCAGTAACAGTGCGTCCTGAGAAGTCCAAGACCCACCGGGGGCGTACCGTGCCGATGCTTGATGCGCGGTGCGAGAGATTCTGGCGAGAGCGAATCGAAACAATTGGTCCCGGTGATCCACTTATTCCTGCACCGGGGGATGCACACTCGCATTGGCGGACAGATAATGCCGTCAAAGCATGCGCGGCGCTCTATAAAGATATTGGCGTCCAACTTGAAGACGGGGCTGTTTCTTCGATGAGGTCTCACGCTTGGCGTACGGTACTGAATAACCGCGCAATCGCTCGCGGTGTTCCTGCTGAGATCCGCAGTGCTTTCTTTGGTCACACCGAGGCGATGAACGCCCGAAACTACACGGACCTTACCGACGTTTCGGCCATGCAGTCGGCACTTGAGGGTGGTGCACTAGATGGTGCACTAGGGTCATGATTCTGGATGATTCTAAATGATTCTGAATGATCGAAAAAGCGCCTAAACTGCACGGTAAGAATCGAATAACACCTGTTAGGCTCGAATATAATCCTATAACCCAGAGGTCGTAGGTTCGAATCCTGCCCCCGCTACCAACTTCCAGAACCCCATCAGTCAACATGGCTGGTGGGGTTCTTTTTCATTTTCCGGCGGTACGCGGAGCTAAATGGATAGAGTGGGTTCACATCTAAAACGCACGGTAATGGAGGATTGTCATGTCTGCTTCGGCTCCACGAGTCTTACTCCTTGGTTTTGGTGCAATCGGACGTCAATTGGTGACACTTTTTGATCCATCGGAATTCGAAGTCAGTGCATTTGTTCGTGATGCTGCCCCGCACCGAGAACGCGGCGCCTTGGGAGTATCGCTTCACAATGACAACCTTCTAGAGCTCATCGATGCCCACGATATCGTGGTTGAATGCGCGGGCGTTTCGGCGGCGAAAGAACACGGACCGGCAGTGATTACACGCGGCAAGGATTTGGTGCTGACCTCGGTAGGCGCTTTGGCCGATCCTGACACGCGCCAGGCGCTGCTGTCTGGGCCTGGGAAAGTGCATGTTACCTCCGGTGCGATCGGAGGATTCGATCTGTGGGCGGCATTAGCAGAGTCGAATGCCGTGGATACCGTAAAGATTCGAACCACCAAGAATGCAGAGTCTCTCATTCAAGGCTGGATGAATGATGCTGAGCGCGCTCAATTAGAAAGCCCAACAGAACCGTTTGTACTTTTCAGCGGTAGGCCTAGTGACGCGATTGCAAAATTCCCTGGCAACGTCAATGTTTCCGTCGCTCTTGCTTGGGCAACTCGCGGCAGAGGCTCCAGCGATGACGAGTTGCTTGCGCGATCACTTGAGCGCGTATCGGTGGAACTAGTTGCTTCTCCGAATCTGATTAAAACACGCCATGACATCGAGGTATCAGGCTCCGCCGGCGCTTTCTCTCTGGTTAGCGAATCTTCTCCACATCCAGTGAATCCCAAAACCTCTGCCATTACGGCGTTGTCGGTTGCGCACACTTTGAGGCAGGCGGTGGGCTCGCTTCAGTAGCGGAGGGCTCTGCCCTACAGGGTGGAGTACTACGTCACGACAGTCACCGTAAATAAGCCCCGAAATCTTTGCAGATTCGGGGCTCTAATTACCGTGAATGACGTTCGTGGTCAGCGGGGCTAGCGGTTGAGGCTCCTGATAACAACAACCAGAGCAACGACGAGGCCGAAGAGGACGAGGAGCCCGAGCCCTACCAAGAGGAAGGGGAATCCGGAGAAGAGTGAGGAGTCATCGTCTTCTTGCGCGCGGTTCTCCGTGTCTTCTTTAGCGTCTTTTTCCGCTGGTGCAGAGGGCTTCTCAGTCTCAAGTTTGACTGGTGCGAAGGTCGGCTCCGGAACGGGATCCCCCACGGCGTCCGCAACGAGGTCATAGGTCAGCACGGGAAGCTGCGTGTTTTCGTCGATTTCTTGGTCGGTGAGGAGCTTCTCGTAGTTGACGGCGATGTATTGCTCGCCGCCCTGCCATACCTTTTCAATTCCTAGACCTCCCGCACCATCGTTGTGTGAGCCACCGTAACGATTAGAGAAGAGGATGGGAGCTGGGTAGCTGAAATCGATCTTGCTGTCCTTTTGAATGGTTGCGTGGGAACCCTCAACGTCAATTTGTGCACGGGCTTTGTTGTACGCGGTAACGATCAGGGCGTCACCCGGTCCATTGTTGTCAAAGTCATCGGCTTCTTCGACCATGGCGATGTTGCCAGCAAGCTGTTGCCCATGTTCGACAGGCATCCGGTAAAAGTGCGTCTCACCGGGGACAATTTGTGCGCGCACCGGCTGCTGCGGGGTGAGCTCAGCTGCGTCGGTGAACCACGTTCCGGGAGTAATCTCGGTGGGGTCACCGGAAGCCGTGACGGTGTCTGGTTCGGTCTTTTCTTCGGCCGGATCTGGTTGTCCGTCCATATCCGGCTCACCGAAGCGGGTAATGGTCACTTCCACCCCGAGCTCTTCATCTTGCTTCCAGTCACCTTTTCGCTGAATCGAAAAAGCGAGCTGATCGGAGTCGCACCCCTCTTCACCACCTTGGGTGCTGTACAAGGTTGCGGTCTGGTACTGGTTCACTGAGGTATCAGTGGCGGAAGCGGAGTCGAGTTCACAGGATAGTTCAGCTGCATCAATACCTAAGTGGAATGATCCGCCTTTTCGGAAATTATTGATGCTGGGAGTCTGCGTGGTGGTAGCGCTGATCACCACACGCTCGCCTTCAGCAATGGGGGTGGTGAAGAATGTCTCGGATTCAGCCGAGTGGCCTTTACCTTCCGTCGGCAGAAGAGTGGTGGAGAAGGCCTCTATGTCACGGTCTACCTTGGCGGGGGAACCCTCGGTTTTGCCGCCTTCGATCTCCTCTAGGTTGGACTCGTAGGCGTTGAAGGTGCGCGGGGCCGCACGGTTCAGCTCCTTGGCCAAGCTATCGGCGTCGGAGGCGTTGGCGTAGGTGCCGCCGGTGGCGTCGGCAATGCACTGCAGTTCCTGCTGAGCCTCGGGCTCAACGTTGAAGCCGACGGTGTTGATGACTAGGTCGATGCCCTGCTCCTTCAGCTCCTTCGCCACATCGCAGACTGGTGGCGGGGTACAGGTGGCAACGCCATCCGAGACCAAGATGATGCTGCGCTGGCCTTCCTTTGGTAACTCAGCGGCGGCCTTGCGCAGGGACTCGCCGATGGGCGTAAAGCCGCGCGGTTGCAGGCCATCCATGTGGGCGATCATCTTGTCGGAATTGCCGGCCTCGGGTGGTGTGACCACGGTGATGTCCTGGCAGCCGGCCGCCTCATCTTCAGGGGCCTCGCCGGTGTTGCCGCCGTAGGTGACAAGCCCCAGAGGGGCGTCGTCACCAGCCTCCGTGATGAAGGTGCGGGCGGCATCTTTGGCGGCATCAATGCGGGTCTGCCCGCCGGCATCGTTGGTGATCATGGAACCGGAGGAATCGAAGACCACCATGGTCGGAGCCATGGTGCTGGAAGAGGAACTGGGGGCATTCGTCTCTTCTTCAGCAGAGGCTACTGGAAAGAGGCCTGATACAACGGCAAGAGCGGTTGTTCCAAGAACAGCGATCAACGCCGTTAACAGGGGCGTTAGAGAGAAGCGTGACGTGTTTTCCATGTGAGCCAAGCTACATTGAACGCCTGCGTGCCGCTTGCCTTCGAAAAGGCGGTGGGGAATATCCCCCGAGCTACCTGCATGATTCTTCTTTAAAATCGCCCCATGACAGCAGAAGACGACTTTTATGCCCTGAAGTATTCCTTCGACAGTGTCCCCACGCGCCCGATCATCGACTTTGCGGAAAGCGCCCGCCCAGATTCGCCTACCACCTCCAAGCTGTGCGGAACCCCGTACCTGCCAGAGCACGCGCCGTACCCCGAGTACGACGACGAGCCCATGTTCTTTATTGCCCAGTTCAACTTCGCTGAGTTTGAACCGCTTCCCGGTTTCCCTACCTCCGGCCTCCTTCAGCTTTTCGTACCCGGTGAGTACGGATGGGGAATGGAACTCTGTAACAAGTATGTGGCGACAGGTGAACGCACTTCCACGCCCTTCGCTCGATACCTTGAAGACATCTCCGCCCCACACGTAGGCGAGGTGCCGGAGGAAGTAGAGGATTCAGGAGAGCACCCAGCGGAGGAACCGCTGGAGGCTACGACTATCGACGGGAAGCTGAGCGAGCTGAGCGTTACCGAAAACGCGCACGAGTTCGGCCGCACCGCCTTTTGGAACAACGACCTTAGGGCTCTCCTGCGGCGCGGCGAGGACCTGGTGGATGTTCACACATACGGCTGGGGCATTATCACGCGGCGCGTTATCGACGGGGAAACCACAATCGAGGCGACGAAGCTCCCCGGCGATACTAAGGACGGCCAGAAGGAATTGTTCGATGAGATTGTGGCCAGCGTTGAAGCCGAGGGGTTCAGCGTTGATCCCACCGCTGAGGAATCAGAGGAGCGCGTAAACCTCGAGGACGGGCAGTGCGAGGTTCGCCTCGGCGGCTACGCCACCTACTGGAACCCCAGCAAGCTGCCTATCGGCGATGAGCACATCACACTCGCGACGGTGGATAATGGTGGCACCTTCGAATGGGGTGATGGAGGAATCGGAAACTTCTACATCCACCCGGAGGATCTCGCTGCGCGTAACTTCGACAAGGTTCTCTTCGACTGGGACTGCGGTTAAAGCGGCTGCTATCCCTATCACTCATCCAGCGCCCGCAGGTAAAACCACCAGATCAGTGCGCGCCGGGGAATATCGAGCAGCGGGCGCAGGAAGGTGAGGCGGGCGGGCTGGGAGGAGGCGTCGACAAGCAGCAGCGTGCGCCCATCCCGCAGGAGCTCCAGCGTAAAGGTTTCCTCGCCGCGCTCGATATGGCCGGGGAGGGTGCCGTACGTAAATCCACAACGTCCAGGCTCCTTGAACACCTTTACTACCCGGCAGCGAAACTCCCACGGCCCCAACCCGAGGCCGACCTCCGCGCCTTCTTCCACCGTGGCGTGGCTGGGGCGAACCCGAAAAAGACCGCTGCGCTGCAGGCGCCAGCGGAACAGTTTGTCTGCGGCGGTATCGAAATCGGCATCGATGACACGGGACATGTGGAGCTGCGGGAAGCCCTCGGTGGAGGAGTAGGACAGTGGCTCAGGCATGGGACTTAGCCTAGTCAAACGGCCCTTAGATGATGCTTGAGAAGAGTAAAATAGGGTGTATGCAGGAGAAACGACAACGGCTCATCGTGCCGGATCTCGCGCGTGGAACGGCCCTACTGGGCATCGCCATGGCGAATGCTGTGCAGAGCTGGGTAGTCAATGATTGGTCGATAGGTCCCAGCTCCACCGTGGGTGGTGTGCGCCCCGGCAGCACTTTAAACATTTTCTCCGCGGTATTTACGGCCATGGTTGTTCGGGTACGTGGCCTGCCCATGTTCTGCATGCTGTTGGGATTCGGCATTGGTCTCATTGCTGCCAGCCTGCACCGCAAGGGCTACACCGATACGGAATCCAGACGCATTCTGGTACGCCGCTACGGGCTGCTGGCGGTCTTTGGCCTAGCGCATGGCTTCCTGCTCTTCGATGGTGACATCATGCTGGTCTATGGCCTCATGGGCATCGCTGTGGCTTGGTGCTTTACGCTCTCGACGCGCACGCTGCGGCGCATTGCCTACTGGTTCTTTGGCGGCTATGCAGTTTTCGCCGGTTCAGGTGCATTGGGAGCCTATTGTGGTTACTTCAATCCTCTGCCCAGTTCGCGGCCGATGACCGGTGACCTTGTCACCTTCGGCGACTACTTCGCCCGCAACCTGCGCGGTGAGATCGCTGCTTTGGGACAGATCCCCTTGATGTTTGTTGGGCTGACCGGTGTTTTCCTCATCGGGTACATCTGGGCGCGGGAGGGTGTGCTGGCCAGCGTTTCTGCGCACCGCCGCACCCTGGTTACCTGGGTTGTCATCGCAGGCGTGGTCATCGTCTTTGTGGGGCTTCCGTGGGGCCTTGCTGCCGCTGGTGTCCTGCCAATAGAACTGGAACCAGTGTTCTTCATGCTGAACCAAGCTTTCGGTTTTCTTACTGGGCCGGGCATTCTGGCTGTACTGGCACTGCTCACAGAGAACCTCAACAACCGTGTTCCCGGGTGGGCCTATGCTTTTGTAGCGCTGGGCAAGCGTTCAATGTCGGGCTACATTGCGCAGTCGATATTATTCATTGTCCTGGTTACCCCGGCTGGCTTCGGTCTGGGAGCGGATGCTTCGGTGAGTGGCAAGCTCGGAATCGGTCTGTTGGTCTTTGTCCTGACGCTGCTTCTTGCCGCTTTGCTTGAGGCTTGGGGCAAACCCGGCCCATTCGAGTGGGCGCATCGCCGGCTGGCATACGGTCCAACGGGCCGCATAGAGCCTAAATCAGCAGGTACACCGGCCTGACGATGGTTTAAGCGGCTGATTCCTCATGCAAGAGCCAGCCGCAGAGATCTTTTTGGGCGCGGACGACGCCTCCGGGGTAGCTTTCCTCGAGCTCCAGCTTGACGTTATCAAAAATGCGCTCTGAGATGAGCTCCGCGCGTTCTCTGCTCAGCTTCCCCCGCAGCTCATCGAGGGGCACTTTGAGCTCCGTATATGGGCTCGGCCGGAAGTACCATGACCGCATGTCGTCGGAATAGACGACGATAATCGTCTTCGTCATGTGCGATTCCAGCACTACGTTCCCAAAGACCAGCGATGTCAGCTTCTTGGTTTCCATAGTCGCGAGTGTAGACGGGTGCGAAAACCTGCTGGGGTACACGCAGCTTAACCTGCGGTGACTGGCTGGATTGAGAGGTAATTCGCATCGCCCGCGCAGCCCTGGAGGCCTTCGACGCGGATGAAAGCGCTGGCGGTTTCGCCGGGTGGGTACACGCGCAAGCCGTCGGCTGTCTGGGGCTGGCAGGAAGCGGGATCGAGGACCCCAACGTTGGTCATCTTGAGGCCCGCGCGGGCCGACTGGCCGGGCTGAAGCGTGACGGTTGTTGCTTCCTTGCCGGTTTCGCGCACGGCGGCGGCGCCAAGCTGAGTGCCGTCATCGTTGGTGACGGCGGAAACACCGGGGAAGCCGTGCAAAGTGCAGGGTTCGGAAGACGTATTGGTGAAGGTGATATCCGCCAAAAGCGAACCGGCAGCGCCTTGCTCATCGGCTAAGCCGATATCGAGCTGGGCCGTTGCGCAGGATTCGTTGCCAGCTGCGGCCGGGTCGGTGTTCTGAGTGGATTCAGCGTCGTGGTCTTCCGCAGGTTGGGAGTCCTCTGGGGCCGGAGCATCGGCCTCGGGCGATTGCGGAGCCGCGGGTGCTGGAGCCCCGGATTCGGCGTCGGCGGCCTGGGTGGTTGTAGGGGAGACGTCAGAAAGCGTGGCGTCGGTGCTGTCATCGGTGGCGCAGCCGGCCAGCGCAAGGGCAAGGGAACCGGCGGCGAGAACGGGGAGTAGTCGCTGCGTAGTCATGGGGTGGAGTCTAAGGCTTGGGAGGCTAGAGTTCCTGCAAGGCGGGGAATACCCTCTCCTTGAGTAACGGGGCGACATCGACGTCCGGGGCAGCGGGATCGACCCACGCTAGCTCGGCAATCTCCTTGTCGGGGTGTACAACAGAGATTTCTTCTTCGTAGACATACACGTGCGCGTGGATAGTCTGTGGGGCGTCGTTAGCGGCTGGGGAGATATAGGTGGCAAGCCGGCGCAGCTTGGACATATCGACCACCGCGCGTATGGCTTCGTGGGCGATGAGCTGGGCCGCGCGGGCGGGATTGAGGGTGCTGTCAATGGAGCCGAAAGGCAGGACGAATTCTGGGGTGGAGGTGATGCGGAGGACTAGCACGCGGCCGTGGGTATCACGTAGGACAACGGCGACAATTTCCTCAATGTCTGCAGCGGGTGAAGGAGAATTGGAGGTCTCAGACATGCCTCCATAGTAGGGCCGCCCCGGGGCGGGGAGGCGGTGAAAGAAGAGAGGGGGCACCCGAAAACTGTCAGTAATGTAACGGGTTGGACACAGTCTCACACGTTAGAAACGGCCGCTTCGATGCGCGTGCCATCATGGGTAGGTCTTATAGACCAATACGAGAAGAAGTGAAAGAGGAATTGCTCAATGCGAAAAATTCCGCACCTTAAGAAAGTCCTCGTGGGCTCGGCTTTCGCAGGTGCGTTCTTCCTGGGTAACCCAGCGGCGGGTGCCCAGGATCTCCCCACCATCCCGGAAATCGATTCGGCCGGTTTTGTTGACCAGGTGCGCGCGGACCTGAAGTCCGTAGGTATTGAGACCAAGCCTGTGGACGCAGCGCTGACCGACGCCGTCGACACCGCCGTCAACGGTGCCGCCGCAGCGGCATCGAAGGATGTGAACCAGGCGGTCGAAGGAGCCGTGAACTCTCCTGCGGCGCAGCGCGTCGCGGAGCAGGCGAACCTGCAGACGCAGCTGCCGGCCCCGTCCGAGCAGCAGGATTATGCCGGCGCTGATGCCATCACGGGTGAACCGCTGACGAACCCGACTCCCATCGGGTTGCTGGAGGAGGCCACGCAGCCGGAGTTCGTGCCCCAGGGCACTGATCCGAACTACGTGTGGAAGAACGACCTGTTCTCCAAGATTGCGGCCGGTAAACCGCACGCGGACTATGTTCTGCACCGGGTACCCGGCTCCTTCTACGATGCACCCCAGATTCCCGAGGAATCTAATGTTGCGATGACTGAAGGAAAATCGCTGTATGGCCCGGGTACCCCGCTGTACATCCGTGAGGACACCATGTGCACGCTGACGGCTGCTGGCATGGATGCTGAAGGTCGCAAGGTCGGTATTACCGCCGGTCACTGCGGCAACGTGGGTGATCCGGTGTCGTCGGCGGACTCCTGGCAGGTAGGTCCCACGGGCACCGTGGTGTCCAAGAACGCGCAGCTGGACTACTCGCTCATCGAGTTCGGCTCCCAGGCAGAGGTGACCCGCAGCTACAACGGTGTGACCGCGTACGGGATTGGTGGGGCCACCCAGCCGGGTGACATCACCTGCAAGCGCGGCGTGGCTACCGGCCGCACCTGTGGCATGACCTTCCAGCACAGCCAGAAAATCACCATCAACCAGGTGTGCGCCATGGTTGGAGATTCCGGTGCACCGGTCTTCCACAATGGCCGCATTGTCGGATCGGTATCCCGCGGTCTGATTCCGGGGCTGCCGTCCTGCCGCACCCCGTGGCAGGGTGCACTGCACAACCCGACGGTCGTGTCCAACACCGATGCCATCATCGCGGATTTGAACCGCCGCGAGGGCGTGGGTTCCGGATTCACGATTCCGGAGAACTAGAAGTACGTTTCTAACATTTAAGGCCCCAGATCGTTAAAGATCTGGGGCCTTATTTGATCGAAATGACCTGCGGAGTGCGGTTCGCAGTTCGGCGCTAGGCTGCGGCACCGGCGTGCGGCGCCGCACGGCGCTAGGAGAGGGCGCTGAGGGCGGCGTCGTGAAGCTTGCCGTTGGAGGCCAGAGCCGAGCCGCCGTGGGGGCCGTCTTCGCCGCGGACGTTGGTGAAGCGGCCGCCTGCCTCGGTCACGAGGAGCGCCGGGGCCGCTAGGTCCCAGAGGGAGACCTCGGGCTCGGCGGCGATATCGACGGCGCCTTCGGCCACGAGGCAGTAGTTCCAGAAGTCGCCGTAGCCGCGCAGGCGCCAGACCTTGTCCGTGAAGGAGATGAAAGCGTCGCGGTTTGGCTGCCACCCAGACAAGGAGCTCATGGCCAAGGAAGCATCCTCCAATTTGGAGACCTCGGAGACGCGCAGGCGCTTCGGCTCTCCGCCAAAGACGCGGAAGGCGCCTCCGCCCTTGGCCGCGTACCAGCGGCGCCGCAGGGCTGGGGCGGAGACGACGGAGACGACCGGCTCGCCGTCCTCCAACAGAGCGATCAGCGTGGCCCAGACGGGAACGCCGCGCACGAAGTTTTTTGTGCCGTCAATGGGGTCAATGACCCACTGACGGCCCTCGAAACAAGCCTCGCCGCCAAACTCTTCGCCCAAAACTTCATCGCGCGGGCGGGAGCGCTTCAGTGCCTCACGGATGGCTTTTTCGCAGGCCAAGTCCGCATCGGAGACCGGGGTCATGTCCGGCTTTTCTTTGACGGACAGGTCTGCAGCCTCAAAGCGGTGCATCGTGATGGCGTCCGCATGGCCCGCCATCTCCAATGCCAAGCCGAGATCTTCTTTGTACTTACCCACGGAGCCATTCCTCCATCTGATCAACTACCTGTTTATTACCCGCGATACACCATTCCACACCGCCGGCCTCAACCTTGCGCGCCGCGCCGCCCGCGGCCAGCACCAGCGCCTGGCCGGGATACCAATCCCAGTCCTTGACCGAGTGCTGCATCCACGCGCCCCACGTGCCATCCGCCACGCAGGAGAGATCCACGGAGCCCGCACCCAGCATACGCACGGTGGCGAAGTGCGGAGCTACCTTCTCCCAGGCAGCAGCGATTTTCGGGTCGATCATGGACGTAGGGTGCAGGTACGTCGACAAGCACAGTTTGTCGGCGGGGGTGTCGGCAAGCTTGGCAACGTCCTTGCCATCCAGGCTGGTGGGGAAGTCGCGGCCACCAAACCAGGTGTAGCCCATAGCGGGGCGGTGAACGGCGCCGAGGATGACCCCTTCAGCGTCGATAAGCGCGAGTGCAGAGCACCAGTAATCGAACCCGGAAGCGAAGTTGTAGGTGCCGTCGACGGGGTCGATGACCCAGGTGCGGCCGGAGGCCGACTCACGGTTCGCACCCTCCTCGCCCACGATGCCGTCCTCGCCGCGCAGGGCTTCGAGGACACCAGCGACGAAGCGCTCGGCGGCGAAGTCAGCGTCGGTGACGACATCGGAGACGGAGGTCTTTTGCTCGACGTCTACTCCCTGCTCGCGCAGGCGCCAGGCCAGGCGGCCGGCGTTATAAACAAGCGCCTGGGCAAGGTGGGCGTCGGTATCGTCGGCATGGGCGACGATGAAGGTCTTGATGATGGCATCGATCATCTCGGTGAGGCTTGGCTGGTCACTCATGCCGCCTATTGTCGCGCTAAACGCGGCCGATGGCTAATCAGGGAGAAAGAATAAGTAGAGTAGGGGGCTATGCGTCCGGAACAAACAGCACGACTTGAGGAACTCAGCGCCACCTTGACCTCCATTGAAAAGGTGATGGACCCGGAGGCGGTGTCCGAGCGCGTGCGCGAGCTCGAGGCCCAGGCAGGGGACCCGTCGCTGTGGGATGACCCTGACCATGCACAGAAGGTGACCTCGGAGCTCTCGGCACAGCAGGCAAAGCTGCGCAAGCTTACCTCCCTGCGCGGGCGCATTGCGGATCTGCCCGTGATGTCTGAGCTGGCGGAGGAGGAAGGCGACGAGGCCTCCCAGGAGCTCGTGAATACGGAGCTGGAAGAGCTCGGCGCGGCCATCGAGGCGCTCGAGGTGACCACCATGTTGTCCGGTGAGTATGACGAGCGTGAGGCGGTGATCCACATCCGTTCCGGAGCCGGTGGCGTGGATGCCGCGGACTGGGCGGAGATGCTCATGCGCATGTACACGCGCTGGGCGGAGAAAAACGGCCACAAGGTGGATGTTTATGACATTTCCTATGCCGAAGAAGCCGGTATTAAGTCCGCTACCTTCGTGGTGCATGGTGAATACATGTATGGCCAGCTTTCCGTCGAGCAGGGCGCGCACCGCTTGGTGCGTATTTCTCCTTTTGATAACCAAGCCCGCCGCCAAACCTCGTTCGCGGAGGTGGAGGTGCTGCCGGTGGTGGAGCAAACCGACTCCATCGAAGTGCCGGATTCGGACGTGCGCGTGGACGTCTACCGCTCCTCGGGCCCGGGTGGTCAGTCGGTCAACACGACGGATTCGGCGGTGCGCTTGACGCACATCCCGACTGGCATCGTGGTGACCTGTCAGAACGAAAAGTCCCAGATCCAGAACAAGGCTTCGGCTATGCGCGTGCTGCAGGCGAAGCTGCTGGAGCGCAAACGCCAGGAGGAGCGCGCGGAGCTCGATGCACTGGGCGCGGGTGGCAATGCCTCCTGGGGTAATCAGATGCGTTCCTATGTGCTGCATCCCTACCAGATGGTCAAGGATCTGCGCACGAATTACGAGGTGGGAGACCCTTCCAAAGTCTTGGACGGGGATATCGATGGTTTCTTGGAATCTGGTATTCGGTGGCGCATGGCGCAGCAGGAGTCCTAGGCCCGAGTAATAATTGTTGCTAATGTGGCTTAAGTGATCACTTTCGAGAATGTGTCCAAGGTCTATCCGACCTCCACGAGGCCCGCGCTGGACAACGTGTCCTTTGAGATAAAAGACGGCGAATTCGTCTTTCTCATCGGCCCGTCCGGTTCTGGCAAGTCGACCTTCCTCCAGCTCATGGTCCGCGAGACAAATGTGAGCTCGGGAGATATCTACTTTGGGGACTTCCACGTCAACGCGTTGAAGGGGCGCGAGGTCAATAGGCTGCGTCAGTCCATCGGCTACGTCTTCCAAGACTTCCGCCTTCTGCCCAAGCTCAATGTCTACGACAATGTTGCCTTTGCCCTCGAGGTCATTGGCAAGCGCAAAGCACGGATTGCCAAGCAGGTCCCCGAGGTTCTCGACATGGTCGGCCTGGGAGCCAAGCAGCACCGCATGCCACATGAGCTCTCCGGCGGTGAGCAACAGCGCGTGGCGATCGCGAGGGCTTTTGTCAACCGTCCCAAGCTGCTGCTTGCCGACGAACCCACGGGCAATCTCGATCCCTCCACTGCCGCGGAGATCATGTCGTTGCTCACCAAGATCAACCGCCGAGGAACCACCGTGGTGATGTCGACGCATAACGCGCGTGCGGTCAACGAGGCCCGCCAGCGTGTGATTGAGCTGCACAACGGCACGCTCGTGCGCGATGAGAAGAACGCGATGTATGGGGAGGCGGTCTAAGTGAATCTGGGCTTTGTTTTTAGAGAGGCCTTCAAGGGACTCGGTCGCAACATCACCATGACTATCGCCATGGTGATTACCACGGCCATTTCGGTGGCCTTGGTGGTGGCCGGTGTTCTGGTCACGCAGATGACCAATGAGACGAAGGATATTTACCTCGAGCGCGTCGAAGTCATGGTCCAGCTCAACGAAGATATTTCCGCCAACGATCCGGAGTGCAAGGACTCTGCCTGTGCGGGGCTAAGGAAGAAGCTGGAAGCAGATGAGGATATTGAGTCTGTCAACTACCGCAACCGTGAGGACTCTTACCAGCGCTTCGTGGAGCTGTTCAAGGAGACCGATCCGGTCATGGTTGAAGAAACCTCCCCAGATGCGTTGCCGGCGGCCTTCCATGTGCGGCTGAAGGACCCGACGGATACCGCGCCCATCGACGCCATCGCGTCGAATCCTGCCGTCAGCGACATCATCGACCAGCAGGAGGAGGTGCGCAGCGCCGCCGGCAACTTGGATGCCATCCGGAATGCCACGTTTGTCGTTGCCGCTGTCATGGCGCTGGCCGCCATCATGCTGATTGCGAACATGGTGCAGATTGCCGCCTACCAGCGCCAGCGGGAAACCGCGATTATGCGCATGGTCGGTGCCTCGCGGTGGATTACCCACGCGCCCTTCATCCTGGAGGCGGTCCTTGGCGCTGTGGGTGGCGTTATCCTCGCCGGGGTCGGCGTCATCGTGGGAAAGAACACCGTGATCGATCCCGCGCTGAAGGACTTGTACCACAACCAGCTGTTGGCCCCGGTGACCTCTGGGGACGTCTGGACGGCGCTGCCCATCGTGGGGTTGGTGGCAATCCTGTGCGCTGCGCTGACCGCGCAGGTAACCATGCGCGCTTATGTGCGGACATAGGCTCTGAGCAACGATGTGGATTTTGCCTGGCTGTAGCGTAATATAGTCCGAACTATGGCGAAGAAGGCAAAGAAGAAAAAGGTGGCCGTCGATAATAACTCGACTCTGGCCACCAACCGACGTGCCCGCCACGACTACACCATCCTCGACACCCTGGAATGCGGCATGGTGCTCGTGGGCACCGAGATTAAGTCGATGCGCGAAGGCAAAATCTCACTGGCGGATGCCTTCGCCACCATCGACGACGGTGAGGTTTATATCCGCAATCTCCATATCCCGGAGTATTCCCAGGGTACGTGGACGAATCACTCACCGAAGCGCACGCGCAAGCTGCTGCTGCACCGTCGGGAGATTGACAAGCTTATGGGCCAGGTGCGCGACGGCAATAAGACGCTGATTCCGCTCAAGGTGTACCTGAAGAATGGCCGCGCCAAGTGTGAGCTCGGCTTGGCCAAGGGTAAGCAGGACTACGATAAGCGCGAGGCGATTAAGCGCCGCGACCAGGACCGCGAGATTACCCGCGAGCTTGGACGCCGCGTAAAGGGGATTAACGCCTAAGCTGGAAGCCATGATTTATACGGCCAAGGTTCATGACGTTATTCACGGTGACGAGGAGCTGCGTGGGGAAGCGGTGCTCGTCGATAAGCTCTGGCCCCGTGGCGTGGCCAAGGAGCGTCTATCCTATGACCACTGGTTCAAGGACGTGGCGCCCAGCGCGGAGCTGCGGAAGTGGTGGGGGCACGATGCCGACGCCTTCGAAGAGTTTGCCCGGCGCTACCGTGCGGAGCTCGACGACAATAACGGCGAGGAGCTTGAGCAACTGCGCCAGCTTGCTGCGGCTGGCGACGTCACCCTGCTCTTCGCCGCCAAGGACCGCGAGGTTAACCACGCGACTGTGTTGAAGGCGTGGTTGGAGGAGCGCTAGGCCAAAAGGCTCCACACGGTTGCTCCCACGGCGATAAGGCCCGTGAAGACGACGAAGACGTTGCTGGGGCGGCCTCGGAATTGCTTGAGAGCGTCGATGCGGTGGATGGCATACATCGGCAACAGGTAGAGGATCGAGGCGATGAAGGGGCCGCCGATGGCCTCAATGAGGCCCAGGATCGACGGATCGATAATGGCCACGATCCATGCACAGACAAAGATGATGCCGTGCATGATGGAGTTGAGCTGCTTTTCCGATAGCTTCGCCGTGGCGCGCGGGGCGGCGCTGCGCAGCAGGAAGTTACCACCCTCGGTAGCGCCCAGCACGTGCCCGAAGTAGGAGGAGATGATGGCAATCATCGCGATGATGGGGGAGAGGAAAGCCAAGACCGGAACGCCGGTGACGTTGGCCAGGTAGGACAGGACCGGCAAATTCTGTTCGCGGGCTTCTGCTAGGCCGTCTGCACCAAGCGTGAGAGTGCAGGACCATACGAAAAACATGGTGAACACAGTGAGCAGAATCGCGGTCAGTGCCAGCGCGCGCGAGGCGTTCTCGGAGCTCTTCTCGCGGCCGTGCGCGGCGACCATAGCCAAGGAGAACTGGGAAATCGCCGGTGAATGGTTAAAAGAGAAGACCAGCACGGGGATGATGAGGGCGACAGCGCCGACGATGCGCCAATCACTGTTGCCCACCTCCATGAAGGAAGCGACGTCCCAGCGCGGGATGAGGTAGATGGATAGCGCGCCGAGGCAGAAGATCAGGGGATAGACCAAGAACTGCGTCACGGCGAGCACGATGCGTTGGCCGAAGGCGAAGACGATGGTCATGATGCCCACGAGAAGGAATGCCAACAGTGGGCGTGGAAATGTCGGTCCGTTCAGTTGGTTGACGATGAAGCTGTTGACCGTGTTGGTGATCGATACACCATAAATTAAAACGATGGGGAAAATCGCGCAGAAATAAACCACCGAAATGATAAAGCCTGCGCGTTTGCCGAAGTAGTCGGTCACAACGGCTGTGATGTCCTCGCCCTGGCGCGGCGATGCACAAATCATTCGGGCTAGGCCGCGGTGAGAGAAGTACGTCATCGGGCCAATCAAAAGCGTAGCCACGAGGAGGGGCCAGAAGCCGAAGCTGCCGGCGTTGATGGGGAGGAACAAAATACCAGCGCCCACCGCGGTGCCGAAAAGCGAGATGGCCCATTCGGTATTACTTGCCTGGCGGTGGTCGATTTCTGGGGAGCGGGAGTTTTCAGCGGTTGTGCTCACTTCGCAACCTTTAACAACGTAGGGGATTTGGACTCACATACCTTAACAGCGATTAAGATGACGCTAATCACAAGGGGGTGCTTATGAAAGCTATACCTCACGTGGCCTGCGGTGGAGCTTGCGGGAATAGGGGCGGGTGCAGTAGCGTTGAACAAACCGTAGGGCGCGTCAAGGCGCGTTCTGCGCAGCTTTCACAGCAATGTGTAATCGAGGGGTCGACTTGGTTTCGACTTCGTACATTGAGCCAGGGGAAGCGTGCCGGTGCAGGCTAGAGACCACCGTTAAGCGTCGTAGCAACCAATAAACGCAGAGAAGAACTCTCAGCGTGACTACGCCCTCGCTGCCTAATTCCAGCGACGCGTGTCTGTCAGCCTAGGTTATGTTCCTGACCTAGAACCTGGCATCGACTAGGGAACTTGCCTGACCGGTTTGTTGTTCGGCCGGTTGGGGACTTTTAGAGCAACTGGGCCCATCATCCGGAGCGAGTTTGCCCGAGCCGGAGGGCCGAGTAGAGATCCTGTGCAGACTGCGCACGGAGAAGCCCTGGCGAGGTGACGAAGGACCCGGGTTCAATTCCCGGCGGCTCCACAGATAGCATTTCCCCTGGTGAGCGTTCACCGGGGGATTTGCTGTATCTGTGCAGTTCATTGGCATGATACTGTGTTGCCACAGGTGGCCACGAGTTGCCACTAAATGACTCTGATTAGGGAATGAATAGGGAACGTTTCCCTAGTCCCTAGTCCCTCGTTGTGGAAGGTGTGGCAATGGCACGGAGGAAGGCTGAGCGCACGCGCCGGGCATTCGGCAAGGTGTCGGTTAAGGGCAAGCGCGTCTATGCGGAATACACCGGGCCGGATGGTGCGTTTCACCGCCCTGGGCATTCCTTCCCCTCAAAGATTGATGCGGAAGGTTGGCTAGCGGAGGAATCCTTAGCTGAGGGAGGAACTAAACCCAGGGCGCTTCATTCTGAGTGGAACGATGAGCGGATCTCCAGTCTCCGGATCCTCGATCACCCGTGCCCGCAGATCAAAAGCCTGCTGCAGCAGCTCTGCGGTGATGATATCGGCGGGTGGGCCGGAAGCTATTACCTGGCCTTCCTTCATAACCACAAGGTAATCGGAGTAGCGCACCGCCAGGTTTAGATCGTGCAGCACCATTACTACGGTTCTTCCTAGTTTCTGACGCAGGCTATCGACAAGTTCGAGGATGTCCACGGAGGTAGCCAGGTCAAGGTAAGTGGTCGGCTCGTCTAGGAAGAGGATGTCGGTGTTTTGCGCTAGCACCATGGAGATCCACGCCCGCTGGCGCTGGCCTCCGGAAAGCTCATCCAACGTACGGCTCGCAAGATCTGCAGAACCGGTCTGGCTTAGAGCCGCGAAGACTGCTTCCTCGTCGGTAGAGGACCACTGCCGGAACCATGCTTGGTGCGGGTGCCGACCGCGGGCTACCAGATCGGAGACCAACAGGCCTTCAGGTGCCACGGGTGATTGGGGCAACACTGCCAGTTTTCGGGCGACGTCCTTGCGCTTGATGGCCGAGATATCTTGTCCATTTACATATACGGTCCCTGTATCGAGGTCGAGCAGTCCGGACATGGCACGCAGCAAGGTCGATTTACCGCACCCGTTGGGCCCCACGATAGTGGTGATTTTTCCCGCTGGGAACGTGGCGTTGAGATCGCGGATGATGGTGCGCTGGCCGTAGCCTACCGTGACCGAGGAAGCGACCACGCTACTGGTGGTATTCGGTTGGTCTGCGCTTGACTGAGGTATGGGGGAGGTCATGCGTCTGTGCTCCTAGTGCGTTGAACGAGTAGGTAAATGAGGAAGATACCGCCCAGCGCGGAGGTGACAATACCCACCGGAAGTTCCACCGGCAGAATAGTTTGGGTCACGATGTCCGCACCTAGTAACAGTACTGCGCCGGTAAGAGCCGACGCCGCAAGCGGGGGACTGGGTACGCCGCACATCCGAAGGGCTACTTGAGGCGCTACAAAGGCGATGAATCCGATGGGGCCGGCAGCGGAAACAGCTACCGCAGCTAGCGCTACGGCCAACGCCAGCATTGCCACCTGCACGCCGTTGACTCGCTGGCCCAGCGCTCGGGCTAGATCGGGTCCCAGAGTGGTGGCCAGCGTTTGGTGGGAGATCCAAGCCAGCAACGGGGCGCATACAATCACAAGGGCGACCATGGGGATGGTGGTATTCCACTCCGACTTGGCCAGGGACCCGGTGAGCCAGAACTGTGCCTGGCTGGCATCCCGCAGTTCCGCGCGGACCATGAGGAAATTGATGTAGGAACTTAGCAGCGCGGTAATGATGATGCCCACGAGTACGAGGCGGTAGGAATCCGCGTGGCGCCGCCAAGCCAACGCCCAGATAGCCGTGGTGCTCAGTATCGCGCCCAGAAACGCGGCCAAGGGAATCCCAATTCCAGCGAGCCAGCCGGCGAAGCCGCTGCCGCCACCGCCGAGCACGATGACCGTTACGGCCATGGCAGAGGCGCCCGTGGTGATGCCGAGGATATCGGGGCTGGCCAACGCGTTCCGGGTGACCGTCTGGGTTAGCGCTCCAGAAAGTCCCAGTGCGCAGCCGACCGCGATGGCTGTGGCTACTCGAGGCATGCGCCACTCGAGGACCACGAGTTTTTCCACGCGGGATCCTTCCCCATGAAAGATCACCTGTAGTACTCGGGGGACGGAAATAGGGTAGTCGCCCAGTCCGATGGAGAGTGCTCCTAAAAAGACAATGAGCGCTGTGGCGATAAGACACACCAGCACCACCCGCGGGCGCCAGAGAAAGGAGATTGGCCCAGCTCGGAATGGCACCCTGCCCGGCATCTGCCACGAAGTGCTTTGTTTATCCTGTACAGCCTTGTTATGTCGTATCACAGCGTCATCACCTTTTTCCGAGAGATTAAGGCGAGGAAGAACGGCGCGCCAACGAAGGCCAATACGATGCCCGCTTGGAGCTCCCCGGGGCGGGCGATGAGGCGGCCCACTACGTCCGCACACAGCAACAGTGCCGCGCCGGCCAGTGCAGAGTAAGGCAAAATCCACTTGTAATCTGGGCCTGTGAGAGCCCGGACAATGTGGGGCACTACCAGACCAATGAAGCCCAGCGGGCCCGCTGCAGCCGTGGCCGCCCCGGCCAGCAGTGCGATGATGCCCATGCCGCCAAGTCTTGCGGCCGCGTTGTTGATGCCGAGTCCTGCGGCCACGTCGTCGCCTAAGTTCAAGATGTTCAACTGTGGGCCGGTGGCAAACGCCAGGATCAGTCCCAGCACTATAAACGGCAGGATGCCTAGTGCAATGTTCATATCCCGACCGGCAAGGGAACCGACGGTCCAAAAGCGCATTCGATCCAGGTTATTGTCATTGGTGAGAACGAATGCGCTGGTAATGGCGCTTAATACCGCCGACAGTGCGGCTCCGCCCAGTACTAAGGTCAAAGGGTCCACTGCTGCTTTGCCTGCGGAGGCTAGGCCGAAGACTAGTGCAGTGGCTGCGATCGCGCCGAGGAAGGCTACTACTGCGGTGGCCCACGGGGCGGTGATGCCAAACAGAGCGAAGCTGACCACAACGCTCAGGGCCGCGCCGGAGCTGACACCTAGGATTCCCGGATCTGCCAGGGGATTGCGGGTATGGCCCTGAATGAGAGCACCGGCCACTCCTAGTGCCGCCCCCACCATAATGGCCAGCAGGGTGCGCGGTAGCCGCAGCTCGGCTACTACGCGTTGATTGGTTGGAACTTCGTCTTGGGAGCCGCTCGCCCCTGGGAGATCCCGCAGCGCGGCCCACACATCCTCCGCAGGAATGGAACGGGCACCGTACAGCAAACTGCAGATCGTGCCGCCGAGGACCAGTAGGAACAGTACCCCTAGGCCCAGTAGGCGGGTAGTGCGCACACTCATAGCGTGGCCTCCAATCCCTGCAGTGGCTGCCAGCCCGCACCTAGCTGCAGGCGACCACATAACCGAGCCTGTTGGCCTGCCCACTGCTGCTTTCCGATGTCCGTGAAGTAGGCCCTAAAGAGTGCCCAGTAGGCGCTGGTGCTTCGGTAGTCTGGCCCGGACAAAACCATGAGGAGCTCCGAGTCCAGATCCAAGGGTGCTGTGACCCGATGGCCCAAGAAGGACGAGAGACGCTCATGACCGGTCATCTCTGCCATATCGATCACGATGGGAAATCCTAAGTTGTGGGGGCGGGAGAGGTGCGTAACGGTGAATTCGTCCCAGTGCGGTTGACAAAATTCCATATATCCCGACGTGCCCACAGGATCGTTCCTCCGCGATCGGGTACTTGCCACCTCTGGAAGGGGAGCTTCGGCCGAGTTGTGGCTCAGACTTTTGCTGGGGGTGGTTGTCAATCATGGGAAAACATATTACCACTTAAAGTAAGGTAAGCCTTCATTTACTTAAGGGGCGTTCAAAATAAGTTGCTGGAGATTAGGGATTGGCGTAAATGCGGCTACGCCGCTGGCGTCGGCATTCGGCATAACGACAGAATCGAGGGCGATACTCCGCGTATCGAAAAGACGATCCAGAACTTATCGTGACCGTGTCCTCGGACATTGATGAAAATGCATACAAGTAGCTGTCTGATATCGCCCCTGTCGTTGTGCGAAAGGGTGAAGGTATACCCCTTTAGGTAGGTAATAACTATAGATCAATAACTAGAATAAACTATTGCAACGTGGCATAGGTAATGCTAACCTAACTTAAAAGTTACCTTCGGGTTTACCGAAAATTCTGATGAAAAGAGCTGAAAGGTAGCTTGAGGAAACCGACTTTAAGGATAAAGGATGTCAGTAAAAAGAGGTGCGCGGTCATTCATTGCTGCCGCTATCTGTGCCGGATTAGTTCTGTCGGGCTGCTCGTCGAACGATTCAATCGATGAAGCGGCAACAACCTCCGAGGTTGCAGAATACGTGACCATTGAGCACGCACGGGGAACGGACACGTATCCGGTCAACCCGCAAAACGTGGTTGCCGTAGGAACGGCCGTTGATAACCTGCTGGAACTTGGAATTAAACCAGCTGCCGTTGTGCAGCATAGAATAGACAAGAACTCGCCTTGGCGCGAGGCCAAGCTCGATGGCGTCAAGGTGATCGATCAGACAGACTTCAAGACTCTGCCCCAGGAACAAATCGCGGCAATCGAACCCGACTTCATCGTTGGCGACTACTGGACAATTTCCGAGGCTCATTACAAGGAATTGTCTGCAATCGCACCGACTCTCGGCGGAATCTCCGATAAGGGTGAAGGAATTGGCTGGGAATCTCAGCTAGAAGCTTTGGGCAAGATCTTCAATAAGGAATCCGAAGCGAAGAAAGCTATTGAAGAGGATCAGAAGCGTTTCTCCGACGCAAAGGAAAAATTGCCTAACCTCTCCGGTAAAACCGGCGTTGTTTCCCAGTTCGCCCAAGGCTCCTTTGGCGCCGTTGCTGACCCTGAGGATCCGGGTGCTTCCTTCATCTACGATCTGGGCATGAAGTTCCCGGACAAGCTGACGGACGGATCCGTCCCAGCTAATAATAGTGGCCGCGTCACGCTTTCCCCGGGAAAATGTTTCCTACCTAGCCGCTGATTTCATGGTTATTTATAACCGCGACGGCTCAATCGAAGAGGTTGAAAATATTCCGGGATACAAAGATTTGCCACAGGTGAAAGCCGATGCGACTCTCGCTGGTGATTCAGCCGTCGTCGCCGGACTTAACAACCCGACGAGCTTGAGTCGAGCTTGGGTATTGGATAAGACGATGCCGACGCTGGAAAAGGTTGGAAAGTAGTCAAGGCCCGCACAACCCTGATACCTGCTAGAAGGGGCTCACTTCGTTGCAGCAGGTAGTCATGAACGCCTTCCGATTTATCGGAAGGCGTTGTTTTAGGTGATGAAGTCCAAGGAAGTGGTGAGTTCGTTCTTGCCTCTCCGGCAACGAAATAAAAATCAACTTGACCAAAAGGAATGGTTAAAACTATGCCCAGAAACAGTCGAGGTAGAGAAATTTATCCAATCTCTTACCGGGAATTATATGTGCAAAATGTCGAAGATATATCGCCATGCATGCGGCGCATTACGCTCAGCGGAGAGCAACTCCAGGAGCACAAACACGATGGTTTTTCCGTTCCTGCATTATTAAGCAATGGTTTTGATGACGACGTTCGGCTGATCTTCCCGGATCCGGAAACTGGAGAAAGGCCGCACCCAATCGCCCAAAAAGATGGCAACCTACTGTGGCCAGAAGCTGTCAAAAATCTATTCCGGACATACACGGTCCGCCACTTTGACGCTGCTAACCAGCGGTTAGCAATAGATTTCGCGCGCCACGGTGAGGGCCTAGCAGAAAACTGGTCACAGAACGCTCGAATAGGTGACGCCATTTTTGTGGCAGGTCCGAAGTCTTGTGCACAGTTACCTACGCATACCGATTGGCTATTTTTGGCAGGAGATGAGACTGCGCTCCCGGCAATTGGCCGCTGCGTAGAATCACTCCCGTGCGGGCACCCTGCGATTGCGGTGATAGAGGTTCCTACGAGCGCTGATATTCAGAGCTTAGACATTTCCGATTCAGTACAGGTCCACTGGGCGGTACGCGAACGGGGTGAGGACTTCGTGGAAAAGACTAGGGCGCTTTTTGAAGCTACTTCTCCTTCATTATTGCCTGATGGCGAAGGATACGTATGGGCGGCAGGGGAAGCTTCTCGGCTAAAACCGCTGCGCCGTTTGTTTAAAGCTTCCGGAATTACCCCTGAGCATCAAGAAATCACGGGCTACTGGCGGCGTACTAACCCGAAACACGGCAAAGGAAACGCATCGAGCAGTAGTAATAGTGTTTTGCATAATATCCATGATTTAGCTGAGTTGAACTCGGCCTTTGCGCTTCGCACTGCAGTACGTTTAGGACTATTTCAAGAAATCGATGCGGGTGCCAACACAGTCCCTGCCCTTGCTGTTGCGGCAGAACTTCACGAGGAGGCTTTGGGAAGATTTGTCCGTTACTTGGCCGCTCTTCAACTCGTCGAAATCAGCGGGGACGCCCTCACGTTGACTGCAATGGGAATGGAACTGGCGGACCCAGATTCAAATGCGGTGCGCTGGTTAAGCGGGCCTGCGCATCTTGAGGCGATGGCGCTGATGCGACTTGAGCACAGTCTTCGTACCGGTGAGTCAGCACCTCAAGGGGAAAAGGGATTGCCGTGGTCAGAGTATGTTAGCCGTGACCCACAACTCGTGGCCGAACGCTTTGAGCAAAAGAATGTGAGCGCTGGGTGGACTGCTCCTTCGGCAGCTAAGGCACTACAGCAGTATTTAGATGAAACCGCTCGCGTTCTCATCATTGGCCAGGGAGGCGCGGTATATGCAGATGAAATACTCCGACGATGGGAGCATGCCCAGAGCCGTATTATCAGTGATGCTTCCTCGGAAGCGGTGCTACAGGAAATCGCAGTAACCTCTCGTGCACGATGCGAGACGAATGGCGAGGGAAGCGGTTTTTATCCCACTGAAGTGGACTATGTGTGGGCAACTGATGTAGTTTTCATCGATCCCTGGGGTGTCTTTGGTAGCGAGGAAGTAGCTCACCAATTAAACCGTGCAATAAGTAAGGATACGTTCCGGCGGGTTTATATCTTTACCGAGGTTATCGATACGGTAGGCGGAGATGAGCATTCCTATGAAGAGGACATGGTGAGGCTTTCCATGTTCGGCACCAAGATACCGACTCAGGAAGACATCAACGCTGCTGTCGCTGACAACGGCGCTTTTATTGCCTCCACCACGGCTGTTGGCTGGGGTAAACGCCTTTTCGTTCTTGAGGCAGAGGCGAAATCCTAAAGAGGAACTGCTGAGGTTCCCCTCGTGTAGTCGACACCCTGGCTGAGGTCAAAGAAAAATGCCGAAGGAACCACGGTGTCTATGCTGCGGTTCATGCCGGATAAAAGCCGCTGCTGTCCCTGTGAAAGAGAAACCGAGGGCAGCAGCGGCTAAAGCGTAGAGCGTGGCGGCTTAGAGCCCGAAGTACTCGCGCAGATCGGCGGCGATGGCATCGAGGCGATCGGCGTCGGGGGACTCGAGGTAGCACTTGAGCTTGGGCTCAGTGCCGGAGGGGCGGACGATGACGAGGTCATCGTTGTCGGTGAAGAACTTCGAGCCTTGGGCGAACTTTTCCACCTTGGTTATAGGGGAGCCAGCAAGCTCGGTCGGTGGGTTCGCGGAGACCTTCTCCATTGCTTGAGCAATGAGGCTCAAGTCTTCTACGCGGAAGGTCAACGGCTGCGTGTGCAGTGCGCCAACCGTGGCGTAGATTTCTTCCAAGCGGCCTAGCAAGCTAGTTCCAGCGGCCTTGCATTCAGCGGCAAGGCTGGCAAGTACGACGGAAGTAGAAATGCCGTCTTTGTCGCTGACCGCGGCGGGATCGGGGCAAAAGCCAATGGCCTCTTCATAGCCGAAGGATAGCTCTGGGGTGCGGGCGATCCATTTGAAACCGGTAAGCGTTTCCTTATGGCCGAGACCGTAGTGCGCGGCGATGCGCCCGAGCAGGCGGGAGGAGACCAGGGAATTGGCGAAGTTACCGGTAGCGCCGCGGCGAGCAAGGTAATCGCCCAGGAGGGCACCGGTTTCGTCGCCGCTTAGTTGGCTCCAAGAGTTTTCCGCCGTGGGGACGGCGGCGGCGCAGCGATCGGCATCTGGGTCATAAGCGATAAGGATATCGGCATCGATCTCCTCAGCGTGCTTGATTCCAAGGTCTAAGGCGCCGGGTTCTTCCGGGTTGGGGAAGGACACCGTAGGGAAGTCAGGGTCGGGTTCGGCCTGCTCGGGCACCAGCGAGACGCGGAAGCCACAGCGGGAAAGCAGTTCCTTGCCGAGCTCGGCCCCCACGCCGTGCATGGCGGTCAGCGCGATGGTGATATCGGTACTGTCACCGACTAGCTGGGCGGCGCGGTCGAGATAGTCCTCGCGGGTATCGACGTCCTCGATGCGCTCAGAAGAAAGCGCAACCTCGTCGGCATAGGGAGCCGCAGCGATAGCGGCGGCAATTTCGGAGTCTGCCGGAGAAATAAGCTGCACGCCCTCGCCTGGGCCGGTGGCGATGCGGCCGCCCAAGTACACCTTGTAGCCGTTATCGGCTGGAGGGTTGTGGGAGGCGGTGACCATAATGCCGGCATCTGCGCCCAAGGAGCGAACCGTAAAAGCCGTCAGTGGGGTCGGGTTCTGTGCAGGCAGAACCAGGGCCTTACCGCCGGCGGCGGAGATGACCTGGGCGGCATCGCGCTGGAACTGCGCGGAACCGTGGCGGGCATCGCAGCCAATGACGACGACCGGGGCATCGACCTGCTGGTTGAGCCAGGTGATAAGCCCGTAGGTGGTGCGGATGACCACGGCGCGGTTCATACGGGATTCGCCCGCCCCCACGGCGGCGCGCAGGCCCGCGGTACCGAAGTTCAAGGGGCCAGCGAAGGCCGCGGCGAGTTCTTCGGAATTGCCTTCCTCGATCCACGTCAGTACCTGGCGGGCGGTGTCCGCATCCGGATCGTGTTCGGCCCAGGTGCGGGCGTAGTCGACATCGAAGTTCGTGTGTGCGGGCATGGCTTAAAGCTCCTCGAGGATCTTGGCGGAGGAAGACAGCCCCAGGCGGGTAGCGCCGGCTTCGATCATTGCCAGTGCATCCTTGCCGCTGCGGATGCCGCCGGATGCCTTAACGCCGAGAGCGTCGCCTACGGTCTCGCGCATGAGCGTGACCGCGTGGGTGGACGCACCGCCGGCGGGGTGGAAACCGGTGGAAGTCTTGACAAAGTCCGCCTGGGCGGCTGCGGCGGCCTTGCAGGCGAGGACAATGGCGTCGTCGGAAAGCGCGGCAGACTCGATGATGACCTTGAGCACCTTGCCAGGGATGGCATCGCGCACGGCCTGGATTTCGGCCTGCAGATCCTCGGCGCGGCCCTCGATGGCCAGGGGGATATTGATGACCATGTCCACCTCTTCGGCGCCATCAGCAACCGCGCGGGCTGCCTCAGCGGCCTTAATCTCCGGCTTTACGGCACCGGAGGGAAAGCCCACGACGGTGGCGATGTGCATGGATTCTGGAACCTCGATGGGCAGGGCGGACGGGGAAACGCAGACGGAGTAGGTGCCCAGCTCGGCCGCCTCATTGACCAAGGCGCGGAACTGCTCCGGGGTGGCCTCCGGCTTGAGCAGGGTGTGGTCGATGATGGAAGCAACGTCGGTGCGGGAAGTCATAATTGTTCTCCTGAGCGGGTTAGGCGGGATTCGGAACGGGCCATCTTGAGGTCAGAGACGACGTACAGGGCAATACCGATGGCGGCGACTGCCGCGAGGATCCACAGCACGGTGTTATAGCTGGTGAGGTCCTGCAGCTTTGCCGTATAGGCAATGCCCAGTGGGATGGCGATATTGATGGTCAGGTTATAAAAGCCAATCGCGATGCCGGACTTGGTGGCGGTGATATTGCGCAGTGCGGTATTGACCAGCGGGGCGTACATCAGCGCAAAGCCGGAGGCAAAGGCCACGATGACCAGGATGAGTACGGCGACGTGAAGCTGCACGAAGAGCGCGGCCGCCACCAGCGCGCCGGCGACAAGGGCGAAAGCGGTGTAGATGGTGGCGCGAGAGGACAAAACGCCACCGATCTTGCCGGAGAAAATACCAATGAGGATGGCGCAAATATAGCCCGGGATCATCAGCAGGGAGGCCTTGTCGATGCTCATGCCATGCAGGTCATGTGCGGCAAATGGCAGCAGGAAAATGAAGCCCATCTGGGTGGAGTAGACGAAGAAGACCATGAGGATGGTCCACACATAGCGGCCGTTAGTAAAGAACTCCGGGGTGACCACGGGGTGCTTGGCGTGGCCGATGTGGATGATGAAGCCTACGACGCCCCGGTGGTGGCACCCTTATTCTTGTAGAGGCGTTGGCCGCATAGAGTGTGGATTACTCCGTGTGGTTCGATGTGGTGAATGAGGTGCCGCAAGCGTGGCGTGCCGGTACTCCGGCGTGCCGGGTTGGTGGTGGTTTGTGGGGTGGTCATGGTTGCCTTTCCTGGTGCTATTAGGGAAGGATTAGGGAATTTTCCCGGGCCTGACCCCCGGAAAGTAGACACGTCGGG
>NZ_KV805154.1:27858-48793 GCF_001811545.1 Corynebacterium sp. HMSC074A09 | reverse complement strand
ACTACGTGTCCACGATTTGCGGGCAACCCCATCCGCCACGACTGTCGATAAGTTAATCGAGATGTTTACCGGCAAAATACACAACATCACTAAAACTCTGACCTGGGGCCAAGGCGTAGAACTAGCCCAAGTAAACAGGCTGAGCATCGCACGTGGACTAGCAGTCTACTTCTGTGATCCACACTCGCCGTGGCAACGTCCTACCAACGAAAACACCAACGGGCTAGTCAGAGACTTCCTGCCCAAAGGAGGCGACGTTAGTACCCGACCGACAAGGACGTCCAACACATTCAAGACCTTCTCAACGGACGCCCTAGAAAAGTCCTCAACTGGTATAAACCAGAAGAGAAGATACAAGAACTATTCAGGTGATGCATCCACCACTTGAAACCGCCTCGCCTTTCAGATTGTCTTCTGCTACCTAGTGCTGGCATGGGAGCCCGGCTTCAAAGCTCTCGAAGCGGTCTCCCACAGCCTAACCACACTCACTGATTTCACGAACGAAGGAACGTCGTTTGTATTCGGTGGCTTGCTTGGGGAAGACTTCATTTTCGCCCTCAATGTTCTTCCGGTTGTCATCTTCTTGGGCGCGATCATTGCTGCGCTCTACTATCTCCGGGTTATCCAGTACTTCGTGGAGTATGTCGGTTCGGGCATTAACTGGCTTATGGGCACATCCAAGGTGGAGTCTGTCTGGGCCACGACAGTTGTTTTCCTCGGCCAGTCGGAGGCCCCTCTCGTCATCAAGCCGTACCTGCCCAAGCTCACTCGTTCGGAGCTCTACACCTGTATGGTCGGCGGCTTCGCCTCGGTCGCCGGCTCCACGCTCATTGGTTATTCCCTATTGGGCGCACCGTTGGAGTATCTTCTGGCCGCATCCTTGATGAACGCTCCAGGTTCCCTTCTTATCGCCAAGGGCCTCATGCCGGAGACCGAGGAATCTAATCTAGATGCCACGGTCAAGGACGTGCGCGATAACGATTCCAAGAACATCATCGATGCCATCAGTAGCGGTGCCATGGCCGGTGGCAAGATTGCCATTTCAGTGGCCTGCCTCCTCATTGCCTTTATCGCTATGATCGCGATGCTCTCCGCCATCCTCGGCGGCGTAGGTTCCATCTTCGGTCAAGACAATTGGTCTCTTGAAGGCCTCTTTGGTCTCCTCTTCGCTCCGGTGGCATGGCTCATCGGTGTTCCGTGGGATGACGTTATGCAGGTTGGCAACTTCATTGGCCAAAAGACAATCCTCAATGAATTCGTTGGTTACACCGCCTTTGGTGAAAGCATCGACCAGCTCAGTGATAAAGCCATCATGCTCTCTTCCTTTGCTCTGGCGGGCTTTGCCAACATCTCCTCCATCGGTATTCAAATTGGAGCGATCGGCGGCCTCGTACCGGAGCGCCGCGGCGAGATTGCGAAACTCGGGCCTAAGGCCCTGTTCGGCGGCTTCTTGACCAACATGCTCAATGCTGCCATTGTGGGCGTCATCGTCGCCCCCATGGTTCTTTAACCCGCACCAAGGAGAGCCTCTCAGCACGAGGGGCTCTTGTGTTTGTTTTCTCCTAAAGCTGAAGCAATCGGTTCGCTGTTTCTTTGTCGATGACGACATGCGTCGCCAACTTCATGCGCAGCGCGGTATCGATGGCCGCCATCTTTTGAAGCCCACCGGCCACCATGAAGCGTTGCGGAATCGCCTTTAGTTCTGAAAGTGAAATGCCGATAGTGCGCGCATCTATAGCTGGCGAAGCCACCTCCCCATCGGCCGTGTAAAAACGCGAGCATGCATCACCAACGGCCTGGCGTTCAAGCACATGGATCTCCTCTTCACTGAGGTATCCAAGGTTCATCAACAGGCTATCGCGTGAGACAGCTCCCACAGTGAAAACCGCAAGATCAGCGTGGCGCCCTGCATTCAAAATTGAAGAAATGTGTCTATCTTTCTCGACGATTTCTTTTGCTTCCGCAGAGTCGAAAATAACCGGCAGAGGCAGACTTAGAGTCTCGGCTCCAAACGCCGCACTAATGCGCTTGAGCGTATCCATGTCATTCGTCACGCGGATAGAGTGCGAATGTCCGCCTTTGAGCTGTACAATCTCGACTCCAGCCACGCTTTTTGGCTGCATATGCCGCGCCACTGCGTGCATGGTATTCCCCCAGGAAATTCCCACGCTCATACCGTCATGGACAAGTTCATGGAGCATCTTGGCCCCGACGCGCCCCAAGCCCTCTGTAAGCGTGTCTTCATCACCACGAGGGCTAAAGACGAGACGAACATCCTCAAGCCCATAACGCTCCATTAGGCGTTGGCCTAGTTCATCGCCGTCCTCACGGGGATCATGGATTTCGACCGTGACGTATCCGCGGGTTTTGGCATGTTGCAAGAGCTTGGCAACGGTTGGCCGGGACAACCCCATCTCAGCGGCCACCTCGCTTTGGCTCAGCCCTCCGCGATAGTAAAGCTTGGCCACCTGCAGTGATTGTTCGTCACGTAGCTCCATGGTCGATTCCTCTCATCCACTCTGGTTTGAGCCGCAAAAATGGCCGAGCGACGCTTTCCAGCACCACCCAGCCATAAATCTACAGCCGGTTTAAGCGGACTCCTTCGCTTCGTCCGAGTAGACGAACTCCGGCTCGCCGCCGTCAGTCACGCAGTCCTTCGTAATGTGGACGCTGGCGATGTCCTCGCGGTCTGGGAGGTCATACATGATGGGCACGAGCAGCTCCTCCATGATGGCGCGCAGGCCGCGGGCACCGGTCTTGCGCTCGAGCGCGAGCTCAGCGATCGCTTCCAGCGCTGCGTCTTCGAAGTGCAGCTCCGCACCATCCATGCTGAACAGGCGCTGGTATTGCTTGACCAGAGAGTTCTTCGGCTCCACGAGCACCTTGACCAGCGATTCGCGGTCCAGGTTATCCACCGTCGCAACCACCGGCAGGCGGCCAATGAACTCCGGGATGAGGCCGAACTTCACTAGGTCCTCCGGACGCACCTGGGAGAAGAAGTCGACTGATTCCTTCTCATCCTTAGTTTCCAGCTTGGCGCCAAAGCCCACGCCCTTCTTGCCCACGCGCTCCGAAATCACCTTGTCCAAGCCCGCAAAAGCACCGGCCACGATGAAGAGGATGTTCGTCGTATCCAGCTGGATGAATTCTTGGTTCGGGTGCTTGCGCCCACCCTGCGGTGGGATAGCTGCCACGGTTCCTTCAAGGATCTTCAGCAGCGCCTGCTGCACGCCCTCACCGGACACATCACGCGTAATCGAGGGGTTCTCCGACTTGCGGGAGATCTTATCCACCTCATCGACGTAGATGATGCCGTGCTGCGCGCGCTCCACGTCAAAGTCCGCTGCCTGCAACAGCTTAAGCAGGATGTTCTCGACGTCCTCGCCCACGTAGCCAGCCTCGGTCAGGCTGGTGGCATCCGCGATGGCGAAGGGGACGTCCAACAAACGCGCCAAGGTCTGCGCCAGGTAGGTCTTACCGGAGCCCGTCGGGCCCAGCATCAGGATGTTGGACTTAGAAATCTCAACTTCTTCATCCTGCGCCTTCTTCCGGCGGCCCTCCAGGCCCGCGGCCTCCTCAGCCTTGATGCGCTTGTAGTGGTTGTACACAGCCACCGACAACACGCGCTTGGCCTGGTCCTGGCCAATGACGTACTTATCCAGAAAAGCCGAAATCTCCGAAGGACGCGGAAGGCGCATCTCCTTCTCTTCGTCCGCCTCGGCCTGAGCCGCGCCGAGCTCCTCCTCGATGATTTCGTTGCAAAGCTCGATGCACTCGTCACAGATGTAGACGCCGCCGCCGGCGATAAGCTTCTTCACCTGCTTCTGGCTCTTTCCACAGAAGGAACACTTGAGCAGGTCAGCGCTTTCTTGCATACGTGCCATGAAGGCCTTTCAACTCTTTTCTCTGGGGTTATGGTGGGGCGATTTTACCGCAGTTTGTTCCACTCTAGTAAACCACTCAGACTCGAGCGCTATTCCTCACTCAGCGGCGCGCCCTTGAATTTAAAACGGCAGTTAGTGGACATAGACAGAGCGGTTCACTAACTTACATCGAAACCGCTCTATCAGCAGAAAGATTTTCATGGACATCCGCGAACTCATCGACCGCTCCCCCATGGGCGCACGCCAATGGCTCATCATCGCCATTGCCCTCTTCCTCAATGCCCTCGACGGCTACGACATGGTGGCCATGGCCTTCGGCGCAGGCACCGTCAGCGAAGAGTTCGCGCTGTCCGATTCTTCCCTTGGCTGGCTCCTGTCCTCCGCTCTCATCGGTATCGGCCTTGGCTCGCTCTTTCTCGCCCCGTTGGCTGACCGCCTTGGGCGCACCACCCTCATTACGGTCTCGCTCGTCATTGACCTCGTCGGCCTCGTGCTCACCGCCCTCGCGCCTACATTTAGCCTGCTGTTGCTGTGCCGCCTCATCACCGGCATCGGAGTCGGCGGCGTGCTTGTCTGCGTCACCGTCCTCGTCAGCGAGTATTCCAACCTGCGCTTCCGCGGCCTGGCCGTCGCCATCTACGCCTCCGGCTATGGCCTCGGTGCCTCCTTCTGCGGCGTTGTCGCCTCTTCCTTCGATAGCTGGCAGCCCATCTTCTGGGTCGGGGCAGCACTGACCGTCGCCGCTCTTCTCCTCACCGTTGCTTTTGTCCCCGAGTCCGCCGACTTCCTGGCCGCGCGCGGCCGCATGGATTCTGTCCGTACCATCGCTGCCAAACTCGGCCTCACGGGAGAGGTCAGCGTCCGCCCCCGCACCGCCCACAAGGCCTCCTACAAGGACCTCGTCTCGCCGCAATTCCTGCGCACCTCCATCAAGCTGTGGCTGGCCTTTAGCTTCATCATGTTTGCTTACAACTTCACCTCGCAGTGGACCCCGAAGCTTCTCACCGCTGAGGGTCTTACCGCCCAGCAGGGCATCATCGGCGGCATCATGCTCTCCTTCGGCGGTGCTATCGGCGCCATCCTCTTTGGCCTGTTCACCACGCGCATCGACGCCCGCCCCCTGCTCATCGTCTTCTGCCTTATCTCCTCCGTCGTCCTCGTCGGCTTCATTAACTCCACCGCCGTGCCTTCCCTCATGTTTGCCCTCGGCGTTGGCGTAGGTCTTACCCTCAACGCCTGCATCTCCGGCCTTTACACTGTCACCCCGGAGGCTTACCCTTCGGCACTGCGCACCACGGGTACGGGCGCTGCCATCGGCATCGCTCGCGTGGGCGCTACCCTCGCCCCCATCCTGGCGGGCTACCTCCTCGAAAGCGGCTGGACCCCCACCGGCCTGTACACCCTTGCTGGTGTCACCGCAGTACTTGCAGCAGTCTCCCTCATCGGTGTGCGCGCCTACACGGCAACCACCAAGCAGACAGCACCCCAGCCTGTGGCGGCCTAGGCTGGAGGGCGCACACAGACCCAACCGCTGAGGAGCACCACATGTTTGATCTTCAGGACCACGTCGCCATCGTCACCGGCGCCGCCGCCGGAATCGGCCGCGGCATCGTCAGCGCTCTGCGCGAAGCAGGTGCCACGGTCGTCATCGCCGACCTCAACCTCGAGGCCGCCCAGAAGGCCGCCGAGGAACTCGGGGCGGACGCCCTGCTTGTCGACGTCACCTCGCGCGACTCCGTCCGCAACCTTTATGGGGACGTCGTCAAGCGCTATGGCCGCATCGATATCGTCTGCTCCAACGCCGGTGTCTTCCCCAACTGCTCGCTCGAGGACATGACCGATGAGCAGTGGGACACCATGTTCGCCATCAACACGCACGGCACCTTCACCGTAGTGCAGGAGGCGCTGCCCCACATGAAGAAGGCGGGCTACGGGCGCATCGTCATCACGACGTCTATTACCGGCTCGCACACCGGCTACCCAGGCTGGGCGCACTACGGCGCTTCGAAGGCCGCGCAGCAAGGTTTCATGCGCTCCGCAGCGCTGGAAGTTGCCCGCGATGGCATCACCATCAATGGTGTGCTCCCCGGAAATATCCTCACCGAGGGCTTGGAGGGTCAAGGTCAGGAGTACCTCGACCAGATGGCGCGCTCCATCCCCATGCACCGCCTGGGTTCCCCGCGCGATATCGGCAACGCCGCCGCCTTCTTGGCTTCCCGCGAGGCGGGCTACATTACCGGGCAGACCCTCATCATTGACGGTGGCCAGATCCTTCCCGAGTCCCCCGAGGCTATCCTGCCGCCCTACGAGGCTTAAGCACGAACGAAGCCCCGCTATCTACTAGACAGCGGGGCTTTAGTCTTGCTCACTTAGGCGTTGAGCTTGCGGTAATCAAAGACGGTATCGATGAGACCGTACTCGACAGCTTCCTGCGCGGTGAGGATCTTGTCGCGGTCGGTATCGATGCGCACCTGCTCGGCGGTGCGGCCGGTGTGCTCAGCCAGGGTCTCCTCCATGAGGCGGCGCATGCGCTCGATCTCGTTGGCCTCGATCTCAAGGTCCGACACCTGGCCCTGCGTGCCCTGCGTACGCGGCTGGTGAATCAGCACACGAGAGTTCGGCAGAGCGGCGCGCTTGCCCGGAGCACCGGCTGCCAGCAGCACGGCGGCAGCGGAAGCAGCCTGGCCCAGGCAGACGGTCTGCACGTCAGGACGCACGTAGCGCATGGTGTCGTAGATGGCCATCAGCGCGGTGAAGGAGCCACCCGGGGAGTTGATGTACATCGTGATGTCGCGGTCCGGATCCTGGGATTCCAGGACCAGCAGCTGCGCCATGATGTCGTTAGCAGAGGTGTCATCGACTTGGGTGCCCAGGAAGATGATGCGCTCTTCAAAAAGCTTGGAATACGGGTTGGTGGTCTTCGATCCCTGTGCGTTCTGCTCAATGAACTCCGGCAGAACGTAGCGGGAAGAAGGCATCTGAAGGTTAGACATAGTGATAAAGCTCCTTGTTCCCTAGTTGGTGATAGGACCGTTGACGGACTCGATGACGTGGTCGACGATGCCGTATTCTTTGGCCTGCTGGGCGGTAAACCAGCGGTCGCGGTCCGAATCCTTAGTAATTTGCTCGAAGGTCTGGCCCGTGTGCTCAGCGATGAGCTCCGCCATCTCACGCTTGGTCTGCGCGAACTGCTCCGCCTGGATGGCAATGTCTGCAGCAGTACCGCCAACACCGGCAGAAGGCTGGTGCATCATAATGCGGGCGTGCGGCAGCGCGTAGCGCTTGCCCTTGGTGCCGCCTGACAGCAGGAACTGGCCCATCGAGGCAGCCAGGCCCATGCCATAGGTAGCCACGTCGCACGGCGAGTACTTCATCGTGTCGTAGATGGCCATGCCCGCGGTGACCGAGCCACCCGGGGAATTGATGTAAAGCGAAATATCGCGCGTGGGGTCCTCTGCGGACAGCAGGAGGATCTGGGCGCACAGTTTGTTGGCAATCTCATCATCCACCTGGGTTCCCAGGAAGATAATGCGCTCGCGCAGCAGGCGCTCATACACGCTATCGCTCAGATTCATACCCGTAGACGACGAGTTCATTGAAATCTTCTCAGACATTAATAGTTCTCCTTCAAGTGAAGAATGCTTTAACTGGCCCCACCTTACCGGCATTCCTCTCAAACTTGGCCTCTGTTCGCTATGAGCGTTGGGGCGCAGCACCAAAGGCGCATACGGAAGCTGGGTTAACATTTGCTCATGTCTGTTTCCGAGCTATCCACCAGTACCCAGAACTATTTGAAAGCAATCTGGGGGCTAAAGGAATGGTCGTCCGAGCCCGTTACCGCCACACTTATAGCGAAACAGTTGGGACTCAAGCTCTCCTCGGTTTCCGATGCAGTGCGCAAAATGTCGAAGCAAGGGCTCGTGTCACACACGCCCTATGGCTCTGTGGAGTTAACCGAACTTGGCAGGCAGTACGCATTGGTCATGGTGCGCCGCCACCGATTGCTCGAGTCTTTTTTGGTTCAAGCATTGGACTACACGTGGGACGAAGTCCATAATGAAGCCGAAAATCTCGAACACGCGGTGTCCGACATGCTCATAGAACGTGTGGATAAGTTCCTTGATTACCCCACTAGGGATCCGCACGGCGATCCTATCCCTACGGTTGATGGACAGATCACAATCCCCAGTGCACACCGTCTCACCGACAGCGGTGCACAACCGCAAGTGACCGTGGAACGCATTTCTGATTCCGACCCAGAACTGCTGAAATTCCTTGAAGAGCGCGGCATTGTCACTGGGGCTGTTCTTAGCACGCGCGAGGGAGCGCCCTTTTCAGACTCTCTCGAAATACAGGTGGCCGGCAGCACTCAGTGGGTAGTGCTTGGACGCCCAGCTACCGACGCAGTGTTTGTAGCACACCACAGCCGTTAGACCTTCCCCTTTGCATTAATCCTACTCTCACCTGCCCTTTTCAAAACTACGTTGGGCCGTAGTTGCAACTACGCCATTGCGTAGTTAGTCTTTTCGAATATCACCTATCCCACTTATGGCTAAGGCCAGGATGAGCAGGATTGCTATGTCAGACTCACCAGATTTGGTGTATTTTTCTAGCGTTTCAGAAAACACAAAAAGATTCGTCGAACGCTTAGATAGACCCGCGGTGCGCATTCCGCTGCGCCCCAAGAAAACCGGGATGATCCAGGTTTCACACCCGTACGTACTCATCGTTCCCACCTACGGCGGAGGCTCGCTCAAACGCGCAGTCCCCAAACAGGTCATCGACTTCCTCAATGACCCAATCAACCGCTCCTTTATCCGGGGCGTTATTACCTCAGGGAATACCAACTTCGGAAGTGCTTACTGCGTCGCCGGACGCATCATTTCCGCCAAGTGCCACGTACCGGAGCTGTATCACTTCGAGCTTCTCGGCACCCAGAAGGACATTGCCGCCGTAAAGCAGGGCCTTCAAAAATTTTGGGAGCAGCAAAAGCAGCTAACGATGACACCCCATTAATCCCCCACAAGATGAAGAACACATCCGCATCACACAGATTGGACAACACAATGCGGCCTCTTGATGCCACCCCCACACAGACTATTGGCGCTACGCCCCGCACTGCTTCAGCAGACAATGCCGGCGGTGTCGGCAAGCGCAAAAGCTACCACGCACTCAACGCGCAGCTGAACTTGTTCGACGCTTTTGGAAAAATCCAGTTTGACAAGGACATTCAGGCAGCACAAGACTATGTCACACACCATGTCGCTCCCCGCATGCATCAGTTCGATTCCACCAAGCAACGCTTGGAATGGTTGGTTGATAACGAGTACTACGAGCGGGATTTCCTTGAGCTTTATGATGACGCCTTTCTGTGCGCCATGTACGACAGAGCACACCAAGCTAAACACCAGTTCCGCACCTTCCTCGGCGCATTTAAGTTCTTTACTTCATATGCACTGAAAACCTTTGATGGCTCGCGATTTCTGGAAGGCTACGAAGAACGCGTCGCCACCACAGCTTTGTACCTTGCACAGGGCGATGAAGAGCTTGCGGGGAAGCTGGTGGATGACATCATGACCGGACGCTTCCAGCCCGCCACCCCTACTTTTCTCAACGCAGGAAAAGCCCAGCGTGGCGAAATGGTCTCCTGCTTCCTCCTTCGCATCGAAGACAATTTGGAAAGCATTGGCCGCAGCGTGAACTCTGCACTGCAGCTTTCAAAACGCGGCGGTGGTGTGGCCTTGTTACTGAGCAATCTGCGCGAATCCGGAGCCCCAATCAAAAAGATTGAGAACCAAGCTTCCGGCGTAGTCCCAGTCATGAAAATTCTGGAAGATAGCTTCAGCTATGCCAACCAATTGGGCGCTCGACAGGGCGCTGGAGCCGTCTACCTACATGCGCACCATCCAGATATTCTTCGTTTCCTGGATACCAAGCGGGAAAATGCCGATGAGAAAGTCCGCATTAAGACTCTTTCGCTGGGAGTTGTTATTCCAGATATAACCTTCCAGCTGGCCAAAGAGAACAAGGATATGCATCTTTTTAGCCCGTATGACATCGCTCGCGAGTACGGCGTAGCCATGTCTGACATGTCTATCACCGAGTATTACGACGAGCTGGTTTCCAATCCGCGAATTTCTCACACGACCATTAAGGCCCGCGAGTTTTTCACCACGCTGGCTGAGCTTCAGTTTGAATCCGGATACCCCTACATACTCTTTGAGGATACGGTCAACCGCGCTAATCCCCTCAAAGGACATATCAATATGTCCAACCTGTGTAGTGAAATCCTCCAGGTCAACACGCCATCCACCTACGGAGCTTCGGGTGACTACACCACCGTCGGCCAGGATATTTCCTGCAATCTAGGTTCGCTCAACATTGCGAAGGCTTTTGAATCACCGGACTTTGGGGAGACCGTCGAAACCGCAGTACGTGCCCTCACGAAGGTTTCAGACCTGACGAATATCGAAGCTGTTCCTTCCATCGCTCACGGAAATGCCTCCATGCATGCCATTGGTCTGGGCCAAATGAATCTCCACGGTTTCCTGGCTTCCAAGCGTATTCCTTATGGCTGCGCCGAGGCACTGGACTTTACAAATATTTATTTCCTCACGGTGACCTACCATGCGCTCCGCGCATCCCATGCACTCGCGGTTGAAAAAGGTCAACGATTCACAGGCTTCGAAGAATCCACCTATGCCACTGGCGCCTACTTTGACAAATACATCGACCAAGACTGGGCGCCAGCCACTGAACACGTAAAACAGCTCTTCCACGAAGCAGGCGTACAGATCCCCCAACGCGAGGATTGGCTACGGCTCAAGAATCAAGTGATGCAAGACGGCATCTACAACGCCTACTTGCAGGCAGTTCCACCCACTGGATCAATTTCCTACATCAATGACTCCACCGCGTCCATCCACCCTATTGCCTCCAAGATTGAAATACGCAAGGAAGGCCGCTTGGGGCGCGTGTACTACCCCGCACCGGAAATGACCAACGACAACCTGGAGTATTTCGATGACTCCTACGCCGTGGGATACGAAAAAATCATCGACACCTACGCCATGGCCACCCAACACGTGGACCAAGGGCTTTCCCTGACCTTGTTCTTCACCGCTGATACCACCACGCGGGACATCAACAAGGCACAGATCTATGCCTGGAAAGCCGGAATCAAGACCCTCTACTACATCCGTTTACGCCAATCCGCGCTCCAAGGAACCGAGGTCGAAGGCTGCGTCTCCTGTGCTTTGTAGAAGCACGGTCCTCCCCTTGTCCACAACCATCCACTCAGAAAGAAAGAAGCTATGTCTTCAACATCGAACAGTGCTGAACTAACCAGCATTTCAGTTACACCGCCGAGCTACCGGCATGATCCTTCAGCCCGCATCCGCGCCATCAATTGGAACCGGGTGAGCGATGACAAGGATCTTGAAGTGTGGAACCGTCTCACCGCTAACTTTTGGTTGCCAGAGAAGGTCCCGCTTTCTAATGATCTCCCGGCATGGCAGAGGATGACACCCGAGGAACGCAACCTCACCATGCGGGTGTTCACGGGACTCACCACCCTGGATACTGTCCAGGCCACCGTGGGTGAAATCTGTCAGATTCAAGATGCCCGCACCGAACACGAGGAGGCCGTGTATACCAACATCGCCTTCATGCAGTCAGTCCATGCCCGTTCTTACTCTTCAGTGTTTTCTACCCTGAGCAGTACAAAGGAAATTGATGAAGCATACCGCTGGGCGGTGAATAATGACCTTCTCCAGGCACGCGCCAAGAAAGTGCTCGCGCACTATTTTGGGCCGGATCCACTGAAACGCAAGGTGTCATCGACGCTGCTTTCCTCGCTGCTTCTCTACGCGGGTTTCTATCTTCCCTTGCACTTTTCTGTCCACGCCACCCTGACAAATACGGCAGACATGATTCGCCTCATTCTGCGTGACAAGGCAGTGCACGGCTACTACTCGGGTTACAAGTATCAGCGCGGTCTGGAATCCACGACCCCGCTACGGCAGAAGGAAATGCATGATTTCACCTTTTCTTTGCTCGAAGAACTTTATGCACTAGAGCTGGACTATTCCGGCGAGCTATATGAGCCTTTGGGACTCATGGATGATGTAGCCGTGTTCGTTCGCTATAACGCCAATAAGGCACTCATGAATTTGGGCTACCCGGATTATTTCCCGCCCGAAGAAACGGAAGTGAACCCAGAAATCCTCGCCGCCCTAGCCCCCGGAGCAGATGAGAACCATGACTTCTTCTCTGGATCTGGTTCCTCCTATGTCATTGGTACTGCTGAAGAAACGAGTGATGATGACTGGGATTTCTAAACCTTTTCCGCGACCGGACCAAGGAAGCTGGCTTGAGACCATCGCGCTGTTTGAAGCCATCCGCGAAGGAAACCAACCCGCAGCCATGCGGCTGTTGAATACATCCGCCGCACGAGAGGCCGTCCTCGGGGGTCTTCTAGGGCTCATCGAACTGTACTTCCGCCATGAAGAAGGAGACAAAGTAGATGGCTTCCTCACCGCCGCCCACGCTGCCGGCCCACCACCGGCCTTTGGCTGCAAGCCTTTTCTCCCTTGACCACGTCTCCCTACACCCAACTAAGAAAGAAGGTTTACCATGACCACCCCACGTATCAGCGTTATCGTCGGCAGCCTGCGCCGAGAGTCATTTGCACGCAAGATTGCACACGAGGTGCTCACGATGATCCCTGAAGACTACGAGGCAAACATCGTGGAAATCCGTGACTTGCCGCTCTATGACTTCGACTACGATGACCCCGCCGTCACGGACAAGCCCACTCCGGCTGAGTACACCACCTTTCGCGAGACCATCAAGAACTCGAGCGGGATCCTCTTCATTACGCCAGAGAACAACCGCACTATCCCTGCCTGCCTCAAGAACGCAGTGGACATCGGCTCTAAGCCCAACTCAGATGTGGCGTGGAAGAACCTTCCCGCAGGTATCATTAGCCACTCTGTAGGCCGCATGGGCGGCTACAGTTCACAGAAGAACCTTCGCCTCGCCCTGTCCTACTTCGATATGCCGCTCCCTGGTCAGCCCGAAGTATTTCTGGGCCAATCCCCCACCCTTTTCGAAGAGTCCGGACATCTCAATCAACGTACCGCAGACTTTGTCAAGGATTACGTCATGCGCTTCCTGCAGCTAACCGACGAGGCCGGTAGAGCCACGAACGGCTAGCGATATCCCTAGCCAACACCCATCACGCCCTCTACGAAGTACTCAAAGACTCCTAGAGGGCGTTCACAATGACAAAACCCCGGATTCAGGCTCATCCTTGAGTTACCTGAATCCGGGGTTTCATGCGCGCTCGCCACCACACATGTGGCAGCAGCGCGTTACAAGCGGGAGATTACTTCTCCTCGGAAGCTTCAGCAGCGTCCTCTTCTTCGATCTCACCGAAGTACTGGTCAACGTCAACCTTGTTGCCGGCCTCGTCGGTAACCTCGGCGCGGCAGATAGCCGTTGCCAGGGCCTTGCCGCGGCGAACGTCAGAGAACAGGTTGCCCAGCTGGTTGCTGGACTGCAGCTGCTGGATGAACTGGTTCGGGTCCATGCCGTAAGACTGCGCGGTGAACAGGATGTGGTCGGTCAGCTCCTGCTGGGACACCTCCGGCTCCTCGATCTCAGCCAGGGCGTCGAGGAAGAGCTGGGTGCGAACGGATTCCTCAGCGGACTTGCGAGCATCAGCGTCGAACTCCTCGCGGGTCGTGCCCTGTGCCTCAAGCAGCTGGGCCAGAGCCTTCTCGTCGTGAGCCAGCTGACCCATGACCTGGTGCAGCTGAGCGTGAACCTGCTCATCAACGATGGAGGACGGCAGCTCAAAGGAAACCTCTGCCAGAGCGGCCTTCAGGACCTCATCGCGGATGGCGGCAGCCTGCTCGGACTTCTTGGACTCTTCGACGCGGGTCTTAGTGTCCTCACGCAGCTCGTCGATGGTGTCAAACTCGGAGGCCATCTGTGCGAACTCGTCGTCGAGATCCGGCAGCTTGCGCTCCTTGGTCTGCTGGACGTGGACCTTCACGGTGGCCTCGTCGCCCTCGTGCTCACCGGACTGGATGGTGGTGGTGAACTCGTTGTCCTCATCGGTCTTCATGCCGCGCAGTGCGGTGTCGAGGCCCTTAATCAGGTTGTCGTCACCGATGCGATAGGTCATCCCCTCGTGGGAAGCCTCCTCCAGCTTGGTGCCATCAACCTCGGTAGTGATGTCGATGACAGCGAAATCACCGGTCTTCATCTTGCGCTTGGTGTCCTTGAGCTCACCGAAGCGGGAAGCCAGGTCCTCGAGGGCCTTGTCGACGTCTTCATCGCCGATCTCGAGCGCCGGCACCTTGACGGAAATCTTGGAGAAGTCCGGCACCTCGAACTCGGGGCGGATATCTACCTCAGCGGTGAACTCGACAAAGTCGTTGTCCTCCAGCTTGGCAATGTCGATCTCCGGCTGACCAATGACCTTGAGATCGTTTTCGGTAACAGCCTGCTCGTAGCGGGACGGCAGCATGTCGTTGACGACCTGCTCGAGGATGGGGCCACGACCAAAGCGGGCGTCGATAAGCTGGCGCGGAGCCTTGCCCTTACGGAAGCCCGGGATGGAAACCTGCTGCGCGATCGCCGCGTAGGCCTGATCGATTTCCTTGTCCAGCTCAGCGAACGGAACGTTGACGGTGAGCTTGACGCGGGTATCGCTCAGCTTGTCTACGGTGGTCTTCACGAGAAACTCTCCTGATTGTGATCGTTTAAAGATGTAATTAAGGGGCCTGGATGTACGTCCAGGCCCCCATACGTCGGGGCGACAGGATTTGAACCTGCGACCCCCTGCTCCCAAAGCAGGTGCGCTACCAAGCTGCGCCACGCCCCGTATGGAAAGCCTCTACGCCCGGAAGTTCCGCACGCAGCTGCGCTTCATACTGGGGCTAGTGTACCGATAGGCGCTTAGCTATCCCAACACCGGCCCCAATTTAACTTCATTCGTGCATGTCAGAGGCGCTTTTATTCTTTAGAAGTCGAAGTCAAAATCAAACATTCCACCATCGCCTCCGTCACCGCCAAAGAGGCCATCGAAGAAGCCGCCATCGTCGCCTCCTCCGACATCGCCAGCGCCCATATCACCGGCTCCGTCCATGGCACCGCCGTCCATGCCTTCAGCGCCGCCGAGGTCTCCACCCCAGTCGCCGCTTTCAGCCGCCGCGGCGGAGTAGCCCACTCCCGCCATGCCGGCAAACATCGCGTTAAACATCATGGAGTAGCCCACCATCCACACGCCGGTGGTCAGCGCATCGGCCCACCACGGGCGGGAATACCAACCGGCCGGGACCGGGCGTCCAGCCACGACACCGCCCGGGTAGTAGTTGGGGGTTTCTGCAGATGCGCTTGGCGACGCCGTCAGCGTCTCCCCGTTGGCCTCCACCGTGCGGGTCTCCGTCACCTTGCCGGCCTGGCGCTGACCTTCCAGCGGCGGCAGCTCAGGACCCGGGTCCATGCCCATAATCTCGCGGGCGGCCGCAACATAGTAAAGACCCTCCAGCGCAGATTCGCGCGCTAGGTGCGCTTGCTTGACCGTCGTGGCCTGGGAAATCGCGGAGTTGGCGGCGGTAAAACGCTCGGATGCATCCGCCATGGCCTGCTGGGAGGCGGTGTCCGTTCCGCTTAAGTTCATGACCTGGCCACCAAGGCGCTCGGTCCAGCGGCGCGCATCCGCCATCGCATCATCGAAGCGCTGGGATTCCCGCAGCTCCTGCTGCTTTTTCCCGCTTCTCGAGGAGAGGAACCATGCGCCGCCGCCGACAATGAGGACAAGGAGCAATAACGAGCTCACGAAAGCACCACTTTCATCTAAGAGTCGAATTGTGCGTAGTTATGATTGTGTACCTATCCAAAATAACGATCTTTGCCCTCTTCTAGTTCCCATTTTCGTTTCAGCACCCACGTGCGCTAAAGTAGTTCGCACGCCGATTCAACGGCTTTCAAAGTCGAAGCTTTGAAAGTTTGAGATCGTCGGTTGTGGGAATGTCGTATAGTGGCTAATACCTCAGCCTTCCAAGCTGAAGACGCGGGTTCGATTCCCGTCATTCCCTCCACGAAAAGCTGCATTGACCACCTATTTTAGGTAGCCGGTGCGGCTTCAGTCGTTTTTCACATTCGTTAGCGCCCATGGCTTGTTTTGCCGCCGCATCATGCCTGGCCATGCATCTTTTCTGTCAGAATGCGCCGCCCCTACGTAGAGTGGGCCGCATGACTGTACCCAATATTGAACTCAACGACGGCAACACCATCCCCCAGCTCGGCTACGGCGTCTTCAAAGTAGACCCCGACAAGACCGAGGAACTGGTCCTCGAAGCCCTCAAGGTGGGCTACCGCCACATCGATACCGCTGCCATCTACGGCAACGAGGAAGGTGTGGGCCGCGCGATTGCCAAGTCCGGCATCCCGCGCGAGGAGCTGTTCATCACCACGAAGCTGTGGAACGACCGCCAGACTGATGCGGCCGCAGCTCTCGACGAGTCCTTGGAGAAGCTAGGTCTCGATTACGTGGACCTCTACCTCATCCACTGGCCCTGCCCAGATAACGGCCACTACGTCGAGGCATGGAAGCAGCTCATTGAACTAAAGAAGGCCGGCAAGGCCAAGTCCATCGGTGTTTCCAACTTCGAACTCGAGCACCTGGACCAGCTGGAAACCCAGACTGATGAAACCCCCGTGGTCAACCAGGTGGAGCTGCATCCCTACCTGCAGCGCTGGCGTGAGCTCGATGCCTTCCGCGCCCACCAGGTGCACATCGAAGCCTGGGGCCCATTGGGCCAGGGCAAGACGGATCTCTTCGAGCAGCCGGAAATCACCGAGCCTGCCGAGAAATACGGCGTTTCCCCCGCTCAGGTGATTATCCGCTGGCACCTGCAAAATGGCGTCATCGTGTTCCCGAAGTCCGAAAACCCGGAGCGCATCGCGCAGAACTTCGATGTATTCGGCTTCGAACTCGATGAATCCGAGATGGCTGCGATTACTGATCTTGACCTCGGGGAAGAGGGCCGCGGCGGCACTCACCCCAAGGACATGAACTAGGCCTCCGGAAGCTCCGGCGGAATGTTGGTGCGCTCGTACTCAGCAAGAATGTCGATGCGGCGCTGGTGGCGCTCAGCACGGGACCATTCCTGATCCAGGAAGGCATCCACGATCGCGAGTGCCTCCTCCTCGGAGTGCATGCGGCCACCGATACCGATGAGCTGGGCGTTGTTGTGCTCGCGGGCCAGGCGTGCGGTCTCCGGGGACCACGCCAGGGCGCAGCGCGCGCCCTTCACCTTATTCGCGGCGATCTGCTCGCCGTTGCCGGAACCGCCCAGTACGATGCCGAGCGAGCCCGGATCGTTGACGGTTCGCAGCGCGGCCTCAATGCAAAATGCCGGGTAGTCATCCTCGGCGTCGTACTCGTGGGCACCGCAGTCAATGACGTCGTGGCCCTGCTTCTTCAGGTGCTCGGCGATGATGTTTTTCATCTCGAACCCTGCGTGGTCTGCTCCTAAATAAACGCGCATGGCCCACATCCTACCGGCCTGTGGGCCATCCCACGCACTAAACCTGCGGGGATTCGGTGCGGGAGCGCTTGAGTTCGAAGAAGTACGGGAACTTGGCGAGGCGCACGGAGGCGTCGAAAAGCTCGCCGGCTTCCTCGCCGGTGGGAACGCGGGTAATGACCGGGCCGAAGAAAGCGGTATCGCCGAACTTCACCACCGGGGTGCCGACCTCATCGCCAACCTCAGAGATGCCGCGGTTGTGGAACTCGGTGAGCTTCTCATCCATCTCTTCGGTGTTGGCCACGGAGGCGAAGGTGGAGGGGAGGGAGACGTCGTCAAGCGCCTGCTTGATGATGTCGTCGTAGGCGCCGTAACCCTTCTTGCCGCCCTGGCCCTCCGTGTGGATGCGGGTGCCCATGGCGGTGTAGAAGGCGTCGACCTTGTCCGGGGCCTCCACGGCAATCTTGGCTGCTACGCGGGCAGGGCCCCAGTTGGCCTCCATCATCTTCATGTACTCCGGGTCCAAGTCGCGGCCCTTGTTGAGCACCGAGAGGGACATCGGCTGGAAGGTCACCTCGATATCGCGGACCTTCTCCACCTCTTTAATCCAGCGCGAGGTCAGCCATGCGAAGGGGCAGGAGCAGTCGAACCAGAAGGTTACTTGTTGGGCCACAGTAAATCTCCTTTGCTTGTGTAGTCTGTGGCACCCCACCCTAGGCGTGTGACTACGCTGGTGCAGAGACTTAATCACCGACGAAGAGGAGTAACCTACATGACCTCGATTAACCTCACCCGCGAGGAAGCCCAGCAGCGCTCCGGCATGCTGGAGGTAAGCCACTACGACGTCGCCCTCGACCTCACTGGGGAAGAGTTTTTCACCTCCACCACGGTGGTGAAGTTCCGAGTTAAGAAGGCCGGTTCTACGTTTATTGACTTGCGCGGTGACGAGCTTCTCGAGGTCCGCCTAAACGGCGCTCCCCTGCCCACCAGTGCTTATGACCCGACGTACGGGATCCCGCTGTCGGGTTTGCAGGTGGCGGAGTATGAGCTGAAGGTCGTGGCGAAGATTCGATACTCCCGCACGGGCGAGGGCCTGCACCGCTTCGTCGACCCGGTCGACGGCGAGGCTTACCTCTACACCCAGTTCGAGACTGCCGACGCCAAGCGCGTCTTCGCCTGCTTTGACCAGCCGGATCTGAAGGCTACGTACTCGCTGGCTCTTGAGGTTCCGGAGCACTGGACAGTGATTACGAACTCCCCCATCACGCGTTCAGGCAACACCGTGCGCGCGGCGGTGGATTACCCGCTGTCGACGTACCTGATTGCTCTGTGTGCGGGCCCGTATGTGGGCGTGACGGATACGTGGACGGGCACGCTGGCGGAGCACCCGGAGGGCTCGCCTGCTAAAACCGTTGAGGTGCCGTTGGGTATTTATTGCCGCCCCTCGCTGCTGGATTCGCTCGACGCCGAGCGCCTGTTCACGGAGACCAAGCAGGGTTTTGATTTCTACCACCGCAACTTCGGCTTTGCCTACCCCTTTGGCAAGTACGACCAGATTTTCGTTCCGGAGTTCAACGCCGGCGCAATGGAGAACGCCGGCTGCGTGACCATCCGCGACGAGTATGTTTTTACGTCGCAAGCCTCGCACTACAAGTACGAGCGCCGCGCGGACACCATTCTGCACGAGCTGGCGCACATGTGGTTCGGTGACCTCGTGACCATGCAGTGGTGGGATGACCTGTGGCTCAACGAGTCCTTCGCCACCTGGTCGGCGGCGATTTCCCAGGCGGAGGAGACCCAGTACGACACCGCGTGGGTGACCTTTGCCAACGTGGAGAAGGCGTGGGCCTACCAGCAGGACCAGCTGCCCACGACGCACCCGATTTCCACGGATGCCTCCGATATTGAGACTGTGGAGCAGAACTTCGACGGCATCACCTACGCCAAGGGGGCGTCGGTGCTGAAGCAGTTGCAGGCGTACGTGGGCCGCGAGAATTTCTTCGCTGGCGTGCGCCGCCACTTCCAGGAGCACCAGTGGGCCAACGCTACTTTCGGGGATTTGCTGCGCCACCTCGAGGAGGCCTCGGGGCGCGACCTGTCCTTCTGGGCACAGCAGTGGCTGAAGACCACGGGAGTGAACACTCTGGGTGTGGCGTTGGAGACGGACGAGTCCGGCACCATCACACAGGCCTATCTCACCCAACGTGGCGATACTCTGCGCACCCACCGCGTCGCCGTCGGCGTCTACGCCCTGCAAGGAGAGAAGGTGGTGCGCACCGAGCGCATCGAGATGGATATCGATGGCGCCTTTACCGAGATTCCGGAACTCATTGGCCGCAAGCAGGCGGACATCGACTTTGTGCTGCCTAACGACGATGACCTGACCTACTGCCTCATCGAGCTGGACGCCGGTTCCCTGCAGTTCCTGCAGGAGAATATCGACAAGTTCGAAGACCCCATGGCCCGCACTCTGTGCTGGTCCACCGCGTGGGAGATGACCCGCGCAGGCTCGATGCGCGCCCGCGATTTCGTCGCACTCGTGGCCCGCGGTGCGGCGGCGGAGACCGAGCTCGCCGTGCTGGAGCGCATCCTCTCCCAGGCCGCTATGGCCCAGTCCACTTACGCCGACCCGGAGTGGGCAAAGGAGGATACGCAGCTTGCCGACGCCCTCCTTGACGGCGCCCGCTCCGATGACACCGCGCGCTCCATCGTCTTCACCCAGGCGCTGGCCGGCATCAAGCTTCACGACGCCTCCCGCACCTTCTTCCAGGAGCTCCTTCAGACTTCCTCGGATGCGGGCCTACGCTGGAAGGCGCTCACTGCGCTCATCGCCGATGGCTCGCTTGCCGACGTCACCGGCCCCGAAGCCGCCGGCGCCGCCATGACGGCGGTGGCTGAGGAACTCAACCGCGATAACACCGCGACGGGTTACCAGGCCTCGCTTAAGGCGTTGGCCGCCGTAAACACCGAGGACAACAAGCGCGCGGTGTGGGACGAGATTGTCGCCGGTGAGCTGGGCAACCGCGACTTGGAGTCGAAGCTGGCGGGCCTGACGTTCGTAGGCGCCGACGAGCTCCTGCCGAGTGCAGAGTTCTTCGACGTGGCGGAAAAGATCTGGTCCGCGCAGTCCAACGAGATTGCCTTGACCACGGTGACCGGGTTGTTCCCGCGCTGGGATGTCAGCCAGGAGACCCTCGACCGCGCCGATGAGTTTCTCTCCCGCGATCTGGCCGGTGGCCTGCGCCGCGCCGTGACCGAGCAGCGTGACCGCCTCGCCCGCGCCCTGCGCAACCGCGCCGTCGACCGCGGTTAGCACACGCATCTAGCCCCTCCCCTGAGGGGCTTTTCTCATGCCAGTTCCGAGCCCGTGTTTGGCGCTTATCCCGACCTGTGATCCACAATCTCCCCACTACACGTGACGCATCCCTTCTAAGCAGGGATTTTGTTCCTCCGGTTGCGAGGCTGCGGGTGCTGCTTTAATCTTCGTGCCCATGGGGGATATCGAAA
>NZ_KV805154.1:27352-27758 GCF_001811545.1 Corynebacterium sp. HMSC074A09 | reverse complement strand
GCCGACGCCACCGAACTCGCAGGCCTGCACCAAGTGTACTTCGGCCCCACCCGCTTTACCGGCAAACAACGCAAAGCCCGTGCGTCCGCACTCACCCAACGCCACAGCCTGGGCACCCTCACACTCATCGAAACCTACGTTTCAAAAGTAAAGAAAACCCTCGACGCCTGGAACCTGAGAGTCAGACTTACCGCCACACCCGCACACCGCATCCCCACCGTCGCCGCCACACGCCTGAAAGAACTGCGTTCCAAACGCATAGCCAAACCAGGGGTGCGCATCACCTACCGCGCACAAGGCCCCAACACCCTTTCCATTACTGACGATGCCACCACGATTGCCAACATGCGCGGTGTCCTCGAATCCACCAACACCACCGACCTGCTTCAAGCCGCCAACGACGTCT
>NZ_KV805154.1:0-27252 GCF_001811545.1 Corynebacterium sp. HMSC074A09 | reverse complement strand
CCTGCTTCAAGCCGCCAACGACGTCTTCTTCAAAGAGGGCACCGGTTCCAAGCCTGCGGTGCGTACCCAAGTCATCGTCACGTTAAACGAGTTGGACCAGATCATCAACGGCGACGGGGACGAAATAGAGCTCAACCTGACCAACGGTGGGCGCATGACAGGGGCCGAGTTCTTAACCCACAAGTTTGCCGAAATAGGCTACGCCACCATCGTTCACCCCATTGAAGGGCCCATTAACACCTGGCGGCTAGAACGAGGGGCAAACTTCAAACAGCGCCTTACCCTGCACGCTGAATTCCACACGTGTTCAAGACCTGGGTGTAATAAGCCAGCTGATTACTGCCAAATCCATCACCTCATCCCCTGGCAAGCAGGCGGCTACACCAACATTAAGAACCTGACCTTCCTGTGCGCCTACCACAACGGTATTAACGATGATGACCCTTTAAAACCCACCGGGCGCGGCTACATGTACCGGCTGAATACCGGGGTTAGTTTCATCCCACCCTGGGGAACACCGATAACCGCGATGCCCGAATACCAGGAAGCAGTCGCCAGACTCAACACCGAACAAGCAGGACAACCACCAGAGGAACCACCCGACAGCAGCTAACACCCACAGCCACCACACGCAGCAACGGCAGAAAGGAAACAGCTAACCACCAGTGACAACACTGCCACCCGCAGACCACATCAAGGCACGCGGGCATATCGGCGATCCTTGAGCACGATTCACGCGCTTCCCGCTGAGGGTTAAGCCCTTAAAGAACGAAACCCGCCAACCGAAAGATGGCTGACGAGTTGGCGTGCTTTAACGCCTCCCCAAAGGGACACACCTAATGACGGCTGCCCCCGCAGGGTCGCAGACTCATAGTGATTAGTCAAGGGTCGGCGTGGGGTCCTCGCCGATGACAACTTCCACCGTGACCGCATCGGGGCGCAGGGTCTCTTCCAACTGGGCAGCTACGACACCGCCCTCTGCCTTGACGGTTCGCGTAATGCGCAAGACCGGTTGGTTGCGTCCAACGCCCAGGGCTTTCTGCTCCTCCGTGCGCGCGGTGGCGGCCACGAGAGAATCCCGCTTAAATACGGGTGCCAGGTCAAGCTCCGTCAATAATTCAGTCAGCGGCTTCTGCATTTCCTCTTCCGTGAGGCGCGGTGCCAAGGCCTGCGGGATAAGAAGCGTGGAGGCCATGATGGGCGATCCTTCAGTCATCTGCACCGTGCGGCATTCCCACACGGCATCGCCTTCTTCAATCCCAAAGGTGGAGGCGAGGTGCCCGGGTGTTTCAATAAGCGTCAGCGACAGCACCCGCACCTCAACCTCAAGACCATGCTCCCGTAATTGGTCAAGCGCGCTGCGCCCGCTCGTCAGGCTCAACGTCGGCGGGGTGGCACGCACGAAGGTGCCGCCGGTGCGCCCGCGCTTGCGGTCGATAAGTCCCTCGATCTGGACGATGTCCAGGGCGTGGCGCACTGTCATGCGCGCCACCTTGTATTCCTGAACCAATTCCCGCTCCGTGGGGAAGCGATCACCCGGCTTCAGTTCGCCGGATTCAATCTTGCTCCGCAGCGAATCCGCGATCACCAAATAGGCGGGGCGGCGGCGTTGAGAGGTGGACACGCCTCATAACTGTACCGTGTGCTGGGTTTTTCGCATCTTGAGAGAAAACGCGCCACCTACTTGCGCTGGTTTAGCTCAATGCGTGGGCGCACGCGGATCTCAGTGAGCTGCGTGGTAGGGCCGGCATCAACGGTGGCGCGGATAGCCTTCGCCACCTCGACTGGGGCGATGACATGCTCCGGGTTGTAGTCCTGCAGGCCCTGCAGCATCGGGGTATCCGTCGGGCCCGGCGCGACGGTGGACACGCGGATGCCGAGCTCGCCGAGGCGCAAGCCGTCGGCAAGCGCGTACAAAGCATGCTTCGTGGCGGCGTAAATGACGTTGTCACCATAGGAGTGAATGCCGGCACCGGAGTTAATGAACACCACAAGCCCTTCCGCCGCACGCAGCGCGGGCAGAAGCTGGCGGGTCAGCTCGGCTGGCACGTGCACGTTGAGGTCCATCTGCGCGCGCCAATCCTCTGGCCTAGCGCTTTCCACAGAGCGCTTATCCGCCCGCGCCGCCGCATGCACGAGCACGTCGACGCGTTCAAGCGAAGCCAGTTCGGTGGGGAGCGCTGCGCCGTCGAGAAGCGACAGCAAGTCGATTTCCACCGGCACGATGTTCTCCGCCTCCGGCAGCTCCCCGGCGCGCCGGCCCAGGGCATACACGCGGTGGTCCCGGGCAAGATCCTTGATGATCTCCGCGCCCATTCCACCCGTCGCACCAGTTACAACGGCAGTTTTCACCATGGTTGTTCCTCCTTCTCGTTAGCGGAAACGCTTCGGTACATCCGGCTCCCCCAGCGTCAGCATCAGGCGGTTGGCCCAGTTGAAGAACGCGGTGGAGTTGATGACATCGATGATGGCTAGGGTATCGAATCCCACGGCCTCGAGGCGCTCAACGTGGGAGGCGTCGAACGCAAAGGGAGACTCGGTCAGGGCCAGAGCGGCATCGCGGATGGCAGACCACTGCGCCGAGCCCAGGTCAGCATCTACGCCTTCCTCGAGCAGGCGGTCAATCGCCGCGGCGTCACCGCCCTCCTCCTTCGCGCGCTGCTGGTGCACCGACGCGCAGTACTCGCAACCGTTGAGGCGCGAGACTACCGTGGCGGCCAGCTCACGCTCGGCGCGGCCGAGGCCGCCGTCGGTGTTGTAGAAGATGTCCAGGTCCGTGAGCGTGCGCGCCTTGAGCGCTGCTGGGTCGCGGGCTAGCAGGCGGAAGTACTCCATGTCGATGCGCTCGGGCTTAATCAGCGCATCACGCTGCGCGTCCGTGAACTCCTCCTTCGGCTGCGGCGGCACCCAGGGCTTCCAGCCCAGCGAGTGCGCCACGAAGCCCTGCGGCTTGGCGACGTCCGGCACCAACGTCCCCTCCCCCGGCACCCACTCCGGGGTCTGGGTGGGGCGCGGCGCCTCAGTCACGGGCGCGGGCTGCGCGGCACCGGCAAGCACGGAGAGGCCGTACACCACGCGCAGCTGGAAGGATAGGAAGCTGACCAGCTGCGCCAGCGTCACGATGTCATCGTTGGACCACCCGGCCGCCTGCAGGTGACCAATCGCAGCCGGGGAGGCGTCCTTGGGGTGGAAGACCAGAAGGTGGGCGAAGTCAAGGGCGGCGGCGAGGCGCGGTGAGCCCTCGAAAAGCGTGAAGCCGCCATCGATGTACGGGCCGCTGGTGATGCCGCGCTCTACAGCGCGGGCTATCTCGGCGGCGAGCTCCTCCGATTCCTCCGCCAGCAGGTCAGAATAAAAGGCGACGGCAGGAGCCGCCTGATACACGCCCGCAACAAACGTCGCGATAGCGTAGCGCTCCGCATAGCTAAACGTGCCGGGCGCTGAAGGCTCGAGGAGCGCGGCGAAGGAGGCTTGTGCGTTCTCCTTTGCTTCGGGCCGGCGCTCGCGCAGCTGAGCCACGTCTCCCTCAACACCCGCCAACAGGTTTATGATGTCTGCCATGAATTAATCCTTTCGTTTTCGCCCAGGCTACAGGCCCAGGTTGAGGTCGCCGGCGCGGTAGCGCGAGCCGGGGATGGCCTCGATGAGCTTCCGGGTAAACGGTGACTGCGGGTTGCTGAAGACCTCTGCCGTAGGCCCGCACTCCACCTGCTGGCCCTTCGAGAGCACCGATACGGTATCGGAGATTTGGTTGACCACCGCGAGGTCGTGCGAGATGAAAATGTAGGTCAGACCGAGCTCCTCCTGCAGCCGGGCCAGCAGCCGCAGAATCTGGGCCTGCACGGTGACGTCGAGGGCGGAGACTGCCTCGTCGAGGATGACCAGCTCCGGCTCTACAATCATGGCGCGGGCAATCGCCACGCGCTGGCGCTGACCGCCGGAGAGCTCGCGCGGACGGCGGTCGTAGTAGTCCGGGTTCAGCGCCACCAGGTCCAAGAACTCCTTGGCCTTTTCCTTGGCCGCGCTTGCACGCTCCCCCTTCAAATTCCGCAGCGGCTCCGCCACCGTCTGGCCAATCGTCTGCTTGGGGTCCAGGGAGCCATAGGGGTTCTGGTAGACCAGCTGGATGTTGTTGCGCTCTTCGCGCAAGGCCTTACCGCGCAGACCCACGATGTCGCGCCCGCCGACGGTGATGTTGCCCGATGTCGGGGTGTTGAACATGGCGATGCTGCGCCCCGTCGTGGTCTTGCCGGAGCCGGATTCGCCCACGATGGCGTGGGTCGAGCCCTTGGCCACGGTGAAGGAGATGTCATCGACCGCGGTGAAGTCGCCGAAACGCTGGGTCAGGCCCTCGACGCGCACTAGGGGCTCGACCGCCGCGCGGTCAGTGATTGCGTTGGCCTTAGCTGCGGCGCCGGCGTCGGCGACGGTGAGGGAGGGGGCGTCGGCAAGCAGGCGTTTGGTGTAGTCGTGGCGCGGGTTCGTCAGCACCGTGGCGGCTAGGCCCTCCTCGCGCAGCTGGCCGGACTCCATGACCACGACGCGGTCGGCGCGGTCACCGGCCACGGCGAGGTCGTGGGTAATGAAGAGGATGCCCATGCCGAGCTCCGCGCGCATGTCATCGAGGAGGTCGAGGATGATCTTCTGCACGGTGACATCGAGCGCGGAGGTCGGCTCGTCGGCGATGATGAGGTCGGGCTCCAGCGCCACAGCGGCGGCGATGAGCACGCGTTGCTTCATGCCGCCGGACAGCTCGTGCGGGTACTTGTGATAGCGGCGCGCAGGGTCATCGATGCCGACGCGCTCCAGCAACTCCAACGCCTTTGCCTTGCGCTCGGCCGCAGTACCAACCTTGTGGATGCGCAGCCCCTCCTCCACCGAGGCGCCGATGGTCTGGACTGGGTTGAGGGAGTTGTTCGGGTCCTGCGGGATCAGCCCGATGCGTCGCCCACGCAGCTCACGCCACTCGCGGCGACGCAGCGAAGTGATATCGCGGCCATCGAAGGTGATGGTTCCGGCATCGATGGTGGCATTCGAGGGCAGCAAGCCGATGGCTGCCATAGCGGAGGTGGTCTTGCCGGAGCCGGACTCGCCCACGATGGCGGTCATCTGCCCCGGGTGAACCTCGAGGTTGACGCCTTGCACGGCGGAAACGTCACCACCTGCGGTGGAATAGGACACGTTCAGATCCCGCACGCTGAGCAGGGGCTGCGCTGCATTTTTTATAACAGTCATGTTAGGCCTCCACGGGGAAGTTTTGGGACAGGCGATTGGCGGACATCACCACGGCGACCAGCGCAATGCCGGGCAGGATGATGAGCCACCAGGCGGTGGCCATGAAGTCGCGGCCCTCGGCGATAATGAGGCCCCATTCCGGGGTCGGCGGCGGGGCCCCGTAGCCCAGGAAGCCGAGGATGGACAGCTGCAGGATGGCTGTACCGAACTGCAGGGTAGCCAGGGCGATAACCGGGGTGAGTGAATTGGGAAGGATGTGGCGGAAGAGCACGGTGGCGTGGGTGGCGCCAGCGCCGTATGCGGCCTCGATGTAGTCCGAGCTGGCCACGGTGATCACCTGGGAGCGAGCTAGGCGCGCGAAGGTCGCGACCGAGGTCGCGCCGACGGCCACAGCCGCTTGCACGGAGCCGAAGCCCAGCACGATGATGATCGACAGCGACAGCAGGATGCCGGGGATGGACAGCAGCACGTCGACGACGCGCATGAGCACGCTATCCACCGCTCCTCGCAGGGAGCCGGCGAGAAGACCGATCAGCGTCCCGACGACGAGGCCGACAGCCACGGCGATCAGCGCGCCGAGGAGCGACTGGCGAGCACCGTAGACGATGCGCGCGTAGAGATCTCGGCCCACCGCGTCCGTTCCCATGAGGTGGCCGGACTCCCCCGGCGCCAACAGGGCTACGTCGGTGCCCGCGTACGGGTCAGCCGAGGTAAACAGGCTCGGGAACAGGGCGGCCAAGAACGCCACCGCGAGGACGATAATGGCGATGACGGAACCCGGCGCGAGCCATGGGTTGGCCTGCCCCGCGGGAGCGCGGCGCGAGGTTCGCAGGGGTTTGGTGAACGTCACACTCATGAGCGCACCGTCCTTTCTTCAGTGGCGGCAGCGCGGCGTTTCGGGGAACCGGCGCGCAGGCGGGGATCCAGTACCGGGTAGAGCAGATCCACGACGAGGTTGATGATGATGTAGGAAGTTGCGGCGATGAGAACCACCGCCAGCAGAACCGGGGTATCGCGGTTAGCCACCGCTTGGGCCACCATGTAGCCCAAGCCGGTACGGCCGAAGACGGTTTCGGTCACCACGGCACCGCCGACGAGCTCACCAAAGAGCAGGCCCGCCATGGTCAAGGTAGGCAGCAGCGAATTACGCAGGACGGTGCGCCAGAAGATCCAGGACTCCGAGGCACCACGAGAGCGCACCGCCTGGACGAAGGGCCGCGACTGCGTCTCATCAATGGAGCGAATCAGAACCTGGATGAGCGGTGCGGCCATGGGCACGGACAGCGTCAAGGTCGGCAGGATGAGGCCTTCGACAGACCCAGGTTCGATAACGCGCACCCAGCCCAGCTGGAAGGAAAAGAACTGGATGAGCAGGATCGCGATCCAGAAGCCGGGCAGCGAGACCATGAAGGAAGGCAGACCCCGGAAGAAGGAGCCGATGGCGCCGAGACCGGGCAGCGTGGCAAGGAAGGCGACGAATACGGCCACGATGAGTGCCAAGCCGATGGCGCTGATGGCCAGGATGAGGGTGTGGGGAAGGGCGTCGGCAAGCAGCGTAGCCACCGGGGCGCCGGACTGCGTGGAGTTACCAAAGTGCCCGGTGAGGAAGCCGCCCAGGGAGGTGAAGTACTGCACTACAAGCGGCTTGTCGACGCCCATCTCCTCCCGAATAGCCTCAATCTCCGCCTGGGATAGGCCCAGGGCGGGATCGCCGAATCGCGACTGCACGGCATCCGACGGCAGCGCCGACAGAAGCAGGAAGGCCACGGTGTAAGTAATGAGCAGCACGAGGAGAGCCTGCCCAATGCGGCTGAAGATCTGGCGGGTTGTCATCTATTTTTCCTCCTCATCCGATGGCGCGGCGTCGATGCTGACCTCGTAGAACCACGGGCGCGCTACCGATTCCGGGCTAAAGCCAGTGATGCCCGGTCGCACGGCGTAGACCACAGGTTCCTCGAAGAGCGGAAGCACGTAGGCCTGCTCAGTGAGGTAGTCCTGGACCTCTTCCGTGGCCTTGATGCGGCCTTCTTTGTCGGGGGTGTCGAGGACGGCGTCGAGAAGCTCCTGCAGGTGTTCGTCGATGGGATTGCCCTCTGCGTCCTGGTTGAGGAAGGCATCGCGGTTGTTGATGCCGTAGAGCGAGGTGATGACGTCGTAGTCGGCGCGGCCCACCATCGAGTGGTAGATCTGCACCTTGTTGATGTCCTTGGCATCGGCGTTCTGGGTGGCCTGGTCGCCGGCGTTGACCTGGATGCCAATGCCCAGGGCGCGCAGCTGGTCCTGGACCATGGTCATGACTTCCTTGGAGCGCGGCTGCGGCAAGGCGGTGTTGGTGCGCAGGACGAGACGCTGGCCGTCTTTGACGCGGATGCCGTCGGGGCCGGGCTCCCAGCCGGCCTCGTCGAGGAGGCGCTTGGACTCCTCGGGGTCGAAGGTATAAGCGGAAGACTGGTCCTTGTAGGCCAGGCCGGTCTTGGCCACCGAGGAGGTGGCGAGCGGGTAGGAGGCAGAGAAGAGCACGCGGAGGATTTCCTCGCGGTCCACGCCGTGGATGATGGCCTCGCGCACGCGCTTGTCCTGCAGCAGAGGGTGGTCGAAGCGGAAGGCGAATTGGTTGTTCATGGAGTTGGTGCCGCGCGAGACGATGTCAACGCCTTGTTCTTTCAGCAGCGACTCCTGCGGAGCGGAGATCTGGCGCGCGATATCGGCCTGGCCGGAGAGGATAGCGCCGGTGCGCACGGACTCTTCGGCGGCGAGGATGTAGTGGACGCCGTCGATGTCCGCGCGGCCCTGGTGCTTGACCGCCGGCGGGGCCCAGTCGTAGTCCTCGCGGGTCTTGAGCTTGAGGTCCGTGCCGATTTCTTCCGATTCCACCACGAAGGGCCCAGAGCCGATGACGTTGATCGCGTTGCCGGGGCCGAAGCCCTCGTTGTCCAAAGCCAGGGTGGAATCGGAGAGCAGCCCGGCGTTGTAGGCGGAGGTGGCCTGCAGGAAGCCCGGGGAAGGCTGGGTGAAGTAGAACTTCACGGTGTCCTCGTCCACGACCTCGCCGTGGTCATAGTTGGCGATCTGCTCGGAGCTAGTCAGCGTGCGGGATTTGTCGCCACGACCGAAAAGATCGAAGTTGGCCACGACGTTCTCGGCGGTGAGCGGGGAGCCATCGGAGTAAGTGACGTCAGTGCGGATGTTAAACGTGTATTCCGTGGCATCCTCGTTGACCTCGGGCATCTCCGTGGCGATCCACGGCGAGAGCTCGAGGGTTTCGGGGTCTTGGTAGAGGAGGCGGTCGGTCAGCTGGTTGACCACACCACCGTTGGGATAGAAGCCCGCGGCCGGCGGGTAAAGCGTGCGGAAGAATTGCGGCTCGAGGTAGGTAAGGACGTTGTCCTCCCCTTCCGGCCGGTCCGCAGCAGAGCAGCCCGCTAGGGCAAGGGCTGCTGCCAAGGTGGCGGCGAGTGCGCGTAGAGTTTTCACGGTAATGCTTTCAGAAAGTAGATAGTCGGTGTGCAGTGCGTCTCTGGATTTAACACAACGCATACTGAGCGGTATTATTCCACTAGACAGCACAGTCTAAAAGTTTGAGGTTGATTTATATGCCCGCCATCGCCATCGTCGGGGCCGGCCCGCGTGGTATCTCGCTGGTCGAGCGCCTTGCAGCCCACCTGCGCGCGACCCCCCTTCAGTCACCCCTGCGGCTCCACATCATCGATGATGCCCCGCTGGGCGCTGGTCGCATTTGGGACACCGAACAGACCCGCACGCTGTGCATGAACACATTGGCTGGCGCGGTCACGCTATTCACCGAGCCCGGCTCCACGACCACTGCGCCGGTACTTGAAGGCCCCATCCTCTACGAGTGGATTCAGCTTCTGCGCGGCGAGCGCCCCTCCATCTCCCCCGCCAAGCTGGAGCTTTATGATTCCCACCCGCCGCGCGAGGGGCTCGCCTCCTCTTTTGCCGAAGAGCTCGCGCAGACCCGCCCCGAGTCCAACCCTTCCCGCGCGCTTTACGGCGCCTACCTGGAGTGGGTCTTCGAGGTTGCGCTGGCTCAGCTGCCGGAGAGCGTGGACGTCGTCCAGCACCGCGCCCGCGCGCTGTCCGTGGAGGAGCACGGTGAGCAGGACGCCATCAAGCTTTCGGACGGCACTACCGTCACCGCCGACGCCACCGTCCTGGCCTATGGCTGGCAGGTGCCTGCGTTGAACGAATCCGAGCGCGCACTGGCGGAGGCTGCGGATTCCGGCCTGCACTGGGTGCGCCCGGATAACCCCGTGGAGCAGCCGGTGTCTGAGGTCCCTGCGGGCGAGAAGGTCCTGGTCCGCGGCCTGGGCATGGGCTTCTTCGATGTCATGGCGCTGCTCACCATCGACCGCGGTGGTGAATTTGTGGAGGATCCCTCCACGCGCTCCGGGCTGCGCTACGAGCCCAGCGGTGAGGAGCCGCACTTCATCGTCTCCTCCGGCCGCGGCTACCCTTATATCCCGAAGTCGGAATACCACGCGCTGCCGCCGAAGGCCCCGCTGACCCGCTTCCGCGCCGCGGTGGCCGCGCTGGATCCGGAGGTCGAGCTGGACTTCGGCACGCAACTACTGCCGCACATCCTGCGCGATGCCTACGCCGAGTACTACGAGAACCAAGCGCGGGTGGCACCGGATGCTCTGCAGCGCCCGCTCGAGGATATCCTCACCACGATCGATTCCACGGAGCTCACCGCCCCGGATCTCCGTGGCATGGCGGACCAGCTACGCGTCGCGCTCGACGGCGCGTCAACTGAGCCGCTCGACCTAGCGCACTGGGCGCACCCGCTGGCGGACTTCGACGGCACGGAGCTGACCGAGTACATCGCCGAGGGCCTCGCCCACGATATCCGGGAGGCCGTCGCCGCGGCAGACTCCCCGCTGAAGTCCGCGCTGTGGGCCATCTCGGCCGCGCGCAAGCCCTCCTCGATTGCCGGTTCAGAAGGCCGGATGACGTGGGAGTCCCGCACCAGCACCTACAAGGAGTTCATGGCCTTCGGGCAGATGGTGGGCTCCGGCCCGCCGCTCTTCCGCACCCGCCAATTGCTCGCGCTTGTCGACGCCGGCCTCGTCACCTTCCTAGGCCAGCGCCCCCAGCTGGAGATCGGCGAGAAGTTCACGCTGTGCACCGCGCACGGCGAGGCTTCCTCCACCTGGCTTATCGACGCCTGGATGCACTCCCCCGATGTCCGCCGTGCCGGCGATCCACTCGCGGTGTCGCTCAACGGGCGCGTGCGCGCGTTCGTCGACCACGGCCAGGCCACCGGTTCGCCGGAGACGACATGGAACCGCCGCGTGGTCAACCCGGGCGGCGCCGAAGACCCGCGCCTGCACATCGTGGGCATCCCCACCTATTCGCAGTGGCCGGATACCACCATCTCCCCCATGCCCGGCACGGATCCGCTCATGCTGCAGGAGACCGACCGCACGGCCGGCTCCCTGCTCACTTCCCTCTAATCACGCGGCGGTTTAATCCAGGGCGTCGAGGGCCTGCTCCAAGTCCGCGAGCAGGTCATCGATGGACTCGATGCCCACAGAGATGCGCACGAGGTCTGCCGGCGGCACGAGCTCGGAGCCCTCCGCGGAGATGTGCGTCATGTTCTGTGGGTGCTCGATGAGGGACTCCACGCCGCCGAGGGACTCCGCCAGCGAGATGAGCTTAGTGTTGAGGCAAATCTGGCGGGCATGCTCCTCGCTGTGGAAGCGCACGGACATCATGCCGCCGAAGCCACGCATCTGCTTCTTCGCCAGCTCATGGCCCGGGTGCGAGGGCAGGCCCGGGTAGAGAACCTGCTTGACCTCCGGACGGGATTCCAAGAACTCAGCCACGGCCTGCGCATTGGAACAGTGGCGATCCATGCGGACTTCCAAGGTCTTGATACCGCGGGCGGTGAGGTAGGCGTCGAAAGGCGAGGACACCGCACCGACGTTGCCTTGGAAGTACAGCAGGCGCTCGTCCATCTCCGCGGAGTTGGTCACGACCGCGCCGCCCAGCACATCCGAGTGGCCGCCCAGGTACTTCGTAGTGGAGTGCAGGACGTGATCCGCGCCCAGCTCCAAAGGGTTCTGCAGGTAGGGCGTGGCGAAGGTGTTGTCGACGACGATCTGGGCGTCGCCAGCCGCCTTGACCGCCTTAGTAACCGCAGCGATATCCGTGATTGTTGTCGCCGGGTTGGTCGGGGTCTCCAGCCAAATCAGCTTGGTGTTCTCCTGCAGCGCCGCCTCTACCGCCGCGGTATCGGCGGTGTTGACGATGGACAGCTCGATGCCCCACTGGCCATAGTCGTGGTGCAGCAAGCGATACATGCCGCCGTAGGCATCGTTGCCCAGAATCACGTGGTCACCCGGGCGCACGAGGATGCGAATGAGGGTATCGACGGCCGCCATGCCCGTGGCGAAACAGCGGGCGTATTCAGCGTTCTCTAGCGCCGCGAGGGTCTTCTCGAGGGAGTGAACGGTGGGGTTGGCCACGCGGCCATACTCATAGCCGCCGCGCAGCTGCGCGAGGCCGTCCTGTTGGAACGTGGTGGAAGCGTAGATCGGTACGTTGATGGATCCCATGTAGGGATCCGGCTGGTAACCGGCATGGATGGAACGGGAGGAAAAGCCAAGGGTGCGGTTGTCAGTCATGAGGCACAAGTCTAGACCAAGCTGTTCAGTTGGGAGAAAGACGAGCTTTTTATATTCAGTTCTCTTCCCTACCATCGGTAAGCGTCAGTCGTGAGCGATAGCAGAAAGGACACACGTGACCAGACCAACCGCATACCTAAGCGCTTCCTCCGAGCCAACCGACGGGGCTGTCGACGCGGTCACCCGCTGGTGGCAAACAGAAAACATGCAGTCCTGGCTCATCGACAAACCCATCGGCATCGCGCTCATCCTCATCGTCGCCATCATCGGCAGCTGGCTGCTGCGCCGACTCATCACCAAGCTGGCTGATAACAGCATCAAGAAGGGCAAGCTCAGCTCGCCGCTCTCCCCGCGCAAAGCGCACAGAACAACCGACAAGGTCCTCGAGCAAACACAGGAGGCTCGGCGCACCTCCCGCATCCAGACGCTCGCCGGGGTGGGCCGCTCCGCGGTCTCCATCTTCGTCTGGGTCTGGGCCGTGCTCGCCATCCTGGACAAGCTCGGCGTCAACGTCGCCCCGCTCGTGGCCTCTGCCGGTGTGGTTGGTGTCGCCCTTGGTTTCGGCGCGCAGGCGTTGGTCAAGGACTTCCTCTCCGGCATCTTCATGCTCATGGAGGACCAGTACGGCATCGGTGACACCATCGACCTCGGAAACGGGGTCTTCGGCGACGTGGAGTCCATTTCCCTACGTATTACCACGGTCCGCGATATCGATGGCGCGCTATGGTACGTCCGCAACGGCGAAATCTTGCAGGTGGCCAACCATTCCGACCGCTACTCCGTGGCCCGCGTCCAGGTCCCGATTGCGCTGAGCAACGATCCCACGCGAGCAGTCGACGTCATCACGTCCGCAGCAGAGGACGCCGCCCGCGATCCCGAAATCAAGGACTACATCCTGGCCACGCCGACGGTCAACGGCATGTCCGGCTTGGAGGTCGACCACATGTCCTACCGCGTGTCCGTCAAGACGCTGCCAGGCAAGCAATGGGATGTGCAGCGCGCGATGCAGGCGAAGATCCTCACAGCCATGCACGAAGAGGGGATCACCACCCCCTACCCGCGCGGGATGGCTATCTTTGATCTGGAAGAACCCGGCCTGACGCGAAAGGAAGACTAGACGTGCAACCAACGAGCGTGTACGAAGCCGTCGGCGGAATGGAGACCTTTGAGAAACTCGTCGGCGGCTTCTACGCCCAGGTGCGCGAAGACGATCTCATCGGGCCGATGTACCCCCAGCAGGACTGGGAAGGCGCACAGCAACGCTTGACGTGGTTCCTCGTGCAGTATTGGGGAGGTCCGCAGCTCTTCTCCGAACAACGCGGCCACCCGCGCCTGCGCATGCGGCATGCGCCCTACCCCATCGACATAGCTGCCCACGATCGCTGGCTCGAACTCATGGGCAACTCCCTGGCGCAGATCGACGAAGACACCATCCCGCCCGCCTACCGCGCCATGATTTGGGACCACATGGAGCGAGTCGCGGCGATGCTCATCAACCGCGCCCCTTAAAGCCCGAAGGCCTCCTTCACCGGCTGGGAGACCAGTTCTCCCCCGCGGGTCATAAGCCCATCGGCCAATCCCGAGAAGCGCTCCACGGCACCGTCGAAGCCGTCGGCAGCCACTGCGCGAATGTAGGGCAGAGTGGCAGAACCCAGCGCACGGGCAGAGGTGTTCGCCACCGCGCCGGGCATATTGGCCACGCAATAGAAGATGGTGTCGTGCACCTTGAAGGTGGGATCGTCGTGGGACGTCTTGCGGGAGTTTTCGAAGCAACCGCCTTGGTCAATGGCGACGTCGACAAGCACTGCACCCTTCTTCATCCGCTGGACCACGTCTTCGCGCACCAGCTTCGGGGCCGCCGCGCCCGGAACCAGAACTGCGCCAATGACCAGATCTGCCTCCAGCAGCTCGGACTCCAGCGCCGCGGGGTCCGAGACAATCGTGCGCACGTTTCCATGGTACTGCTCGTCGAAGCGCTGCAGCACGTGCGGGTCAAGGTCCAGCACGGTTACCTCCGCGCGCAATCCTTGCGCCATCGCCACCGCCGAAGCTCCCACCTGGCCACCACCGATGACGACAACGCGGGCCGGGCGCGTGCCCGGCACACCGGCTACCAGCAATCCGCGCCCGCCCTCAGTAGACAGCAGGTGGTGCGCGCCCTCAGTAACCGCCAGGCGGCCAGCCACCTGGGACATCGGTGTCAGCAGCGGCAGCGTGCCACGGGAATCGGTCACAGTTTCATAGGCCACGGCCGTCGTACCGGCCTTCATGAGCGCTTCCGTCAGCGGGCGATCCGCAGCCAGGTGCAGGTAAGTAAACAGCAGGAGGTCTTCGCGCAGGTAGCCGTACTCGGATTCGAGAGGCTCCTTGACCTTGACCACCATATCCGCCGCCCAGGCCTCCGCAGCGGAAGGGACAATGGTCGCGCCGACGGCTTCATAGTCGGAGTCCGGGAATGAGGCGCCTTCCCCGGCCGCTGTTTCCACCAGGACCTCGTGACCGTCCTTGATCAAGATGTCCGCGGCACTAGGAGTAAGGGCGACGCGGTTTTCGTTGTTCATGATTTCTTTGGGTACAGCAATACGCATGGTGAGAGCCATCTCCTTTTGTTGAAGAAAACTGAATTCGACCCCTTCAGAGTAACGCAGATCACCTCCTGCGTGCGTCGCTCTTGTTCACCGAGCGGGGTGATTCTTAAAGAATTAGTATGCGGAGCATGAGCACACTAGGCGATGTACGGCGCTCCTTCCTCCCCCTCGGGTGGACTGCGTTTGGCGGGCCGGCTGCCCACCTGGGTTATTTCCGCGCTGAGTTTGTCAGCCGCCGGAAGTGGCTCAGCGATTCCGCCTATGCAGATCTCGTGGCCATGTCCCAGTTTCTCCCCGGCCCGGCTAGCTCGAAGGTCGGGATGGCGCTGGGCTACGGGCGCGCGGGCCTCCTGGGCCTCATCTATTCATGGTTCCTGTTCACCTTCCCCTCCGCGCTCATCCTCGCCTTGTTTGGGCTCCTCGTTGCGCCCAACAGTGGGTGGATCCAGGGCATCTTAGGGGGACTCCTCGCTGCCGCCGCCGGTGTGGTGGTCCACGCCATCGTGGGGATGGCAAAGAAGCTCCTGCTTACCCCCACCGCGTGGGCGCTTGCGCTCATCAGCGCCGCCGTGCTGCTCGTCGCCGGGTCCGCGTGGCAGCTGGCTGTCCTCGCCGTGGCTGGGCTGCTGGGGGCCACCGTGTTGAGAACATGGCTGCCGACGACCTCGGCGCCCGCCGCCGATAGTGGCCTGCGCGCGGTACCCGCCCGCCTGGCGTGGGGCTGTGTAGCAGCGTTCTTCCTCCTGCTAGGCGGGCTGGCGGTGGGGGCACAGCTTAGCGACGCCTACCTCATCACCCGCGCCAACGCCTTCTACCAGTCCGGCGCCCTGGTCTTTGGCGGCGGGCACGTGGTCCTGCCACTGCTGGAGGAACAATTCGTCGGCGCGGGCTGGCTCAGCCAGCAGGAGTTTCTCGCGGGATACTCGGTAGCACAGGGCGTGCCGGGGCCGCTGTTTACCTTCGCGTCTTACCTTGGGGCGGTCGACGGCGGAATCGGCGGAGCGCTCCTAGGGACCGTTCTCATTTTCGTGCCGGGCGCCTTACTCACGCTCGCGGCTTTGCATTTGTGGACGCGCTGGAATCATCTTGGTTGGCTGCGCGGCGCGTTCTCAGCCATCAACGCAGCCGTGGTCGGCCTGCTCATCGCGGCGCTCTGGGATCCCATCATCACCCACGGGGTTAGCGGGTGGGCCTCGGCGCTCATTGCGGTGGGCGCGGGCATAGCCCTCTTCTGCAAGGCCCCGCCGTGGACGGTCGCCGTCGGCGCCGCACTGGCGGGATTCGTGCTGCTCTAGAACAGTGACAGGCGCGTCGAGTGGTAGACGCTGCCATAGGGCGCGTCGAGGCGCACCCAGCGCCCCTTGCCGGACACGCGCAAGTGACGGGGGATCTTGAGTGATGCGGCAAACCCCGGAATGAGGCCGAGGCTGGTGCAGGCGAAGATCATCCGCATGGGAATCTCCACCTGCGCCTCCGAGCTCTCCACGGTGAGCACTGTCTGATTCAACAGGCTTTTTGGCGGGCCCATCGGCCCTGAGAACTGGCGGGCCAGCTGCCGGCCTTTGTCTGCGAGCTCGCGCACGACGTCGACCGGCAAGGAATCGATCTCGCGGAATCCCTGCGCCGGCGGCAACGCGCCTGGCCACGATGGATCGCGCGCCGGCCCCAGCGAAAGCTCCACTCCGTCCTCCGCAAGGACAGGGTCGGGGGCGGTGTGGAGGGCGTCGGCAAGCGCTTGCGCGGACACCACTGCCCCGTCGCGGCCCACGGTGCCTCCGCACCGCCGTGCCACAACGACCTCGAAGGGCGTCGTGACAAAGACCTCGACCTGGTTGGCGTCATGCTGGCGCAGACGCACCGAGGCTGAGGCATCGAGCCCCGTCGCGCGGGCGAGGAGGGCACGCAGCCCTCCCCCACCGCTGCGCACTCGGAGAGTTTCACTCTCCATGATCGCGCTGCTCATCCAGCTCGACGACGGCGTGTTCCAGGATGATGTTGCGCTCCTCCTCAGTAACCTCGCGCGGCATCTGTGTACCCGGGTCGATGGCGACCTGCACGCAGTCGATGACGCAAGCCACCTGGCCCTGGGCGTCCTTAATCTTTTGGCGGGTGGTGAAGGAGGTGGTGCCAAGACGCACCACCGTGGTTTCCACCGTCACCGTGCCGTGGCGTCCATCCCACTTGATGGGGCGGACATAGTCCGCGTCGATATGGCGGACGAATGCCACCATGTTGACACCGCGGGCGTAGAAGTTGTGCATGGCAAAAGCCAAGCGCGCCTCCTGCGCCAGCTCGATGAAATTGGAGTTCATCATGTGGCCGTACATGTCGAAGTCCGACCAGCGCACACCTACGGTGAGCGCATGGACATTGTCCGTGGTCTTTTCCGACACAACCTTTTGAGCGGACATTCCAGGTTCCTTTCGGAGTTCTTCCTCTGAGTGTTAGGGCCAGTTCGCCCTAACGGCTGAGCTTGCGGTGGGTAACGCGAGACGGGCGGGCAGCTTCCTCACCGAGGCGCTCAACCTTGTTCTTCTCGTAGTCACCGAAGTTGCCCTCGAACCAGAACCACTGACCTTCTGCCACGTTGCCCTCCCAGGCCAGGATGTGAGTACAGGTGCGGTCGAGGAACCAGCGGTCGTGAGAAATAACCACGGCACAGCCGGGGAACTTCTCCAGGGCGTTTTCCAGCGAGCCCAGGGTTTCCACGTCCAAGTCGTTCGTCGGCTCATCGAGGAGGATCAGGTTGCCGCCCTCTTTAAGGGTCAGGGCCAGGTTCAAGCGGTTGCGCTCACCGCCGGAGAGAACCTTGGAAGGCTTCTGCTGATCGGCACCCTTGAAACCGAAAGCGGAGAGGTAAGCGCGGGACGGCATTTCGTTCTGGCCGACGTGAATGTAATCCAGCCCGTCGGAGACTACCTCCCACACGGTGGCCTCGGGATCGATGTTCTCGCGGCCCTGATCAACATAGGACAGCTTGACGGTCTCGCCAACGTCCACGCTGCCGGAATCCGGCTGCTCCAGACCCACGATGGTCTTGAACAGCGTGGACTTACCAACACCGTTCGGGCCGATCACGCCGACAATGCCGTTGCGCGGCAGGGTGAAGGACAAGTCCTTGATGAGCACACGATCATCGAAGCCCTTGGTCAGGTTCTTGACCTCTACCACCTTGTTGCCCAGGCGCGGCGGGGTCGGAATCTGGATCTCCTCAAAGTCCAGCTTCTTGTACTTCTCGGCTTCCGCAGCCATCTCCTCGTAGCGCTGGAGACGGGCCTTGTTCTTGGCCTGGCGGGCCTTCGCACCGGAGCGAACCCATGCGAGCTCGTCCTTGAGGCGCTTCTGCAGCTTCTTGTCCTTGGCGCCGGCAATTTCCAGACGCTCAGCCTTCTTCTCCAGGTAGGTGGAGTAGTTGCCCTCGTAGGGGTAGAGCTTGCCGCGGTCAACCTCACAGATCCAGCCCGCGACGTGGTCGAGGAAGTAACGGTCGTGGGTCACGGCAAGGACCGCACCCGGGTAAGACTCGAGGTGCTTCTCCAGCCACTGGACAGACTCGGCGTCCAGGTGGTTCGTGGGCTCGTCGAGCAGCAGCAGGTCGGGCTCACTCAGCAGCAGCTTGGCCAGCGCGACGCGGCGGCGCTCACCACCGGAGAGGTTGGTTACCGGGGCATCGGACAGAGGGCAACGCAGGGCCTCCATGGCCTGCTCGATCTTGGAATCGACCTCCCAGGCATCGGCGGCGTCGAGCTCCTCCTGCAGCTTGCCCATTTCCTCCATGAGTTCGTCGGAGTAATTGGTGGCCATCTCCTCCGCGATCTCTTCGAAGCGCTGCTTCTTCTGGAAGATCTCACCGAGGCCCTCTTCGACGTTTTCGCGGACCGTCTTCTCCTCATTGAGCGGCGGCTCCTGGAGGAGGATGCCGACCGTCTTGCCCGGATCCAGGAAAGCCTCACCGTTGGAAGGCTGATCAAGGCCGGCCATGATCTTCAGGATCGAGGACTTACCTGCACCGTTGGGGCCCACGACGCCAATCTTGGCGCCCGGGTAGAAAGCCATGGTGACGTTATCCAAAATAACCTTGTCACCGATGGCCTTACGCACGTTTTTCATCGTGTAGATGAATTCGCCCATGTTTCACCCTTTGCTTCTGTCAGGATTGGTAAATAACAGTACAAAGACTACATCACATGGGCGGCGGTGGTCCTCTGTCCTTAGACCATCGCGTCCTCAGGTTCCGGTTCGACGTGTGACTCGGCCGCAGACTGCGCTTGCTGACGGTCCGCCGCGGTGTCCTGCGGAGTATCTCCCGACTGCAGGGCAGCCGGCATTGCTTCATTCTCCGTGGCGCTGGGTGGCGCCGTGTAATCTACGTCCGGCACCGGCGGATTCTCCCCCAGCCAGAGAGCTTCACTGCCCTCCTCGCCGTAGGAGGTGCCAATTTTGGTGGAGGTGATGCAGAAGCGGTTGAGGTCGAGCCCCACGTGCGCAATCTTGATATAGGTCCTGGAGCGCGTCGCTCCGCGCTGATCCTCCCACCGGTCCGTGACGATGGAGCCCATCACAAAGACCGGCATGCCCTTATACAGCGACTTCTTGACGTTGATGGCGCACTGGCCCCACACCTCGCCGTCGATATAGTTGAGGTCCAGCTCTCGCCACACCGTCTTGCCTTCTTCATCCTTTTCCGGAACGCTGCGGGAGGAGGCAAAACGCAGGCGGGCCTTGTACATGGTGTCGCTAATCTTGGTCAGGTGCGGGTCGTGGGTCAGACGCCCAGTGAGTGAAATTGGGTATTGAGACATTGCGTGATTCCTTTGCCATGTGTGGTTGGTGATCTTCTTGAGTGCGAGGAAGCAATACGCCTCCCTTACCTCGCATCATCGCCACCGATCACCGCACCCGCAATAGCGTCACCGCGAACCTGTGGATAACTTGTTGAAAGACTCAACAAAATATCCATTCACACAGTTCAAAGACCCTTTTCCATCACCCTGGACGCGCCAGCTCTCTAGTGCTGGCGCCCCTAGTGCTGTCGGAAGCTGGAATCGTCGCCTTCGTTCATCTGCTTGAGCATGGCGTTATAGCTTGCCAAGTCGGCATCGCCGTCAACGTCCGCCTTAGCATCGTGGCGGCGAGCGGTGGCGCGATCCTCTCGCAACCAATCCAGGAAGAGTGAACCAAAGACGATCACCAGCGGGAACTGGCCAAAGCCCCACGAAATACCGCCGCCGGTGCGCTGATCCGTGACAAAGTCCGGGTTCCACGGCAGGTTCAAGGATTCATAGAAATCCAAGCCAAGAATAACCTGCATCTGCATGAGGTAGACACCGGCGAACAGATGCAGAGGCATCGACACAAACAGGATAAGCAGGCGAACGCCAGTGGGTGCGCGCCATGGCAACGGATCCGGGCCAATAACCTCCCAGTAGTAGATGTAGCCGGAAATCAGGAAGACCCAGTTCATGATGACGTGCCCGGCATGTTCCGAAATGGCAACCTCGTAGAAGCTCGGAAAGAGGTAGAGCACGTAGAGAATGGCCAGAAACTGCAGGACGTTGACCGCCGGATGCGTCAGGATGCGCAGCGTGGTGGATTTGGTGAGGGCAACGGCGGCGTCGTGAAGCGTGGGCTTGCCCGGCTCACCCGGTTCAAACGCCTCCATAACCAAGGTCACTGGGGCACCCAACACGAGGCAGAGCGGAATCGCCATGGACAAAATCATGTGCACGAGCATGTGCATGGAGTACAGCGCCGGCATGTACAGGCCAATACCGTTGCTCATGATGATGGTCATGCCCAAGGAGCCCACCAGGAACCAGGCCGTACGCCCCGCCGACCACGTCAGCCCACGCCGCTTCAGACGCCAGAGCGCGTACAGGTAGAAGCCGGCTAGCACGAGTCCGAGCGAGCCAAACATGAGGTCGAAGCGGAACATGGTCCACACGTTGGTGGCTGTCGGGGCGTCGAAAAGCTCGTAGCCCACCAGAATCTGCATGGCGTTGAGATTCGGATCCCGCGGCGGCGGGGGCGGTGTACGGCCCATCGAGATGGCCACGCCGACTGTGGCCGCCATGATGAGAACCTCCACCACAGACACTCGAACAAACAGGCGCGGTGCGCGTTTCAGCTGGGGAATGGTGACTCGGCGATGCACAAATCCTATGGCCGCGAGCACCACCGTGAGCACTGTCTTGCTCAACACCAGCAAGCCATAGCGAGTGGTGAATAAATCCCCTAACTCAACGCGGATGAGCGCGTTGACCACACCGGTCGCCGCCAACCCCAAGATGGACAGCAGCGCAACCGTAGAATAACGGCGAACCGCCACGCCCATGTCAGGCCCTAGGCGGCGGCCATGCGCAATGAGGCCCATGAGCCCACCGACCCACAGCATGATGAAGAACAGGTGCAAAAGCAGTGAGTTCGTGCCGTAGTCATGGTCGCCGCCGGAGGCCGAGTGCCCCTCCATCCCGAGGGGCACCGTGAGCAACAGGGACAGGAAGAACGTAGCGACCTGTCCCGCCCACGTGCGCGCAACAAACCCCGCTACGGCGACGAGCGCTGCGATCCCCGCGGTGAGGAGCCAGACCTGCGACGCCGCAATCTGGCCCACCGCCATGCCCATCAGCTCCGGGTTAAGAACCTGGCGCAACGGAGTACCAGTGAGATCCGACATGACGAGGGGAACCTCGAGCAAGGACACCACCGCGGCCCCCACAGCGGCCCAGGCACCGGTCCGCGCAGCGATGTGCCCGTCGACGGTGAGGCGCGCCTTGATCAAACGCTCGTTGTCCTTATCTGGCACGGCCGGGTAAATCAAGAATGCGCTGGACATGAATGAGCCGATGGACAGGGCCATCAGCATCCAGGCGACGGCACGGAAGAAGGGCAAACCAAAGGTCGTGACGCGCCCCGGGTCCGGGATACCGAGGGCAGCGAGCGAATCTGCAAGGAAGAACAGGGAAATGATCCCGCCCACGAGACCAGCGAAGACGACGAAAGAAAGATTCAACAAACGGGAGGGCCGCGCTCCCGACGCCGAGTGCGCCAGCCCCGGCGAGTACTGTGAGCTGGTGTTTTCCTTCTCAGTGTGCATGGTGGGCAGTCTACCGCCACACATGTTCTCTTACCTAAAAGGTAGACAACTCTCAGCTTTCGGGTAGTCTTCACTTATGGACTCACGCCAGCTTCATCACTTTCGAACCGTCGTGGACCACGGTTCGTTTACGCAGGCCGCGGAATCGCTGCAGCTCACGCAACCTTCCCTGAGCCTTACCGTGCGCAAACTCGAAAAAGATCTCAACGTGAAGCTGCTCTCCCGCGGGCGCGGCGGAGTCCAAACAACGGAGGCTGGGGATTACCTCTATGGTGTCGCGACCTCGATCGATTCCCTCCTCAACACCGCTGCCGTGCGCCTAGCCGAGATTGCGTCGGGCAGCGCCGGGTCAGTCACGCTGTGTTCCGCGCCCGAGTTCAATTGGCTGTATATGCCGGCGGTTCTGCGCCGCATGCGGCAACGCGCGCCAGAGGTAAGTGTTTCCTTAAAGGACTTAGAACCTACCACCACGCTCAAGCAGGTCCTGGATGGCTCCGTGGAGATCGGCATCATCCTCACCACCAACCCACAGCGCTTCCGCCAGGACTACGGCACACAGCTCACCATTGACTGCGCCGCCGAGATGGACCTGCGCGTCGCACTCCCCCAACGCCTGGCGGACCTACCCGACCCCGTCCAGCTCTCCGATCTTGCCGCCGAAACGTGGCTCCTGCCGCCGCGCTGTCCGGAGCTCAGCAGCCTGCCCGAAGTGTTGGACCAGGTATGGGCCGCGGCCCCGCTCAGCAAACCTATGGGTGTCCAGGAAATTTCCACGCTGCAAACAGGCTTGCCGCTCGTTGCCGGCGACTATGGCATCAGCCTCATGCCGCACACCGCGCAGGCCTTGGGCCAAAGCGGCGTTCATTTCCGCCGCGTTGCGGAAACGCTGCCTACTATGCAGGCGCTTCTCATCCACCGTACGGACCGTGCATTGAGCCCGGCAGCGCGCACGTTGGTCTCCACCCTCCTCAGCACCAGCACCGAATCAACGCCAGCAGTAGCCCGATAGTCTGACTTCGCTCTCCGGTGCGTTATGATGGCTCGGTACGCCTCCATAGCTCAGTGGATTAGAGCAGTGGGTTTCTACCCCATGTGTCGCGGGTTCGAATCCTGCTGGGGGCACGCAGTTCAGAGCCACTTTTTGAGATTTGCCATAACGTCAAAAAGTGGCCTTTAGGCACCTTTTGGGCACACTCCTATGGACATTACTCTCGCCACTTTTGACTACGCCCCGGAATCCGCGCTGCGCGGACTGCGTTTCAGTAACGCCTGGGTGCCGTCGCCAAGCTATGCGGAATCGCGCCGCGGGGTGCTCACAGGACAATACCCGCAGCGCGGCGCCACCACCCGCATCACGGAGATTTTCGCGGCCGCCGGCTTCGAAGTCCGAGAAGACGCCCTCCCCGCGTCCGCACCGGTCTTTCGCCTCCTCGAGCAGCCGCATCCCCAGCTGCTGGGTGACCTGGAGGGCGTCGTGGCGGTCTGTTCCCTACAGGGCGAGAAGTCCGCGATGTCCCTCCTATGGCCCGGCGTAGCGGAGTCTGGGGTCTGCGCAGAACTCGTCTCCCCTCTCGACCTAGCGCCCACGCTCGCGGCAATCGCGGGGCTGGATGTGCGCCCCAACGCCCCGCTGTCCTTCGACGGTCTCAATCTGGTTCCGGTGCTCCGCTACGGCGCCTCCGGGCACACAGCACTCTTCTTCGACAACGGCGTACGTATGCAGGACGCCGTGCTTGTCGACGCCTCCGCCACCCCGCCCAGCGCCTTGCCGCGTCTGCAGGAGGAGTGGGAAACGTGGAAGAGGTTTATGGCTTTCGGCCCGCTGCAGTAGCTACTCCACCGGGATAACAACCCAGAGGATGAGATAGAGCAGGATTCCTGAGAAGCCCAGCAGAGTCGCAACAACGAAGAGAATGCGCACCAGGGTCGGATCGAGGTTGTAGGTCTGTGCGATGCCGCCGCAGACGCCGCCGAGCATCGTGTCAGTAGTGGAACGAGTTAAACGTTGGTTGGTCATGATGTCTCCTTTCGCTTTCTATTATCCAGAGTTGGGGCCGAGGAGACATCAGTGTTTACCCTGGTTTAGACCCTGAGTGCTCTACGCTGGGTGGAGACTTCCCACCCCTGAGAGAAAGGACGCCGTTTCATGGCTCACTCCCCTGGGCTGCCCGCCCCTACCCGCTCCTCGTATGCACTGCTGACTGGTGCCAGCCAGGGCATTGGCGCTGCGATGGCCAAAGATCTGGCCGCTCGCGGCTACAACGTCATTCTCGTTGCTCGCCGTGAAGAGGTCCTCGAATCCATCGCTGCGGACCTACGCTCCCGTCACGAGGTTGATGCCATTGCGCTGGCTGCGGATCTCTCCGAGGCGGCGGACGTTGACCGCGTTATCGAATTCATGGCGGGCAAGGAAATCTCCATCATCGTTAACTCGGCGGGCATCGCCAGCTTTGGCAAGTTCATGGATCAGGACTGGGATTATGAAACCCGGCAGTTCGATCTCAACGGCAAGGCCGTTCACCGTCTGACCCGTGCCGCACTGGAGCAGATGCTGCCGCGGCGCAGCGGCGCTATTTGTAACGTGGGCTCGGCTGCGGGCAACGTCTCCATTCCGAACAACGCCACCTATGTTTTCACCAAGGCAGGTGTCAATGCCTTTACTGAGGCCCTGCACTATGAGCTCAAGGGCTCGGGCGTGACCTGCACTCTGCTGGCTCCTGGCCCAGTGCGCGATGCTGTTATTCCCGAGGAGGAGCAGTCCATCGTGGATAAGGTCGTCCCGGACTTCTTGTGGACCACCTACGAGTCCTGCTCCGAAGAAACCCTCGAGGCCATGGCCCGCAACCAGCGGCGCGTGGTCCCCGGCCCGCTCTCCAAGGTAATGAATGCACTGGGCAAGATTGTGCCGACCCCGATTGTTGCGCCGATCATCGGCAGTTTCTATTCCAAGATGGCCTAGGACACGACAAAGCCCGCTCTCTTTGGGAGAGCGGGCTTTTGCGTTACTTAACCCTGGAGCGGCGAGTCCTGCGCAATGGCTTTCTGCGCGGCCTCCTGGCGGGCGAGCTTGCGCTCTACCCAGAATTCAGCGTTCTTGATTCCCAGCGCCTCTGGGTCAAACTGCGGGTCCTTGCCGGCAGCCTTCTGTGCGCTGTAGTCCTTGAGGCACTTGAGAGCCGGGACCTGCAGGAAAAGAATGGCGATGATGTTGAGCCAGGCCGTTGCGCCAACACCGATATCACCCAGCGCCCAGGCAGCGCCTGGAGTTGTCGTAGCACCGATAACCACGGACACCACGAGGAGAATGCGCAGGAGCCAAACCAGTGCGCGACGGGTGGTCTTGTTGCTAATCCACCGGTTGAAGTAGGTCAGGTTGACCTCTGCCATGTAGTAGTAGGCCAAGACGGTGGTGAAGGCAAAGAACGCGATGGCGATGGCAATGAAGCTCGGTCCGAAACCTGCCAACAGGGTGTCTAGGCCGTGCTGGACAAAGCCCGGACCCACCTCAACACCATCCGGGATAGAACCGGCATAACGCACGGGACCGTCCTCAGATTCGCCCTCGAAGACCTTGTACATGTCCGTGGAGATGATGATGAAGGCGGTTGCGGAGCATACGAAGAGGGTATCGATGTACACCGCGAAAGCCTGGACGAAACCCTGCTTCGCTGGGTGGGACACTTCCGCGGCCGCAGCAGACTGCGGACCGGTACCCTGGCCTGCCTCGTTAGAGTAGATGCCTCGCTTCACGCCCCACATGATGGCCGAACCCAACAGGCCAGAGAAGGCCTGCTCGGCGCCGAAAGCAGACTTAAAGATCATGCCGAAGACCTCAGGGATCTGGTTAAAGTTCATGATCAGAATGATGATGGCAAAGAGAATGTAGGCAGCCGCCATGAACGGAACCACGAGGGACGCGAAGTTCGCGATGCGCTTGACGCCACCGATAATGATGATGGCCAGAATTCCGCCCAGAACCAGCGCAGACCAACCAACTTCGATGCCCCACGCGTTCTGGACTGCCGCAGCCACACCGTTAGCCTGAATTCCCGGCAGGAAGTAGCTGGTAGCCAGGATCATCGCAATGGCGAAGACGATGCCGTAGACCACCATGAACGGGCCAGCCTTGGTGTGTTTGTAGGCCTTCTCGATGTAGTAGGCCGGGCCGCCGCGGTACTCACCAGTGTCCTGGTCCTTCTCCTTGTAGACCTGCGCCAAGGTACATTCCACGAACGACGTTGCGGAACCCAGCAGCGCCACCGCCCACATCCAGAACACAGCGCCTGGGCCGCCGAACGCAATAGCCGTAGCAACGCCGGAGATGTTGCCCACGCCGACACGGCCGGCCAAGGAAATCATGAGCGACTGGAAGGACGAGACACCCGAATCGGAGCTCTCACCATCCTTCAGCTGCTTAATCATGTCCGGAATGCAGCGTACCTGCAGGAACTTGGTCGCCAAAGTGAAATAGATTCCCGCGCCGAGACACAGGAAGACCAGTGCTGGTGACCAGATTAGAGCATTGAGGGTATCGAGAAAGGTTGACATCGGTAGGTTACCGTCCTTCGCTATATGTGAGTGCCATCACGTTAAAGGCTGTCCTAATAATGTCCCATCGACTGAGGCTTTCGTGAGCAAAATCATAAAAAAGTTGAGAATGCCCCCCTCTCGCAACCCGGGCAATCGCCACAAAACCCCAGTTCACATCGTTCAAGAAGCTTTTTACCGCCCGAGTCTTCGCTCTACCCCCACTTACCCCCATCCCAACACCTACCGAACCGCTACCAAGGAGAAACTATGGTGGAACCCATGAGTGATATCCCCGCTAAGAATGACCGCCTTGTCTGGATCGATCTGGAAATGACCGGACTGGAACCACAGCGCCACGTCATCGTGGAAGTTGCCGCCGTGATAACCGACGCCGAGCTGAACATCCTTGACGAAGGCATCGACCTCGTCGTGCACGCCACGGAGGAGCAGCTCGCGGAGATGGACGACTTCGTCACCACAATGCACGCAAACTCCGGGCTGGACAAGGAAATTCGGGAATCCACGCTCACGATCGAAGAAGCAGAGGAAGCAGTACTGAAACTCGTCGAGAAGCACTGCGATCCGAACCACCCTGCACCCTTGGCGGGAAATTCCATCGCTACGGACCGCGCCTTCATCCGCGCCCACATGCCACGTCTGGATACCGCGCTGCACTACCGAATGATTGATGTTTCCACCATTAAAGAGCTCGCCCGCCGCTGGCACCCGCGGGCTTATTACAACCAGCCGGATAAGGGAATGGCACACCGGGCACTGCAGGACATTATCGAGTCCATCCGCGAGCTCGATTTTTACCGCCGCAGCGTTTTCCGCACCGACGACGGCCCCTCCTCCACGGAAGCCGAGGAACTGAAGGCCGCTACAACCACCGATTACCAGGCGTTTTTGTAAAACCGACGACGTGGGTTAACCTGTATCTCGTTGCTTTCGGGCAACGATGGTGGCTGTAGTTCAGCTGGTAGAGCACCAGGTTGTGATCCTGGGTGTCGCGGGTTCGAGCCCCGTCAGCCACCCCGAACAAACCCCGCATTGTGCTTGAGCAGGATGCGGGGTTAACTTTTTGCGCCAATCCTCGGGCTCAGAGCCACTCCCCACTCCCCACGCCGGGCTTAAGGGACATTTCGTGTGGATTTGC
>NZ_KV805153.1:122101-312903 GCF_001811545.1 Corynebacterium sp. HMSC074A09 | reverse complement strand
CCGACGTGTCTACTTTCCGGGGGTCAGGCCCTGGCAACGCGTAGTCGCCTACAACCAGGCACACAACCCACAAGCAGTATCCGAAAAGCTAAACGGCCCCGCGGAAGCGGCAACTTCACACGAGGCCAGCACCGATGACATGGCAGCTTTGCAAGGCATACCTCCCACCGATACCCCAACACTAACGGCATCGACGACACAATCAACAAACCACTGGGGCATCCCAGACCAACTCTGTGTGAACAAAGATGGCGTTGTACGCGTGTGCGGCTTCGGTCTCTACATCGGTCTGAGGTTTAAAAACCGCAGGCTCTACTCCACAGTCACAGCCGATAACGTTGCGGAGTTCTACACAGCCCATGACGGTGAATTCCTCTTCAGCGTGCCACTGCCGATCACGTTGAGCCACAGACCACCAGGTGGCCAGATCAACATCAACCTCGTTGAAGGAATGAAACACCGCCAACCACCGCGGATGAACCCGAAACTATCCAAACCCCGGCCCAAACGCAGGCAACAACCATAAACCGCTAGAAGTGTCCACAAACACCATGGATTCCGTGTCCAAGAAGACACCGGACTCCATGTCCAAAAACCCTATGGACATAACAGAACTAGGGAGGGGTTGACATGTTGTGGTGCTGTGGCCGTGACAATTGGGTAGGGAGGATGTGCAAATACAATCTGACATAATGTACATTATCGGACAATAACTTGTGCAGCGGGCGGCGTGACTTCGCATCTCCCATCTCTGAGCTCGCATGGATCTATGCTCAGGCCTTGACGGCGCGACCCTTGCTGAGTCATGGGCGCCGGCGGAGCCATGTGTGTGTTGCGCGTACTCAACTAGCTCTTGATGCTTTACTCCGAGTTGCCTGTCCTGTCCCGGAAGTTCAAGCCTTCAGCTCATTTGGGCGACTTCTTTGTTCGCTGCCTTCCGGGCGGCTTTCCCGTGCGTCATGCGATGGTCGGAGAACTGTCATGTGTGCAAGTGGAATATTCGTGGTGACGCCTTTAGATCTGGGCCGATCTGCGCCTCCCTAGCCGTCCTTGGAGCGACCCCTTTTAAGGCACAATATAGTCACTGTTACGTAATGGTGCGGTATTTGGGGGGAGTCCATCGGAGAACTGTTTTAGCGCCGTTGGTAAGCCATCACCAGCTGCACCACGGTGAGAGCTACAAGCACTACAGAAAACGCTGCCAGAAGCTTCGTCCCCTGAAACCAGATGAAAATACCGAACCCTGCGAGTACTACGAGACGCACCCACAGGACAGGAATAAGATGCTGATAATTCATGACTGACCGGATGCGTTACTTCTCGAGGGTAACGCGAACGTTAACGTCGCCGACCTCAGAGATCTTCGCGGCGATCATCTCCGGGGCTTCGACGCCGAATTCAAGGCGGTTAATCGGAATATCGCCGCCCAAAATAATGGTGTCGCCATCGCGGACTACCTGGAAGTCCTGTGTCACGTTCTTGGTCTCGCCGTGGATGGTCAAGTCACCAGTCAGCGGCACGGTGACCAATGAGCCGTCGTCAGGCACAGCGGAGACATCTGCCGGCTCGGTCAACGTGAAGGTCGACTCTGGGTACTTCGTTACCTCAAAGAGCTTCGACTTCATGTTCTGATCGCGCACCTTCTTGTCCGTGGTCAGGCTCGCCATGTCCACGGTGATGCTGGCTTCCTCAACGACCTCGTCCTTGATGGTTGCCTGGCCCGTGACATGCTTGGTGGAGCCAGACGTCGTGCGCTTATCCGCCGGCAGGATCTCGTCGATGGTAAACCCAGCTGAGGTGTAGTTGTAGGCCGAACCTTGCACCACGTGCCATTCGCCATCAACGTCCGTTGTTGCGGCATGGACCTTATCCGCGTTGATCGGTTCGGTCTTCACACCGCGGCCCATGATCACCGAAAATGCTAGCGGTCCAAGGGCCAGCGCTGACGAGGCCAGAATCAGGACCACGAAGATACTGACAATCAGTTTGCGGTTACCCAATACAGATTTCATGTGCTATCTCAATTCCTCAAGCTTGCGAGCCAATGTGACCAGTTCGGCACACAGTTCTTCCATTTCTTCAGCGCTGGCGCTTTCCGACGCCGCCGTGGCGACGTCCTCGGCACAGCATCGAAGCTCGAAGAGGCCGTCACGAAGTCGGTCGGCCTTCTCCGGAGTCAAGATGACAGCGTTGGCTGGAATAGGCGTCCCTGCGACGTTATGGCGCTGTTCGTACGCGCGTTGCTTGCACGAGGGCGAGCAAAACTTGCGAGGCCTTCCTCGGCCGCCCTGGGCGATCTCTTTGCCGCACCACTGGCAGATAGCCGAGCCGCGCCTTGTTGGCTTTCCGGGCTGCGGATCCTGTGTACCAATCACCTCACACACCTTAGCCCATTAAACCGAGGGTGGGAACAAAGGCAGTGGGCCGTTCGTTATAATGATTGTTCTCTGGGTGATATGGGTCGACCCTGATCACTTCCCTACCTCAACACGTGAAAAGGATGATGTTGCATGGCAGATCGCGTACTCCGTGGCAGCCGCATGGGCGCAGTGAGTTACGAAACCGACCGCGACCACGACTTGGCCCCACGCCAAATGGTGAAGTACCGCACCGAAGACGGCGACATCTATGAGGTGCCCTTCGCTGACGATGCGGAAATCCCTGAGGAGTGGATGTGCAAGAACGGTAAGCTCGGCACCCTTGTTGAGGGCGAGGGCGTCGAGTCCAAGCCGGTGAAGCCGCCGCGGACCCACTGGGACATGCTGCGCGAGCGCCGCTCCATTGAGGAGTTGGATGAACTTTTGACCGAGCGCATTGAGAATCTTCGTTCTCGTCGCCGCGCGGCCGCCCGTCTGCTCAAGGAACAGAAGGCGCAGGAAGAAGGCGAAGCTTAGAGGGCTTCTAGGAAGCCCACAAAGACCACAGGGTAGCGGATCCACGATGACGTGGATACCGCTACCCTATTTTCGGCTTTAGGCCAGCTGGCGCGCACCGCGTTAGGAAGAAGAGCTATCGGGTGATTGCGAATTGAGTTCGGGCCATTGCAGCACTAGCTCGGCGAGATAGACCGCGAGAGCTGGGCCCAGCACCGCGAGGAAGAACAGGTAGCCTCCCCACTGCGCTGGGAAAAAGACGGGATACAGAACAAGCACTATGCCAGGCAATACTGCCAATAGAGTACGCGGTAGGTGCCCTACCGCCTTCATTATGGCCTGTGTGCTTCTTTGACGGAATCCGAGCCCCGGTGCATCGAGATGGAAGAACCATACGCTGACACAGCCCAATACGATAAGCCCCGAGATCAAGGCTGCGCGCAGTATCAGGCCCATTGAACCCAGATCTGCCTTGGCAATAATCGCGAATTCATACGCGGCTAAGGCGGCGACGGCGAGGCAAATCAACCACCATGCGGTGTTGACCCCGGGACGCGTCAGAAGGCCCCGAACGAAGGCTGAGCCGCGGCGAGAACCTTCCTCCCGGACCATCTGCCCGGTCACCGCATGGGCGGTGCGCAAGGACATTCCCCCGGTGAACACGGGAAAGCACGTGATCACCAAGAGAACATTCACGATGACTAGGTCAGCGAAGAGGCTCAGAGCAGCATAGAACTTCGATTCGGGGCCGAGCATGCGATTCATGGTTTTCTAACCTATCGCACCGGTTTAACCCTTCACGGCACCGGCAGCCACACCTTCGATGATGTGCTTCTGCGTGGAGAAGTAGAAGATGACGATGGGGATGATGGCCAGTACCAGCATGGCCATCATGGCACCCATATCGCGGTTACCGTTGGAGCCAACGAAGGACTGGATGACCACCGGGATGGTCTTGTATCGCGTGGACAGACCGATGACCAAGTACGGCAGCAGGTAGTCGTTCCACACCCACATGGCGTTGAGAATGGCCACGGTAATGGCAGTCGGCTTGAGCATGGGCCACACCACACGGAAGTAGTTTTGGATCGGCCCACAACCGTCGATCATCGCGGCTTCCTCGACATCCAGAGGGATGGACTTGACGAAGCCTGCAAACATGAACACCGACAGACCGGAACCGAAACCGAGGTAAAGCACCACGATACCGATCGGGTTGTTGAGGTGAAGCATGTCTGCAATCTTGACCGTCGGGAACATGACCATCTGGAAGGGGATGATCATGGAGACCACGAAGAGGTAGTACAGAAGGTTTGTCCACCACGTCTTGACGCGCGTGATGTAGTAGGCGGTCATCGCGGAGAAGAACACGATGACGATGACGGACAGGATCGTGATGATGAAGGACCACAAGGTCGCTTCCAAGAATCCCTGCTTGGTCAAGCCCACCATGAAGTTCTCGAAGCCGACCCACGTTTCACCGATGGGAAGCGAGAAAGGATCGGAGGAGATAGCGAACTTGGACTTAAAGGAGTTGATGAAGATGAAGAGGATCGGCCCAAGGAAGACGATGGTGAAGAACACCAGAATGGCGTAGACCACGAACTTGGCGCCACCAGACATCCGAGTCTTATTATCCAAGGGAAGCTGGTGATCCTTCTTCTTCGAGGCCGGAACGGCCTGCGCTGAAGTGCTGGTAGTCATAACTTAAGCCTCGATTTCCTTGGAGCGGGTCGCGCGCAGCTGGAAGTAAGCGATGACGACCACAACGACGACGAAGATGACAGCCTTGGCCTGGCCGACCCCCTCGACATTCATACGGTTAAAGAGCGTGTTGACGATGTTGAGCGCCACCATCTCAGTTTGCCCGCCAGGAGCGCCGTTGGTCAGCGCCAAGTTCTGGTCGAAGAGCTTGAAGGAGTTCGACAAAGTCAAGAAGAGGCAGATGGTAATCGACGGCATGACCATCGGAATAGTGACGTGGCGCAGCATCTCCCACTTATTGACACCGTCGAGCTCGGCAGCCTCGATGAGCTCGGGCGGGACGTTCTGGAGGCCGGCGATATAAATGATCATCATGTAGCCGATCAGCTGCCAGTTAAGCAGCATGATGAGGCCGGCGTAGCCAAACTTCCAGTCCGCACTAATCGTTGTGGAATAGTGCGAGAGCACGGCGTTGATCATGGTCTGCCAGGTATAACCCAGCACGATGCCGCCGATGAGGTTCGGCATGAAGAAGACTGTGCGGAAAAAATTGGTACCGCGAAGTTTGCGGGTCAGCATCCACGCCAGGAGGAAGGCGAAGACATTGACGGTGATCACGGAGACGATGACCACGAGGACAGTGAAACCGAAGGCTGAAACGAAACCTTCGCGTTGGGAGAAAGCTTTGGCGTAGTTGTCGATGCCAACCCACTTGGCGTTGGTGATGGTGGTGAACTTCGTAAAGGAAAGGAAGAAACCCACGATGAACGGCACCAAGAAGGCAATCATGAATGCCAGAAGGGTGGGCAAGACAAAGACCGGGAAGTACTTCTTCAGCGTTGCTTGCATGGTGGTGAAACCTTAATTTCTGGTGGTGCCACACGTGTCCTAGCGGGAAGGCGGTGAGGAGAGGAGGCTGAGGATGCGGAGAACCAGTCGCGCACGTGCTACCGGCGTGGGCCACAATCCCCACCTACTCCCCTCCCCGCCCTCCATTGCCGGAAGACGTTTGGCGAGGGGATTGGGACTTTAAAGATTTAGCCCCAGTTGGATTCCTTCTCAGCAGCCCAGTTGTCCTTGAACTGCTTGACGACGTCCTCCCACTTCAGCGTTCCGGAGGCGTATTGCGACAAGGCCTGGCCGAAGTCATCCTTGAATTGCTGCGACGGGAAGTACTGGAAATTCCACGGGTAGGTGGTCAGATCCTCGTTAGCGATAGCTTCCGCGACCTGCTCAGCAAGGGGATCATTCGGGGTGTCTTCAGCGGTGTAGCTTTCGAACGGTGCGATGAAGCCCAGGTCCTTCACCACGTGCTCCTTGCCAGCATCAGAGGTAAACAGCCAATCCACGAAGTCCTTAGTGGCTTGCTGGTCGACCTCAGAGGCCTCAGAGTTCACGCCCAGGTAGTTCTCGGTGCCGACGTTGATGCCGTACTTTTCTTCGTCTGGCAGACCCATGTACATGGGCAAGAACTTGATCTTGTCTTCCTTGACCACGTTGCCAGAGGTCTCGGAAATCTGGGACCATGCCCAGTTACCGTTCTGAACCATGGCGGCCTTACCCTGCGCAAACTCAGCCATGGAATCAGACACCGTCTTAGAAGGTGCAAGAGACTTTTCTACGGTGGAGTTATCAAGGTAGAGGTCGAAGAGATTCTTGTACTCCTTGTTGTAGGAGAACTCGATATCGTTGGTGTCCTCGACGTTCTTGTCCTGGTACTCCTGCCAGATCGGAGCGTTAGCCAAGTGGGTCTGCCAACGCCAGTCTTCACCGGAGGTCAGTGAGGTGGAGGCGAAGGCGCCCTCGATACCGAGCTCGTCCTTCTTTGCCTGCATATCCTCGGCGACTTCCTTGAGCTTTTGGTAGCTCTTGATTTCATCCGTGGACTTGATCTTCGCGCCGGAGGTGGCGATGTACTTGTCGAAGATCTCGTCGTTGTAGATGATGCCGAAGCCTTCGACGGCGAACGGGACGCCGCGTACCTCTCCGTCCTCGGTGGTTAGCGGTGGGATGTCGTCGGTGAGCTGCTTAGCTACCTCAGTGTCCGACATATCCGCCATGTAGTCTTGCCAGGTGATGAAGCCAGCAGGTCCGTTGACCTGGAAGAGAGTCGGGGCTTCATCCTTACCGATTTCCGCCTTGAGGGTCTGCTCATAAGAGCCGGAGGCGGCGGTAACGACCTTGACCTTGACACCGGTTTCTTCAGTGTAGGCCTTTGCGATCTCCTGGTATGCCGCGTCCTGTTCAGGTTTGAAGTTCAGGAAGTAAACATCGCCTTCCTCGTCGGTGGAGCCTGAGCACGCGACGAGACTTGCGGCGGCGAGCATGGATGCCATGCTGATGGATGCGATGCGAGTAAGACGCTTCATGAGGTCCTCATCTTTCTTGATGAAAAGCGGGATGGTGGGCCAGGGATAGATACCCGGCTCGTATTCGGTTGTGTCTGGGAGACCTCCCGTAACGAAGGCTTCTTCCCAGCGCCACCAAGTGCTTCATAGCGGATCGCAGTCCGACTATGAACTGGTTAGCCTGCCCTCCATCTTAGTGAGGTATTCCACATATTCAAAAGAATTCGGACATAAAACACCCGATTGTGACCATATCCATATTCGGGCATGGAAACCCTCCCCATTTATGGGGCAATCGGGCTTAAAACTTACAAAAACATATAAAAAGCAGTTGAAAAAGTCTGGTTGGATTTGAGATTGCGGGCGTTGTTGGGACACGCGAGAGGTTATGACAAGTCTTCGTCTGCCGGGGGCGTGTTGAGGAGCCGGGCCTCAGCACGGCGGGCTGGTAGTACAGACGCCAGATAGGATGCCGTGGCCTCCGCGAGCGTGACGGCCTCTCCCCTTTCCTGGGCGAGGAACCAACGGTGATCGACTATCTCGTGGAAGATTTGTGCCGGCTCAAGCTTGTCTAGCATCTCTTCGGGCACGGCAGCGATAGTCGGCTCATACTCATGCGTCATCCACAAGTGCGCGGCCTGGGTAAGGCCGACGTGAGGCCCACATTCCACGGCCTGGTAGGCCTGGATGGAGCCTAGAAGGCGTTGGGCTTGATGCTCTTCGACGCTGAGTCCAGTTAAGCTCAACAGCTCTGCACGATAGTGACCCGGATCCACCACTACGGGCCGGATTCGTACTACCTGCCGAGAATCGTCCTTGGTTACCTTGAGCTCCCCTACATCAAAGCCCAGTTGGTTGAGGCGGTCGATTCTCTCGGAGACGCGCCAGTACTCACTGGCATCCACGGCCTCCTCAGCGGTGAGTTCTGTCCACAGCTCAAGATAGGAACTCTCGACAAGGCTGCCTAGTGCAATGACATCGATAGACCCATCCAAGCATTCACCCGCCTGTAGGTCCATGAGCTCGCCGATGATGTTGACGCGGGCAATGTCGACGTCGTACAGCCTGCGTGATTCGGAGAGGTTGGGTTGGAACTCGCCCGTCTCGGCATCGACAAGATAGGCGGAATAGGTCTCAGCATCGCGCCGAAAGAGAGTGTTGGACAGTGACACATCGCCCCAGTAGAAGTTGAGCAGATGCATCCGCACCAACAGCACGGACAGGGCGCGGATGAGCTTCTCCGCTTCCACGACCGTGAGGTGCCGAGAGAAGATCTCGCGATAGGGCAGGGAGAACTCCAAGTGCTCGGTTACCAAAGCTGCGGTGAGTTCCCCGTAGTCTTCCTCTGCCGGATGGCGGCCGGTGATCACGGCTACGGGGCGCACACTAGGGGCGCCAAGGCGCTGCAGTTCACGCAGCATCTTGTACTCGTGGTGGGCGGTACGCGCACCAATTTCCTTGACCGCGACGATGCCACGGTTGATCCCCACGAACCGCACGATATGCCGGGAAATACCCCTGGGCAATGCGGCGATGAGAGCATCGGGCCACTGCTCTAAGGGTGTGTCCCAGGGCAGCGTCAGCAGTGCCGACGCGTACGTCGACGAGGTGATGCTCATGGACTCTTTCATGGTGAATCACTCCACCTTTTCTGCTGACTATGGCTGAAACTGTCCTATTCATTACGTGCCGCGGGGCAGCGGGCACGCGGGCTTAAGGAAGGCGCTTGCCGGTCGACGCCGAGAAGTTGTGCTGGCCACCCTCCACGATGCGCGCGTGGAAAATGCTGCCCGGAGCCGGCGCGGTGTTCGGCGCAGCGCGGACGACGATTTGGCCGGACTCGGGGACGTCCTCGCTTGAGGATCCAAGGTCGCCCTCGCCCACCAACTTGCCGTAGAGGAAGGAATCAGAACCAAGTTCCTCCACGAAGTCGAGCTTGATCGGGATGGAAAGATCTGTGGACTCGCCCTCCGGAATGATCTCCAGTGCCTCCGGGCGGAAACCGATGGTGATGCGGCCATTATCCTCGGGCGTCATCGCGGCAAGGGTTTCCGGGGAAAGCTTGATGCGAGCGTGGCCAGAGGTGGCGTCGCCATCCTTGACTGAGAAGGTGCCCAAGTTCATGGCTGGGGAGCCGATGAAGCCCGCGACGAAGACGTTGGCGGGGCGGTCATAAAGCTCGCGGGGCGCGCCAACCTGCTGCAGGTAGCCATCCTTCAGCACCGCGATACGGTCACCCATGGTCAAGGCCTCCGTCTGGTCGTGGGTGACGTAGACGGTGGTAACTCCAAGCTTGCGCTGCAGGGCTGCAATCTGGGTACGCGTCTGAACACGCAGCTTGGCATCGAGGTTAGAAAGCGGCTCATCCATGAGGAAGACCTGCGGGTTACGAACAATGGCGCGGCCCATGGCCACACGCTGGCGCTGACCACCGGACAGGGCCTTCGGCTTGCGCTCCAAGAATTCGGTCAGGCCCAAGGTAGCGGCTGCTTCGTCGACGCGCTTATTGATCTCGTCTTGGGACTTGCCGGCGATCTTCAGTGCGAAGCCCATGTTCTCGCGCACGGTCATGTGTGGGTAGAGAGCATAGTTTTGGAAAACCATGGCGATGTCACGGTCACGCGGTGCAACGTGGGTGACGTCCTTGTCTCCGATGTAAATGGCACCGTCAGTAACGTTTTCCAAACCGGCCAGCATGCGCAGTGTGGTGGATTTACCACAGCCGGAAGGACCGACGAGGACGAGGAACTCGCCATCAGCGATTTCCAGGTTGAATTTCTTGACGGTGGGTTCCTTTGCTCCCGGGTAGGTCAGGGATGCATCTTTGAACGTTACGGTTGCCATAGCAAAATCTCCTCCATCGACAGGTACGTGCCGAACGATCCGTAGTGTGAGAAACAGTGAAGTAAATCACTGTGCACCAGATACAGTGCTACTTATGACATTAGCACTAGCACTGGTAACTACGGCAAAAGCCCGGAAACCATAACGGGCTTCCGGGCTGGTTCTTATTCCTTACGCGCGTGTATGAGGCGCCATGAGCATCAAATTAACGCTTGAGGGTGCCTTTCACCAGGTTGGAGACTTCGGAAACAAAGTCGGCCACGACATTCTTTGCCGTGTTGACCTTCGGGCCAAGCTCCAGGTCCTTGACCGTGCGGGAGCCGATCTTCGAAACCTCCGAGGTGAAATCGCTGATCTGCTCGGAGCGGTGAGCCACGCCCCACTTGGTTACTTCGAGCAGGGAATCCTTGACAAAAGAGCCGTCAAGCTTCGACTCACCTAGCTCTCGCTCGGTAAAGGTGATCGGTACCTCGCGGACATCGAAGCCATCCTTGATGGCGCGGAAGGCAACGTCAACCTGGAAGATGTATCCGGCGTTGGAGAGCTCTTCAAAGTCGAGGTGTTCAAGCAGCTCGCGCCGGAAAGCACGGTAGCCAGCAGTCATGTCATTGATTCCGGCACCCAGGGCAACCGAAATGTACTTGTTGCCCAAGCGGGAAAGCAGCTCGCGGTTGGCAGGCCAGTTCACTGTCTCTCCGCCCGGTACGTAGCGAGAGCCAATGACCAGATCTGCGCCCTTCTCGATTTCCTCAAGCAAGAGGTGGAGCTGCTCCGGCGCGTGGGAGCCGTCGGCGTCCATTTCGCACAGAACCTGGTAATCCTTCTCCAGGCCCCACTTGAAACCGGCGATGTACGCGCCGAGAAGTCCGCCCTTGCCCTCACGGTGGAGAACGTGCAGGTGAGAATCCTCAGCGGCCAGCTTATCCGCCGCGTCACCGGTGCCGTCCGGGGAGTTATCGTCCACAATCAGGATGTGAACCTCCGGCGTTGCCTTGCGCACGCGCCCGGTAATGAGCGGTAGGTTCTCGATCTCGTTGTAAGTAGGGATGATGACCAGGGTAGATTCGCGGGTCGAGCTCACTAGTTCCTTGCTCCTTTAGATTTCTTTCTGAGGCGCGCTGCGTCGTCCGGACAAGCGGGTGGAATAGATCGCATACAGCGCACAGACCGTTCCAATAATAGCCATGAGCCATTGCAGGAGCGAACCATAACGCACCGCAAATGTACGCCCTTCTCGCAGCGGAAGCTCTTCTTCGAGATATGCCGGTTCAAAGATACCGCTGGCCTGGCTCACTGAGCCATCCGGGTGGACGATGGCAGAGACCCCAGACGTAGCCGCCACAACGACGGCCCGATCCGCCTCGATCGCGCGCAAGCGGCTCATGGCCAACTGCTGGTAGGTCATGTCGGAGTCACTAAAGGTGGCATTGTTCGTCGGTGTCGTGAGGATCTGCGCCCCGTTGTTGATGGCGGTTCGGAACGCCTGGTCAAAGCTGACCTCATAACACGTGGCAACGCCCACTGCGGTCCCAGCCATGGTGACCACGCCCGGACCGTCGCCGGGCTTCATGTCGCCCGCCAGGTCCACCAGATCGGTGATCTTCCTAAAGAAATCACGCATCGGCATCGTCTCACCAAAAGGCTGCAGGTACTTCTTGTGGTGGTACTCCCCTGCCGAGCCATCCGGATTAAACACCTGCATGGTGTTCCGTGCGCCAACCTCATCCTGGGTCAGCGTTCCGACGAGGATTGGGGCATCGATGTCGCGGGCGGCGCCGTCGATAAGCTCCCGAGCGTCCTCATTGGCAAAAGGATTGATATCGGAGGAGTTCTCCGGCCAAATGACGATATCCGGTCTGGACCCATCCTGCGCGGCCTGCTCGGTCACGCGGACGTGGTTATCCAGCACCGCGCGGCGTTGGGCGGCAAAGTCAAGGCCCAGCCGTGGCACGTTTCCTTGCACCGCGGCGACCGTCACCGTGCCTGTTGTGCGGCCCGGGCGGTCCACGCTCTGTGCCGCTAGCAAGCCAGCTAGCAGTGGCACCGCCAAAAACGCACATGCCAGGCGCGGTGAGCGGGCAAGCCCCACCAATCCTGCGCCTACGCAGACCACCGCGCAGGTAATGAGTGCCGGCCCGCCCCACGAGGCAAGGTTGGCGAGTGGGCCCTCTATTTGCCCCCAGGCGAGGCGCACCCACGCAAAACCGCCAAAGGGCACTGAGGAGCGCAGCATTTCTACCGCCACGTAGAAGAACGGGAAGAGAGCGAAACCGTAGTTTAAGCGCAGCAGCGCCGCCCCGCCGATACCAAGGAGGATGCTGTACAGAGACAGGAATAAAGCGAGCGCAATATAGGGCATGTTGCCCACTAACTCACCAATCCATGGCAGCGTGAACAAGTACAACACCGCGCTATGTACACAAGCGACGAGGGCCGCCCACCCCAGACCGAGGGGTTTTCTCCACGGTGAGAGCGCTGCCACGAGCATCGCCATGCCGATTATGCCGGCGGCCCACCAGCCGCGTGGCTCAACGGCAAGGTAGGTCACCGCGCCCGACGCAGCAGCGAGAGCGAGCCGGGCCACAAGTACCAGCACTACTTCTTTCCGTCCTCAAAGTCTTCGGGCTTGACGTGTTGGGTCCACGTGCGGATTTCATCTTCATCCAAGACCTCATGCGACTGGCCAGTTTGATCCATGCCCCCCATTCCATCACCGCTGGCGCCTGCGTCAAAGGTGCCGAAGGAACCATAGGAATCGCGGTGCTGGGCCATGGGTGAGGCTTCGTACACGCGCACGCCCATGTTTTCGATCTTCCGGAACATCGATGCCGCAAGTAGCGTGCGGATGATGGACCGCGTGGGCGCAAAGATAAGCAGTGCTCCGAAGACCGTGGAGACAAATCCGGGCAGTGACAGCAGGATTCCGCCCACCATGGTCAGGCCAACGTTGCCTGCCGTCTTGCCCGGGGTGGGATCCTCCATGACGTACACACCGTCATCGGTTTGACGGATGCGGCTGACCATCATGCGGCGGACTTCCCAGCTGGCGATAGTCATGCCGAAGAGCATGGTCAGCGCCAAGGCAAGCAGCGCCCACAGCACACCAATCCACTCGGCAACGGCCCAAAAGGCCATAGTTTCTAGGAGGATGTACGCGATGAAGAGAACAAACGGCATGTCGCCCACCATACTTGCTGGGCTTGGCGCTTCGCAGGAGACCCTCCCGGAGCGACTAGACTGTCCCACCATGTCCCTCCCTGAGTCGAAGCATCCCGAATCCGCTACCTTGCGCTTCCATCCCGCCGGCGGCGTTGTCACCCCCGAGCAGTGGCTCGCTCTGGGCCAGGCCGCCAGAGAACATGGCGATGGCAATGTGTACCTAGAGCAGCACAGCGTCATCGGCCTGCGAGGCGTCGCCAATGCGCAGGTGCTTGGCGACGTCCCCCTGCCCACCACCGCCGCTCACGTGCTGGCCTCTCCCCTCTCGCTGCGCGCCCGTCAGGTAGCGCAGCGGATCGCGGAAGCCTTAGTCGACGTCGATCAGGATGCCCCTGCGATAGCCCGTGCCGCGCTTTTTGGTGTGGATAGCGGTGCTGGTGATCTCCTCACACACGGGGTGGCGGCTGGCCTTCAGCTCTCTGGTGAGGAGGCGGAAGACGATGAAGATACCGCCACCGCGCGCCTGATCCGCGACGGTGAGCCCACCGGGCCGCTGCTGGGGCTTGCGGATGCCATTTCCCAACTCGTGGACTTTGCGGAAAAGGTCTCTGCAGATCACCTGCAGGACTTAGAACGTGTCTCGGATGCGGCAGGGTCAGCTCCCACTTCGCCTGCGCTGCCCATCGGCTGGCTGACTGAGCACACGAAGCCCGGCCGCGTCGATCTGGGCGCGGGCCTGCAGCATGGCGTGCTGCCCGGAGAATACGCTGGGCTTATCGCCCAGCTGGGCGCGTCCATCTCGGTAACCCCCTGGCGCGGATTGGTCATCCACGATCTAGCCGAGGGAGATGCTGACGTTGTGTTGCGCGTCCTTGCACCGCGCGGATTCATCTTCGATGCGAATTCTCCTGCCCTCGGGCACCGCTAGCGCGGCATGTGCCGCCAGATGGGACGCGGTACCAGCTTCATCACCCACGCTAAGAGCTGAAGAGGCCGTGGAATCCATAGCGTGCGGGAAGCCGGCCGCGAACCTGCCGAGGACTCAATGGCCTTGACCACCGCTTGGGCCACAACGTCAGGGGTAACGGACAAGGGCGCGGGTGTCATGCCTTTAGTCATCGACCCAATGACGAAGCCGGGGCGCGCGGTGATCAGCGCTAGGCCGCTGCCCTGCAATCGATCCGCTAAGCCTTGGCAGAAGGCATCCAGGCCCGCCTTGGTCGAGCCATAGACATAGTTGGCCCGGCGGGCCCGCCACCCAGCGATGGAGGAAAAGGCCACGATGTGCCCTCTCGTCATGACGTCGGCAAGCACGGTGAGCATGGATACCTGCGCTGCATAGTCCACCAGCGCTATGTCGAAGGCGTGGGCTTCGTCGTGCTCCGCGCGCTCCTGATCGCCCAGAATTCCGAAGGCGACGACGGCCGTGGTGATCTCTGCCCCTGCGAGTGCTGCGGCTTGTTCGATGACCGCGCGGTGGGAGGAAACTTCCGCAGCGTCGAAGGACAGCGTGTGAACGGACGACGCCCCGCTGCTGAGGAGTTCGGAGTGCAGCCTGTCCATACCGTGTTCGCCCCGCGCGGCGAGAACTACCGGGCGACCCTCACACAGCCGACGTGCAAGCTCCCCACCGATGTCGCTGCGCCCGCCAAGAATCAGTAGCGCGCCAGTTTCTCCCATTAGCGCAACCCCCGCGGTGCCTGGTTCAGGGACTCGTAGCCGGACTCGGTGATTACCACGATGTCCTCAAGGCGCATTCCCCACTTGCCCGGTACGTAGATACCCGGCTCGATCGAGAAGGCCATGGACTCGGAAAGTTCCAGCCCGTTTCCTTCCATGATGAAGGGCTCCTCGTGCGTCGACAAGCCAATGCCGTGTCCGGTGCGGTGCGTGAAGAACTCACCCCAACCGGCGTCTTCGATCACGCTGCGCGTCGCTCGGTCGATCTCCTGGGCGGTCGCACCCGGGCGCGCAGCAGCTCGGCCGGCAGCCTGGGCCTTCTCTAGGACCGCGTAAGCCTCGCGAAACTCTGCCGGCGCGGCAGCAGGATCGGCGCCAACGACGTAGGTGCGGGTGCAGTCGGAGTGATAGCCCGAGGGCAGCGTGCCGCCAATATCCACCACCACGGGATCGCCGGCGGCGAGTACTCGGTCCCCAAAGTCATAGTGTGGATTGGCTCCATTCGGACCGGAGCCCACGATGATGAAATCCACTTCGCGGTGCTCGCGCAAAATGAGCTCCCGCACATCTGCGGCTACGTCGGTCTCGGTGCGCCCCGGCTGCAGGAGGCGTGGCACCTCGGCGTGGACAGCGTCGATAGCCGCCGCTGCAGCGCGTAGCTCAGCCACCTCATCTGGATCCTTGCGGGTAAAAAGCTCGGCGAGGGCCTCGGTGGCCAGAACATACTTTGCGGGGTGCTGTTCCTTCGCAGTACTAGCTTCGAGGTTGCCAATTGCGGACTGAAAGCGCAGCACGTGATCGGCGGTGAGTGAGGATCCCAAGGCAACGGTGGTGGGGCGCGCACCTTCCAAGGCCAGCGCATAGGGATCCTGCCCATCGCTCCATCCCACCAGCTGGGCTGCGACGCCCTGAAGCGACTCAATGTCGGTGCTGGGGGCGACGATTACTGGTTCGGCATCGGGACGGATAACCAAGCAGGTCAGGCGCTCGTGGGAGGAGACCCACGAACCGGTGAGGTACGCGAATTCGGCACCTGTACCCACTAACAGGATGTCGATGTCCTTAGCAGCTGCGATAGCGCGGGACCGGCTTAGTCGGGACGCATAATCAGTCATGACAGTTAGCCTACCGCCCGCCTTCGTCCAGTTAAGCTGGGAGGCGTGAATTCCCATCCCGCTGCCGTCAAGCTCCGGACTCGCTCAAGCTATTGCTCGGGAGTGCTCATCGATGCGTCCTTAAGACCCCGCTCCCAACAGGCAACCCGGTTGGTTCTGACCTGCGCGCACTTCTTCCGCGACGGTCTTGATAAGGGGGATCACTACAGGGTGAGTGGCGGGTTCAACCGGCGCGTGGCCGCCGTGCGCACGATTGATGGGACCGACATGGCGCTGTGCTTGCTCGACCGGCCGGCCCCGCCCCGGGACCTTCCTGGGCTGGCAGAAAGCACCCCGCCATTCCGCGCCCCAGTCACCACCTGGGGATATGGCGGAAAAGCTCGCCGTGCCCAACAGCGCAGCGGGCTTTTTCTCCTTCCCTTCTTCCGCACCTGGTCCATTGACTTCCGCACCACCGTCTCCCCCGCCGGTTTAGTCTTCAACACGATTCCGGCAGTCAAAGGTGACTCGGGCGGTCCAGCTTTAGTCGATGACGCTGTCATCGGTACGCAAGCCCTCATCCTTAACCCGCTGGGGCGCAACCTCAAGCTCGCCACCGTGGCGCTCGTTTCGCCCCACCGCCAAGTAATCGGTGCGGCAGCCACGGCGCTGCTTCGCGGTGGCACCGAAGACTAGGCGCTAAGCCTAGGCGCCGATGGCGACGACGCCGCGCTGGATCGCGTCGATGGCGCGCCGGGCATTGCGACGAATCTCGTCCTCGTAGCCCGTCTTCGCCACCTGCTGGAGCAGGTCAATGACCTGGCGGCACCAGCGGACAAAGTCACCGGGGGTTAGCTCTGCACCAGACTCGTTAGCCGCGCCCATGCAATAGGCCAGCGGCGCGCCCGCCGTCCACTGGTGGATAGCTAGCGCGAAAGAAGGCTCCGGCTCCCTCGTTTGCGGCAGGTTATGGCGTTTCTCATCGGCGACGAGCTCGCTATAAATGCGCCATGTAGCGTCCATGGCGTTAGCCATTGCGTCGGTAGCCGCACCGGGTTCCCCGCGAGTGGTCTTGCGGTTTTCAAAGACACAGAGGGAGGCCACACCGGCCAGCTCCGCTGGGTCGAGGTCGTTCCAGATACCGCGCTTGAGGCATTGCGCCACCAGTAGGTCCGACTCGGAGTGGATTTTGGCCAGACGCTCGCCCTCATCCGTGATGACCGGCTCGCGGTTTTCGCCGTAACCATCAAACTCCACGTAGTCCATCTCCGCCAGAAGATCCACGATGCGCTCGAAGGTGCGGCCAAGAGTATCCGTGGCGCGCTCGACCTTATCCTCAAGCCTGGCTAGCTCGCGTTCGCGGCGCGCCAGCTTCTGCGCCACCCCGGCCAGCTGCTCGCGGTCGGTCGCGGGCCAAAGGTGCACCGGATGTTCGCGGAGGGCATCGCGCAACTGCGCGATCTTCTTGTTGGGGCGATTACGCGGCTCAGTGCGCATCTTCTTCGGACGCTTGTAGTAGTCGCGCTTGAAGGACTCCTGGACAAATCGGGTATGGCGGCGCGGGTTCTTCTGCGCTGCGCGCGGGAGCTTCATGTGCCCAACGACGATCGGCGGATTATCGATACCGGCGGAATCGATGCGTCCAGACCATCCCGTTTCAGTGGTTACCCAGGGGCGTGGATCGGCAGTCTGGTTGGCCGGGGTAATAACGACAGCCAGCGTTGGCCGTTTCTTGGTTGCGATGGCGATGACTTCACCCACCTGCAAGCGAGCCAGTACTGCGGCAACTTCCTTGTTTCTCTCCTCCTTCTTGAAGGCCCGCGCTGACTTCTCCTCCTCGGTCAGCGCTCGGCGCAGACGCATATAGTCCATGAGAATCTCAGCGGGGTCTTCGCCATCGGTGGCAGGCGGAGCCAAGTTATCTACGGCCTGCTCCAACTGTGCGCGTAGTTCGCGGACGCGGTGCTCAGCGCGCTCAATCTCGCGGGTTTCCTCCACAACGGATCCATCCGCCTGGTACTGGGCGAAAGACTTCTCCAGCAATCGGAGCGAGTCATCAAAGCCAAGCATGCCCAGCAGGTTGATAGCCATGTTGTAGCCGGGCTCGAAAGTGGAAATGAGCGGATAGGTACGAGTTGAGGCAAGCCCCGCCACCGCGGTGGGATCCATAGCGGGTGCCCATTGCACGACGGCATTGCCCAAGGTATCGATGCCTCGCCTACCGGCGCGGCCGGTGAGCTGTGTGTACTGGCCCGGTGTCAGGTCCACGTGTGCCTCGCCGTTAAATTTCACCAGTTTTTCCAGCACCACGGTGCGCGCCGGCATGTTGATTCCTAGGGCCAACGTTTCGGTGGCGAAGACTGCCCGCACGAGGCCCTTGACGAACAGTTCCTCTACGATGTGCCTAAAGGCCGGCAGCATTCCTGCGTGGTGAGCGGCGAAGCCACGCGAGAGTGCTTCGCGCCAACGTTTGAAATCAAGGACCTTGAGGTCTTCTTCCGGAATGCCTTCCACGCCCTTATCGACGATGGCCTTGATCTCAACAGCCTCCTCCTGGGAGGTCAGCACCATGCGGGAGCGCAAGCACTGATACAGAGCACCGTCGCAGCCCGCGCGGGAGAAGATGAAGGTAATTGCCGGCAGCATCTCCATTGATTGCAGCTCTTTGAGAACCTCCGGGCGGCCAAGCGGACGGTAACGGTCCTGCGCACGAGGCGCGCCGCTGCGCCGATCACTGTGCCGGTCGCTGCGCCCGCCGCCTTTGTGACGGGCGCGGGCGCGGAAGCTCGCACGGTTCTGGGCATAGTCTGCGCGGCCATTATCGGTATCGCCGGCCTCCAGACGTTGGATACGCCGTGCGAGCTCAGTGTTTACCTGGCCGCCTGAGTCGGGTTCAAAGAGCGGATAGATTTTGCGGCCGACCATCATCCACTGGTCCAGCGGTACGGGGCGCTTATCGGTAACGATGACCTTGGTATCTCCGCGCACGGTGGTTAGCCACCGGCCGAACTCCTCGGAGTTGGACACCGTTGCGGACAAACCGATAATGGAGACATGTTCCTCCAGGTTGAGGATGACCTCTTCCCACACTGCGCCGCGCGAAGCATCCGCAAGAAAGTGGATCTCATCCATGACCACATGGGTCAAGCGATCCAATGCACCTGAGCCCGCGTAAATCATGTTGCGCAGGACCTCAGTGGTCATCACGAGGATGTCCGCGGAGGAGTTAATGGAGACATCACCGGTCAGCAGCCCGACCGCATCCTCACCATGCGCGTCAACTAGGTCGTGGTACTTCTGGTTACTCAGCGCCTTGATGGGTGTGGTGTAGAAACAGCGGGTCCCTTGGCGCAGCGCCAAGGACACGGCGAACTCACCCACCACGGTTTTACCCGCGCCGGTGGGCGCACAGACCAGAACACCGTGGCCAGCTTCGACGGCTTGGCATCCTTGGATCTGGAATTCATCCAGTGAGTACGGAAGCGCTTGGGTGAACTCGTCCAGATGCGTCAGTGTCATAAGTCTCCAGGGTACCTGTCAAGGACGGCGTACTAGTGCGCCGGTCCCCGGCGCCAAGCAGAACGATTGAACAAGTTCGCTAAGAAGGCTGACGAGGTTAGAGAACGTCGTCGAAGAAGCCGCTCTGCGGGGGCTGAGTATTCGTCTGTTGAGGCTGCGGTACCCGAGCGTCAGGAGTCGAAGCCGGGGCGACAGGCCCGGAAGATACCGGCCGCGACGACGCAGAAACGCTCGTGGATGCAGACACCGGAGTCGGTGCGCCAATGGCACCCGGACCTTCATCCAGCGACGAGGCAGTTTCATCGTCCAAGTCCATCCAGTCTGGGCGCTGGCGCTTCTGGCGCTTGTCGTTGATGCGGCAGAACTGGAAAGCTATCTCCACAAGAACCACGAGAGCACCGGCCAAAACCAACATTGAGAAGGGTTCTTGGCCCGGTGTAACAACCGCGGCGAAAATCATGATGACGACAATGATGATGCGGCGCTTATCTTTGACGTGGTCATATTCCAAGACACCGATCAGGTTGAGGCAAACCACGAGTAGTGGGATCTCAAAGCTGACGCCAAAGATGAGGAGCAACGCCAGCAGGAAGTAGAAGTAACGTTCACCTGTCAGTGCTGCGGTTTGGTACTCCGAGCCCATTCCCATGAGGAACTCCAAACCCACAGAAAGGATGACGTAGGCGAGAACCGCGCCGAGTACGAAGAGCAGGACCGCAGTCGAGACGAACAAGAAGGTAAAGCGGCGTTCGTTCTTGTGCAGGCCGGGCACGATGAAGGCCCATATCTGGTAGAGCCAGACCGGTGAGGACAATACGGTGCCGGCTAACGCGCCAACCTTGAGTCGGAGCATCAGCATTTCGAAGGGGCTGGTTGCGAGCAGACGGCATTCGCCGTCCGCGGAGAAGGAAACACGGCTCTCTTCAGGGAGTGAGCAATAGGGACCGCGCAAAATCTCGCCTAGCGGTGACATGCCAAACGGGGCGTGTTGGTACCAGATGAATCCGATGATGGCACCCACAGCGAGGGCGAGAAGGGAAATGACGATGCGTCGGCGCAGCTCCTGGAGGTGCTGAACTAAGGTCATCTCCCCCGTTGGGTTCTTGGGCTTGCGGCGTAGCTTTGAGCTCCATTTTTGCTTCGGCGCGTTAGAAGCAGGGTTCGACGGTGTACTCGCGGTACTCAAAGCAAGACCTCCACAGAAAAGCCCACGACGGCAGGCGAGGCCCCAGCACGCCGAGGGACTCGGAATGTGGTCTGCCTGCCGGGAAAGATTATTAGTTCTGGTTTCCGTCAGCCGGCTTGGAAGTGCGCGGCTGCATCTCCGGGCTGTTCCAGAAGTCCTCGTCGGACTGCTTGGAGCCCGCGATCTGGCCCTGCTGCTCAGAGGTGTTGTTCTCCTCTTTCATCTCCTTGACTTCGGACTTGAAGATGCGCATAGACCGGCCCATGGAGCGAGCCAGCTCCGGCAGCTTCTTAGCGCCGAACAACAGCACGATCACGAGAACAACAAGGCCGATTTCCAAAGGTCCCACGGTCATTGAGGGTGCCCCTTCTTTCTTGGTCGATGAAGCGTGCTTGTTCACACAGCGCGACGCTGAGCGACGTGCACGCGGGAGAGCTCTTAGTCTGGCAGTTGAGTATAACGCTCCAGTGCTCGTTTTCTATGCTCCGAAATGGCGTCAACGAGCTTCTGCGGCCCCACTACCCGCATGCGATCAGCTTGGCCGAGCGCGAAACGGCTAAACCACGCCTCCGAGCCGACCGGCATCGTTGCAGCTATGAGGCCATTTTCTAGGGTCTCGCCAAGGGTGATGTCGTAGTGTTCCGCTAGCCAGGTGAATTCTTGGTGAATCTCCAGCTCCGCAACAAGAGTGTGATCTAGACCAAAGGGTGAATCTGGGTTGAAATCCAGTTCGCGCACATGTGGTGTCGCGGAAGCGTCGAGCACTTCGACATCACTCATCCGGTCAAGGCGGAACGTGCGGTGCTCCCCCACCGACTCGTCCCAGGCCACCAAATAGGGTTCGCCGTCCACGATAAAGATGCGGGCCGGATGCACGGTACGCTCACTCGTCCGGTTGGAGGACATACTCCAGTAGGTAAAACGCACTTGCCGGCGCTTGTCGACGGCCCCCGCCAACGCCGCTTGCACCTCAGACTCTTCGGGATCGGTCGTGGCCAGGGAGTCATAGATGGCGGCTGTCTTTTCATCCATGATCTCGCGCAGCTTCGCGGCGGCAGAGTGGACCGCGGAGACGTCGACAAGCCCCGGCATTGCCTCAAGGGACTCGAGCGTCAGCAACAATGCGCCGGCCTCAGTTGGGGTCAGGCGCAATGCCTGGGTCAGGCCCTGGTCGTTGTAGATCTCGATGCCATCGCGGTAGCTAAAGCTTAAGTCGATAAGGTCCTCGGTATTGCGGCCCACACCGGAGCAGAAGAGACGGTCGATAGCATCCTTAAGCTCAGCAGGGGTCATCCCTAAATCCTCGGCAGCCTCCATCGGAGTCAGCCCCGGGTGGTTACGCAGGTAAGGGATGAGGTTGAGGGAGCGAACAAGGGACTGCAGCTTGCGGGGTTGATCAACCATGGCGGGCCTCCTCGCCAGACGCTGATGATGGGTCATCACCGACACTTAGGAGTGCGATGATGTCGGCACGAACCTCGGGTGGCTCGATAACCACGACATCTGGTGCATAGCCAGCAGCGGTGCGCACCAACCAATCGTGGTGTACGTTGGTGAGTTCTAGAAGTCCATCCTCGCGCCTGCGTCCGGCGTCGACAAGCTCGGCGGCCTGCCCCTCGGGAACCTCGAGGACTGCATTTACCGTTTCGCCCCGCTCCAGCGCCTCTACAACGAGATCCTGCAGTGGTGCAGTGGGCTCGAGGTGCGTGGCCGCAGCGCGCGAGCGCCTGACGTTGTCCACGCGGGTAGCGCGAAAAGTTCGGGGAGCCTCGCGGTCCACATCCCAACCGACGAGATAAACACGATCCCGGTGGTTGACCAGCCCCCAGGGATCCATATGGCGGCGAACCGCCTCGGCAGAGGGCATGGCGTAGTAATCGAAGGAAATGCGCAGCCCAGCACGCACTGCGGTGATGACTCCAGTGACGAGCTCTGGGCTCAACCTGGTCATGTCGTTGACTGCGGTGTACACCGGCGCTCCGCTCAAGTCGCGGGAGGCGCCTGAGGCTGCGATCTTGGTCCACGCGGAGAGACTGAAATCGCTTAAGCCTCCCGGAGTGCCGATGCCGCCGGCTACGCCGAGAACCATGGCCTCCTCCGGCGTGAAATCGACGGGAGGTAGCTGGTAGTTTTCGGGATCGAGCCGGTACAGCGAACCTTCCGCGCCGCTGCTGTGTACTACTGGCACACCGGCGCGCTGCAGGGTCACGATGTCGCGGGAAAGCTGCTTGTGAAAGGCTTCATCGCTGCGTGACTGGTAGCCCTCGACGTGGCTGCGGATCCACGCCGCGCTGCGGTCCGGAACCCCGCCTTGGTGCGCTGCCCCATGCAGGGCAAAGGTGAGGTTGGTGAGCCTTTCGATAGCGCGGTCTCTGACCGGCGTCCGGGCTGCAGTGCGATCTACTGAAGGCATAGTGGCAGGTTCCTTGATCAGCTCTACGGCTCTACGAGCCTGGGTGCGAACGCATGTAGTCTAACAACCCATCTAGGCGCGGGTCCTCGGACACAAAGGGGTCGGAGAACTCCTCGGTCATCGGTTCAGGCCGGTTGACCTTCATCCGCGTCCAATCCACCGTTACCGCGGCATCGAGCTCGCGGGCAACAGCGAGAAACTCCCCGCGCAGCTTGGCACGGGTGGTCTGCGGGGCGGTGTCGACTGCGGCGTTGATTGCAGCATCGTCGATCCAGCGTTTCACCATGCCGCGCTGCTCCAATACGCTGTAGAGGCCGCGACCTGGACGGATGTCATGGTAGGTCAGGTCAATCTGTGCCAGCTTGGGGTGCGACCAATCCCCGCCCAGGCGCTCGCGGTAGCGGTTCAGCAGGCTGCGCTTGATGACCCAATCGATCTCGCGGTCAACGCCGGAGAAATCCTGAGTGTCAATGGCCTGGAGGGTGCGCTTCCACAAGTCCACGACCCGGGCCAACTCAACCGTCGGAGTGCCTGCGTCCTCGCGGTGATCCAGCCAGCGCTCGGCAGCGGTACAGAGCTCCTGCTGCACGGCGAGCGCGGTGGTGCTGCCGCCTCCCTCAAGCGGAAGCTCGGTGCGGCCGGTGGGGTCGAGCGCGATGGCCCTAATGTGTTTAATTGGCTCGAGTACCGAGAATGCCGGCACCTCAAAACCGGCTTCCAGCATCTCCAGCATGAGCAGCGTGGAGCCAACTTTGAGGGCCATCGTGGGTTCGGCCATGTTGGAGTCGCCAACGATAACGTGCATGCGGCGGAAACGCTTGGAATCACCATGCGGTTCGTCGCGAGTATTGATGATGGGGCGCGAGCGAGTCGTCGCAGAGGACACACCTTCCCACACCTGGTCGGCACGTTGGGAGAGCACGAAACGCGCGGGTTCCTCTCCCTTGGCAGGTCTAACCATCCCTGCGCCACAGATGAGCTGGCGGGTGATCATGAACGGCAGCAGAGCTTTGCCGAGGTCCTTGAGCACCACGTGGCGGCCGATGAGGTAGTTCTCGTGGCAGCCGTAGGAATTGCCGGCCGAGTCCACATTGTTCTTGAACAAGTAGACAGCGCGCTTCTCCCCCTCCGCCGCCAGTGTTTCCTCCGCCTGCACGGCCATGCGATTGACCACAGCATCGCCGGCGCGCTCATAGGCAATGAGCTGGGTTAAGCTATCGCACTCCGCGGTAGCGATCTCCGGGTGGGAACCCACGTCGAGGTAGAGGCGGGAGGCGTTGGGACTAAAGATATTGGAGGAAGAGTACTTCGACACGATGGGCCGAAAAAGCACGCGGGCGATCTCATCCGGGGACATCACCCGCTGTCCATCGCTTGCGCTCGCTGTAATGCCGTACTCGGTTTCGATGCCCATAATCCGCCGTGCATAAACGGGGGCGCTATCGGAGGGCTGCTCCACCTTTATTCGCCGCCCTTTTGGACGTAGGAGCGCACGAACTCCTCGGCGTTGGACTCCAAAAGGCCGTCAATCTCATCGAGGAGGTCATCGGTACCCGCGCTGTTGATGCTGACTTGTCCGGCGTCGAACTCCGGAGTGTCGCCTCCTTGACCGTTGCCGCCACCGGCGTTGATCTGAGACTGCTGTCCGCTCATTCTTAAGAGCTCCTTTCGCGAGTGGAAAATGCTGCGCTAATACAGTGTAGGGTACTCGATTCGCACCCCGAGCTGGCGCAAACTATTAACGAAGTCGGCGGCGCTGTCCGCAGATTCCAGCAGAGCGCCCACCTCGTCCTGCCCGAGTCTTTTTGTGTCGTCGAGTGCCACGCAGGCAGTACCAGAGTTGGCTCCCTCGGCCTCACCGATGCGGAAGGTCAGCGACTGCCAGGACGCCGCCAAGACATCCTCCCCGAACTTTCGGGTGGCGTGGCCGCGCAGGTAGGCGCGGGTATCCGCGGGCGGCGTTTCCGCTGCAGCAGCAATCTCTTCCTCGCTGACCAAGGTACGCATCTGCCCCTTGCGCACGAGCGCATGGTAGAGGGACTTTGCCGGATCGATGTCGGTGTACTGCAGATCGATCAGCGCCAGCTTCGGACCATCGGCCGCCACGCCGCGGTCCAGGTAGCCCTTAATCAAGCGGTATTTTGCTACCCAATCCAGCAGGTGGGCGGCCTTGAGCGGGTTGTCGGCCAGAAGCTCGACAACCTCGTCCCAGACGGTGAGTACCTTTTCATCCGCTTCGGAGGCGGCGGTAACCCTTTCCCGGTAGATGGCCAAGATGTCGAGGGCGGTGAGGCGGCGGCCGTCGTGAAGCTTAAGCTGATGGGTCAAGGTAAGGTCGCGGCTCACCCGCTGCACCTCCTCCACCGGTTCCATAAGGCGCATGTCACTAAAGTCCACGCCGCTCTCGATGGCATCGAGTACTAGCGAGGTCATGCCTAGCTTGAGCAGCGTCGAGGTGTGGGACATCGTGGCGTCACCGATGATGACGTGCAGGCGGCCGAAGTCCTCGGCCACCGCGTGTGGCTCGTCGCGGGTGTTAATGATGCCGCGGTTGAGGGTGGTTTCTAGGGAGATTTCCTGCTCGATGTAGTCCGCGCGCTGCGAAATCTGGAAACCTGGCTCCTCTCCATCGACGCCCACACCCATGCGGCCGGCACCGGTGACCACTTGGCGGGCAACGAAGAAAGGAATCAGCCCCTGGGCAATATCATCGAAGTCGGTGTTCCGAGAGTACTGGTAATTCTCGTGGCTGCCATAGGAAGCCCCCTTGCCGTCCACATTGTTCTTGTAAAACTTCAGCGGCGGGCAGGGATCGTGTGTGGCCAACACGGACGTGCCCTGCGCGGTCAGCGATGCTACGGCCTCCCCTGCACGGCGCAGGATGAGGTCACCGGCGGCGTCGTAAAGCATCGCATCCCAGGCATTCGTGCACTCCGGTGAGGAGTATTCGGGGTGGGCGTGGTCGACGTAGAAACGCGCGCCATTGGCGGTCACCACGTTGGCCACACCCAGCGCGTTCGGGTCCACCACCGGCACGGTGTGGTAGCGCTTGAGATCGAAGCCGCGGCTATCGCGCAGCGGGTGCTCCTCCCGAAAATCCCAGCGGGAGCGCGCGCCGGTATGCAGGGCGGCATAAGCCACAACAGCATGGGTGGAGGTCACGATCGGTGACAGCGCCGGGTTGGACGGCGTGGAGATTCCATACTCAGTTTCGGTTCCTAGAACACGGCTCATGGCTACACTCCCATCAATTCGACCTGGGTGACATACGCGCCAGCAGAGGTACCTGCGACGATCTTTGCCCACTCTTCCGGGTTGGCGGAGGTGGGGACGTATTCCGATTCAGCCTGTTCCGCGGCTATAGCCTCGTGGAGGTGCGCTGCGGTTATGCCGGTGGACTTCGCCCCATCGGTGGCAGTGGCTGCGTCCAACGCTTCCTTGATCGCCAGCTTCTTGGCACGGGAGACGATGTTGGCGATCATTGCGCCGGACACGAAGTCCCGGTAGTGCAGCACACGCGGATCCGCGTTAGCGAAGTGGAGTTTGACGAACGGCCGCTCGGCGTAGAGATCGTCGACCGCGGTATCGATGAGCTGGGAAAGGTCGCCTTCGTGCGGGACTGATTCTGGAAAGTGGCGCGCAAAGATTTCCCGCGCGCCCTGCTTGGTCGGGCGGTTGACGCGAATCTTGATATCGAGGCGCCCCGGGCGCATGATGGCGGGGTCGATGAGTTCCTCGCGGTTGGTGGCGCCGATGACGATGACGTTGCTGAGCTTCTCCACACCGTCCAGCTCCGTCAGCAGCTGCGGGACGACGGTGGTCTCCATATCGGAGGACACGCCGGAGCCACGCGTGCGGAAGATGGATTCCATCTCATCGAAAAAGATGATGACCGGGCGCTGGCTGCCATCCTCGGTGGGCTCGGAAGCAAGCTCGCGGGCGCGTTCGAAGATGAGGCGGATGCGGCGCTCAGTCTCGCCTACGAATTTGTTGAGCAGTTCTGGGCCCTTCACATTGAGGAAGTAGCTGGGGGCACTAGCTGCCAGTGATGCGGACAGCGAATGCGCCACCGCCTTGGCGATGAGCGTCTTTCCGCAGCCTGGCGGGCCGTAGAGCAGCACGCCCTTAGGCGGCTGGAGGTCATACTGGCGGTAGAGCTCTGGGTGGAGGAAAGGCAGCTCGACGGAATCGCGGATAAGGGAGATCTGCTCGTCCAAACCGCCGATGTCCTCGTAGGAGACGTCAGGAACCTCCTCCAGCGTGAGCTGCGCTACCTCAGTCTTGTGCACGCGTTCGGTGGCTACACCTGATTTGGGCTCGACCAAGAGGGTATCGCCGGCGCGCACGGTATCCCGCAACGCTGCGGCGAGGAGAATAACCTGCTCTTCACCAGAGGAATTAATGACCACGGCGCGGTCGGTGCCGAGACGCTCTTGTAGCGTGGCCAGCGCGCCGGTATTTACAGGGGCGCAGGCCTCCACGATAACGAAGCCCTCGCCCAAGCGCACCTGCTGCCCTACTTTCAGGGAGCCGGGCTCGAGGTTCGGCGAAATCTTGACCCGCATGGCTCGACCGTTGGTATAAACCTCAGCGTCGCGGCGCGAATCGTGCGCACGCCCGGAATAGCCCAGAAAGACACCGTATGTGGAGGCGGGCTCCGCAAGGGCGTCAACCTCCGCGAGCATCTGCTGAAGCTTCGTGCGAGCATCCTTCAACAGGGCAGCAAGCTTGGCATTGCGTTCAGCGAGCTGCTCTATCTGGCGACGCTGCTGGCCAAGTTCCTGGGAATGAGTGGCATCGTTCATAGATCCCACCCTAGCGCGCAGCAACCCACGATTAGTGTGAAAGGGTTTACTTTCGGGCGCGGCGCTGCGGGCGGGGTGGCGTGACGCCGTCGGCAAGCCGGCGTGTCCAGATCAGAAACGCTGTGTGCGCGTTCATGCGGTGCTCAGGGCGGGTAGCTAGGCCTTCCACCTTCCATTCACGCACGAGGGACTCCCAGGCACGCGGCTCCGTAAAGCATTTGAGTTCGCGGATTCCCTCCATCACCTTCATCAGCTGCGGCACGGTGGCCACATAAGTCATGAAGACGCCGCCCGGGATGAGGATATCGCGCACCTTCTCGAGGTGCTCCCAGGGGTCGAGCATGTCCAGGATGACGCGGTCCACCGGGCCACCCAGATCCTCGACGGTGACATCGGCCAAGTCCCCCAGACGCGGGCTCCACCATTCGGGCTGCTTACCGAAGTATTCGGTGACGTTGTCCACGGCGTATTCCAGGTGATCATCGCGGACCTCATAGGAGAAAACGTGGCCTTCGGGCCCTACGGCGCGCAACAGCGTCATCGAGAGAGCGCCGGAACCGGCGCCGGCCTCGAGCACGCGTGCGCCCATGAAGATATCGCCTTCGACCAGAATCTGCGCGGAGTCTTTGGGATAAATCACCGCGGCACCTCGCGGCATCGACAGGACATGGTCCACCATGAGGTGGCGGAACAAGAGGAAGGAGCTGCCTAGTGTCGAGTCGATGACGGAGCCCTCATCCATGCCGACGACATCATCGTGGTTGATGATTCCCTTGTGCGAATGGAACTGGCCTCCCTCCTCGAGGACGATGGTGTAGTGACGCCGCTTGGCATCGGTGAGCTGCACGCGGTCGCCGTAGCGGAAGGGGCCAGAATAAGCCATGGCGTGGGTACCTTTCACATAGTTTGGGTGGCTAGGATTAACCCACCAAGTATGCCTCAAGGGCGTTACCAAGCCATAGTTGGTCGCGCTCGCCCACCAGCTCGCGGGCTGAGTGCATCGAGAGCATCGGCACTCCCACGTCGACGGTGGGAATACCCAAGCGGGTGGCGGAAATCGGCCCGATAGTGGAGCCGCAGGGCACGTCGTTATTGCCTACGAAGCGCTGGTAGGGCACCTCGGCGCGGCGGCAGGCAGATTCCCACAGGGCCACGGTGTTGGCGTCGGAAGCGTAGCGCTGGTTGCCGTTGATCTTGGTCACCGGCCCCTGGCCGATGATCGGGTGGTGGGTGGGATCGTGCTTTTCCGCGTAGTTCGGGTGCACGGAGTGGGCGGCATCGGCCGACACACAGCTGGAGCGCGCGAACATTTGGAAGCGCTGCTCCTCATTGGCGCCAAGCGCCCGAGCGGTGCGGGTAAGGATATCCCCCAGAATCGGCCCACCCGCGCCATAGCGCGAAGAGGAGCCAACTTCTTCATGGTCGAAGGCCGCCATGACGAGGATGTCCTTGTGCTCAATCGAGTCGGCGTTGCGGGCAGCGGCGAGAAGGGCACGCAGGGAGGCGTGGACGGAAGAGAGGTTATCCATGCGTCCAGCAGCGATGAGCTTTTCGCCGGCGCCAAAGACTTCACCGCGCTGGGCATCGGCGGTAATGAGGTTGAAGGAAGCGATGTCTTCTGGGGCAACGCCGAGTTGCTTGCCGACGACCCCCATCACCGACGTCTCCGGTGTACCTACGGAGAGCACCGGCTGCATGTGGCGCTGGCGATCCGGCTTGAACTCATCCTTGCGGTAGAGGTGGATAGCCAGCGAAGGCAAGCGCAGCAAAGGCCCGGTATTGACCAAGTGGCGTGTGCCATCGTTCAGAATTACTTGGCCGCCGACGGTGAGCTCACGGTCGAACCAGCTGTGGAGAAGCACACCGCCATAGACTTCCACGGCCACCTGCTGCCAACCGGCGGAGTCGAAATCTGGGGTGGGCTTGAGAGCAAGACCGGGCGAATCAGTATGGGAACCGATAATCCGGAAGCCGGAGTCCGGGCTCGCGCCCTCGGGGACAAACCATGCCATGACCGCACCACCCCGGACCATGACGTGGCCGCCCGGTTCGGCTGACCACTCGGCGGACTCATCCTGGCGGCTAAAACCCGCCTCAACGAGTCTGCGCGCTACCTCCTCAGCCGCGTGGTAGGAGGACGGGCTGGCGGCGATGAAATCGAGAAAATCTTGCGTAGTGCTCATGCTTCCAGCTTGCCACGGACTGCCGGGTGATGCCGGAAGGACTGTGTGTGCCTATGCGCTAGGCTGAGAAACATTATGCCGAAACGACTAGCCCTCTCCCCTTCCCGCGCCTCCGATTACAAGCAGTGCCCGCTGCTCTATCGCTTCCGGGCCATCGACAAGCTCCCCGAGCCCAAGACGAAGGCACAGGTCAAGGGTACGCTGGTCCACGCCGTCCTGGAAAAGATGCACCAGCTACCCCGCGAGGAGCGGGAGTACCCGGTGGCGGTGAAGATGATTAAGCCCGAATGGGCAGTGATGATTGAATCCGATCCCGAGCTACGCGAATTAGTCCCAGAACAGGAAGAACTCGACTTCTTCGTCGAAGCACGTGAGCTCATCAAGGGCTACTTCCAGATGGAAAACCCGCAAGGTTTCGACGCCCATGAGTGCGAGATGTACGTCGATACCGTCTTGCCGAACGGTGTTCCTGTCCGCGGGTTCATTGACCGCGTAGACGTTGCCCCCACTGGCGAGGTGCGCGTGGTGGACTATAAGACCGGAAAGAAGCCGCTCCCCCGTTATTCCCAGGACGCGCAGTTCCAGATGAATTTCTACGCATTGGTGTACTGGCGGCTGCTCGGTACCATCCCCACGCAGTTGCGGCTGATGTACCTCAAGGTACTGGACTCTATGTTCCTCACGCCGGGACCGGAGGAACTGGAATACTTCGAGCGCGACCTAGGCGAGCTCTGGGCCAAAATCGAAGGCGATGGCAAGGCCGGAGACTTTAGGCCGAAGACTTCAAAGCTGTGCGGTTGGTGCTCGTTCCAAGACCTCTGCCCGGCGTTTGGCGGAACGCCACCCGAGTATCCCGGGTGGCCCGACCAGACCGCGTAGATTGCGCTGCGTAGACCGCACGGCGGCTTAGAACAAGCCGGAGATCGATCCGTCAGCGGCAACGTCGATGTTGTTTGCCGCGGGCTTCTTCGGCAGGCCCGGCATGGTCATGACGTCACCGGTTAGGGCAACGATGAAACCAGCGCCGGTGCGCGGCTGAAGTTCGCGGACGTGGAGGACGTGGCCTTCCGGAGCGCCGAGCTGGCTGGGATCATCGGAGAAGGAGTACTGGGTCTTAGAGATAACGACGGGGAACTTCTCCCAGCCGTTGTCCTTGATGTACTTGAGATCCTTGAGCGCCTTGGAGGAATACTCGACGCGTTCTGCGCGGTAAATTTCCGTGGCGATGGTCTCGATGGATGCCTCGATACCATCGGCGGGATCGTAAAGCTGGTGAGAGGAGCCTTCGGAGAGGCTGTCCAAAAGGCGCTCAGCTAGCGCGGTGGCGCCGGCGCCTCCCTTGGCCCACACCTCTGCTTCCTCGAGCGCGACGTCAAAGTCTGCCGCCCACTGGCGCATGAACTCGCGCTCGGCATCGGTATCGCTGCCGAAGAGGTTGAGGGCCACCACTGGGGTCAGACCAAACTTGCGGAGGTTCTCCACGTGGCGCTCCAGGTTGACCACACCCTTCTTCAACGCTTCCAGGTTTTCCGTAGTCAGTTCCTCACGTGGCTGGCCACCGTTGTACTTCTGGGAACGGATTGTCGCCACGACGACGGCGCCGGCGACATCGAGGTCACCGAAGCGGGACTTGACGTCGAGGAATTTTTCACCGCCGAGATCCGCGCCGAACCCTGCCTCCGTAAGAACGATATCGCCGAAGCGCATCGCGGTTTGGGTAGCGAGGAGCGTGTTGCAGCCGTGAGCGATGTTGGCAAATGGTCCGCCGTGGACGAAGGCCGGGGTTCCGCCGAGAGTTTGCACCAAGTTGGGGTTGAGTGCATCGCGCATCAGTGCCGTCAGCGCGCCTTCTGCCCCCAACTCGCGCGCAGTGACCGGCTTCTGGTCATAGGTGTAGCCCACGGTGATGTCGCCAAGGCGCTTCTTCAGGTCTGCCAAGTCAGTGGCGAGTCCCAGGATGGCCATGATTTCGGATGCCGCGGTAATGGTGAAACCGGTCTCCCCCGGTACACCGTGGGCCGGGCCGCCAAGACCGGTGACGACATTGCGCAGCGCGCGGTCGTTGACGTCGATACAGCGCTGCCAGGTGATGCGACGCGGATCGATGTTGAGAGCGTTGCCTTGGTGGATGTGGTTATCGATGATGGCGGCCAAGGTATTGGTCGCCGCAGAGATGGCGTGGAAGTCACCCGTGAAGTGGAGGTTGATGTCCTCCATGGGAACAACCTGGGAGTAGCCGCCTCCAGCGGCGCCTCCCTTAATGCCCATGACGGGGCCCTGGGAGGGCTCGCGCAGTGCCACGATAGCCTTCTTCCCCAGCTGGGTGAGGGCATCGGTCAAACCGATAAGGACAGTGGATTTGCCCTCACCTGCTGGAGTCGGCGAGACACCAGTAACGAGGACGAGCTTGCCGTTGGCGGGTGTATCCCCAACTTGGGTGATATCTACCTTGGCTTTATTCTGCCCATAAGGGATAAGAGCGGGCGCCGGGATACCGGCGCGGGCAGCAATATCAGTGATGGGTTCGAGCTGGTGGGCTTGAGCGATCTCAACATCAGAAGGTTGCGTAGTCATGCCCACCAGCTTAGCGTGCTAAAGAAGTGTCTTGAGCAAAATCAAATAATTTTTTGATAATGCTAGAGAACGACTGCGCCGATGGCGTAGCACAGGAGGACCGACAAGGCGATGCTCACAGTGCCAGGAATGATGAACGGGTGGTTGAAGACAGCCTTTCCGATGCGGGTCGAGCCAGTGTCATCCATTTCAACGGCCGCCAACAGGGTCGGGTACGTCGGCAGAATGAACAGAGCGGATACCGCGGGGAAGGCAGCGACAGCGGTCAGCGGGTTGACGCCAAGGGCCAGGGCCGCAGGCATGAGAGCCTTGGTGGTGGCTGCCTGGGAGTACAGCAGCGCCGCAGCAAAGAAGAGCACGATGGCCAGCAACCATGGGGCGGATTCGATGACGGACCCGGAAATGGCCTGGATGTCCTCCATGTAGTGGTTAATCAGCGTGGTGCCCAACCAGGCCACACCAAGCACACAGATACAGGCAGACATGCCAGACTTGAACACTGGGGTGTTGAGTACATCGCCAGCGGAGATCTTGGTGATCATGACGATGAGGGTTGCAGCGGTAAGCATCACCGTCATGATGGCTTCGTTACGGGGCAGAGTCGGCTCTTCGATGAGTCCTACCTGGGAGGAGGTCAGGGTGGCCCACAGCATAACGATGACGATGGCAACCAGGAAGATGATCACGGAGGTCTTGGCGCCCTGCACCGGGCTGTAGTTGTGGGAGCCCTGTGGCATCTTTACCAGGCCTTGGGCCTTGCGTTCTTGGTAAACGGGATCATCTTCGAGCTCAGCGCCTGCTCGGTTGGCAATCCAGGCGGCAGGGAAAATGGAGAGGAACGTCGCAGGAATGAGCACGGCGAGGATCTGCAAATAGCCCACGCCCATGGGCTCCAACAGGGAGGCGAGCAAGACTACGGCCGCAGAGATGGGTGAGGCGCAGATGGCCATCTGCGAGGCAACAACTGCGATGGACAACGGGCGTGAGGGGCGGACCTTGCCTTCCTTGGCTACCTCGACGATAACCGGGAGCGTGGAAAAAGCGGTGTGTCCAGTGCCTGCCAGAACGGTCATCAGCCACGTGACGACCGGGGCGTAGAACGTGATCTTCTTCGGGTTTTTACGAAGGAATTTCTCTGCCAGGTAGACGAGATAGTCCATGCCACCGGCGCGCTGCATGGCAGCGATGGCCGCGATAACGGTCATGATGATGCCGATGACGTCGAAGGGGATATCTTCGCGGGTGACGGGGACGCCGGTGAGCCCTAAAAGTAGAACGCCCAAGCCGCCGGCCATACCAATGCCGATTGAACCGATTCGGGCACCGAGATAGATCGCCGCAAGGACGATGAGGATGTGCACTACAACCATTGTGTAACTCCAATATGTGCAGTTGAACTGCAGTATGGGTGGTAATTCGCGCGGCGGTCAGAACACGACCATGGCGCGAGAACTGACAGTTTTTATTCTTCCCTATTAGTGTGGCTTTAGCGAGTATTCAGGCCCGATTGTGTCCGTTTCCACAAAAGTGCGCACCGACGGCTCGGTCTCGAGAGAGGGCGTGATACCTGGTGTGGTTGAAAACGGGCACACGCCCGCGCGGCCATCATTGAGGCAGCGCGGGCGTGTGTCGTACAGCATGAGCGATTCGCTCTCGCTAGTGCTGGGCGACGATTTATTCGTCGATGTACAGCTGGCCGCGGAACTCCGGGTGCATGAGGTTTTCCACGGACAGAACCTTGTTGAGGGTTTCTTCGTCGAGCAGGCCCTTCTCCAGAACCAGTTCCTTGACTCCCTTGCCGGTCTTCAGGGACTCCTTGGCAATGAGGTCACCGTTGTGGTGGCCGATGAACGGGTTCAGGTAGGTGACGATACCGATGGAGTTCTCCACATAAGCACGGCAGACGTCAGCGTTGGCAGTGATGCCCACGACACACTTCTCACGCAGGGTGTCGACGGCGTTGCCCATGATGCGGATGGACTGGAACAGTGCCTCACCGATGACCGGCTCCATAACGTTGAGCTGCAGCTGGCCTGCCTCAGCGGCCATGGTAACGACGTGGTCATTACCAAAGATCTTGAAGCAGACCTGGTTAACAACCTCCGGGATAACCGGGTTGACCTTACCCGGCATGATGGAGGAACCAGCCTGACGCGGCGGCAGATTAATTTCTGCCAGGCCAGCACGCGGACCAGAGGACAGCAGGCGCAGGTCGTTACAGATCTTGGCCAGCTTCATTGCTGCACGCTTGATGGTGGAGTGCAGCAGTACGTAAGCGCCACAGTCAGAGGTTGCCTCAATGAGATCGCGGGCGGTCTTAATCTCCAGACCAGTGACCTCGGACAGTGCGGCGGTGACCTGGTGGCGGTAGCCGGCCGGGGTATTCACGCCGGTACCGATAGCGGTTGCGCCGAGGTTGATCTCCAGCAGACGCTTCTGGGCGTCACGCAGGATGGCCTGCTCTTCCGCCAGGTTGTGCGCGAAGGCCTTGAATTCATCGCCAAGGGTCATCGGAACGGCATCCTGCAGCTGGGTGCGGCCCATCTTTAGGATGTCAACGAACTCATTGCCCTTGGCGTGGAATGCTGCCTGCAGGGTATCGATGCGCTCGATGAGGTCTTCCATGGCGTAGTAGATGCCCAAGCGGAAGCCGGTGGGGTATGCGTCGTTGGTCGACTGGGACATGTTGACATCATCGTTCGGGTTGATGATGTCGTAGGCACCCTTTTCCTCACCGAGGTGCTCGAGCGCCAAGTTGGCCACAACCTCGTTGGTGTTCATGTTGAGCGAGGTGCCAGCGCCACCCTGGAAGACATCCAGCGGGAACTGGTCCATGCAGCGGCCCTCTTCGAGGATCTGGTCACAAGCCCAGATGATTGCCTCTGCCTTCTTCTTAGGAAGGACGTGCAGACGGCGGTTAGCCATCGCGGTGGCCTTCTTGACCTGCACCATACCGCGGATGAAATCCGGGATGGTGTTGATGGTCACGTAGGAAATCTGGAAGTTCTCGATAGCGCGCAGCGTATGAACGCCGTAGTACGCATCGCTCGGAACCTCCATGGAGCCGAGAAGATCAGTCTCAGTACGCGTCTTTTTGCTGGACGGGGACTTCGGAGCCTTGTTGGTGGCTTTTTCCTCGACCTGGGACTTCACGTCCTTGGTCTCCTTGGCCTCCGGCTGAGCATCCTTCTTAGTTGTCTTTGCCATCGGGGCTGACTCCTTGCATAAAAATCGAAGAACGATGATGGTCAGCCCCCATCGTAGCTAGGAGCGCGAATAAAATGCTTGGATTCTCCCCCTAAAAGCGGGCAATTCGCAGATCTGAGGCCAAGATTGCCTCGGCGCCGAGCCCTTCCAGCGCGTCCATCACCTGATTAGCCTGCTTGCGGGGCACCATGACGCGCACGGCCACCCACCCTTCGCGTGCCAATGGAGAGATGGTGGGACCAGTCAAGCCGGGGGTCACAGCTTCGACGTCTGGGAGCTTCTCTTCCGCCACGTTGTAATCGAGCATGACATAGTGGCGGGCGTTGAGGATTCCGCGAATGCGGCTGAGCACAACGTTCTCTTCGGCCGTGACGTCTTCGCCCTCGCGCTTGATCACGACCGCCTCGGAAGAAACGATGGGCTCGCCAAAGGGCTTAAGCCCTTGCTGACGCAGGGTAGTTCCCGTTGAGACAACATCTGCGATCACGTCTGCGACACCGAGGTGAATCGAAATCTCTACCGCTCCGTCGAGGCGAATGACGTCAGCCTCAATTCCATTCGCGCTGAGGTGATTGCGCACAACGTTGGGGTAAGAGGTAGCGATGCGCTTGCCCTGCAGCTTCGGAACATCCCACTGCTCCCCCGCTGGTGCTGCATAGCGGAACGTCGAGGCGCCAAAACCAAGATCCAAGACTTCGTTGAATTTCGCGCGCGAATCGAGAGCCAAGTCGCGGCCAGTAATCCCGAGATCTAGGACACCCTGCGCGACATAAATGGCGATATCTTTCGGACGCAGGAAAAAGAATTCGACGCCGTTGTCCTCATCCACTACGTTCAACGATTTATTGTGACCACGGCCCTTATATCCTGCTTCCTTGAAGATCTCCAGAGCGGCCTCAGACAGAGAGCCTTTGTTAGGGACGGCGATTTTGATCATGAGTGTGCGGTGCTTTCTACGGTGATTGCGCTGGTTATTGAAACTGCTGGAAGCCCTCGTACTGGGCGGCCGATTAGAGGTAGGTGTAAATATCCTCGAGCTTCAGGCCACGCTTGTGGGCCATGACTTGGAGCCAGTACAGCAGCTGCGACATCTCCTCGGCGAGCTCTTCATCGGACTGATATTCTGCGGCAATCCACACTTCGCCAGCCTCTTCGATGATTTTCTTGCCCAGGTGGTGGATCCCTTTGTCAAAAGCTTCCACGGTGCCGGAGCCTTCAGGGCGCTCGGCGATTTTCTGGGACAATTCCTCAAACAGGCTCTCAAAATTCTTCACAATGGCTTATTCTTCCACACTGCTGCATAAAATGCTTCCTCCCTAGCCGAAATCCCGACGGAAGGAGTCAACCGCTCCACCGCCCCGCAGCGAATCCGCGGCGGCTAGAGTGCGCGTAGGCGGTTGTACCAGTCGTGCACGTCGGAAGCTGAAGCGCCGTCGAGATGGCGGTGCTGGGTTCCGCGCAACTCAGTGATGACGGTCGCCTCCTCCGGTACTGCAACGTGGTCGCCCTCAGGCAACGCGATAACGGTGCAGCCGGCGTCGACAGCCGCGCGCATGCCGGCTGCAGAATCTTCAAAGACCAGGCAATCCTGCGGTAAGGCGCCTACCCGGCGGGCAGCTTCGGCATACATGTCCGGAGCGGGCTTGCCCCGCGGGACTTCGTCACCGCAAATCGTGTCCACGAAGTAGTGTCGGCCTAAAGACGCGATCGCGGAGTCCGCCACGTAACGTTCGGTATTCGTGGTCACCATCATGGGCACACCCAACTCCTTGAGCTCACCAAGCAGCTCCGGAATACCCGGGAAAATCTCGAGGTGTTCGGCGAAAAGGGACTTGACATAGTCGAACATGAGCCGGCGGTACTTTTCGGTATCTCCCGGCTGAAGCACGACGCCCGCCTTATCGGCGCAGATGGCTAAGGTGTCCTCGAACGTGGCACCTACCGTGGCTAACCGCTCCGTCGGCGTTAGCCGGCGTCCCAGCGTTTCGGAGAGGTGGAAGGTGGCTTGCTCCCAAAGGGGCTCGGAATTAGTAAGGGTGCCATCCATATCCCAGAAGATCGCTGCGGGACGGGTAGCACCTGCAGCCTGCTCGCTATCAGTCAATTAAAAATCCAGTTCCGGTAGCTGTCCCAAGGCATCGTCATCCGCGCCGGTGGCCGCCGAGGCAGAGTGGATAAGCTCCGTGAGCTCCTCCTTTTCCTCCGGCTCCAGCACTGCGTCAGCATTCTTTCGGTTGAAGGCGGCGAGTTTCTCCACGGAGGGGCGCACCGCTGCACTCAACAGCCCACCTTCTGGATCATCGGGCAGCTTATCCAGATCATCGAGGAAGGACTCGAGGATGTTGCGAAGATCCGGGAGCACCGTTGCATCGAACGGTGCCTCCCAGAACTCCTTTTCCTCTTCCTTGAGATAATCCCCGGTGGCAAAGGACTCGAGGTTGGACATGAACTCATCTACGGTGGGCTGGAATTCGGCGCGAATCGTCATGAGCTAAATCATGCCTGAAGTTGTCTAGAGGCGCACGCCCAGCAGAGAATTAAGTGCAGTGCGCAGCAAGCCGGACGCCTCCTCATCCGAAGCACCAGCCTGCAGTGCCTTATCTGCCCATTGATCGATGACCTCAAGGGCACGTGGCGTATCGAGGTCGTCGGCCAAGGCACGACGTACGTGGTGCACGACCGCCTTGACTTCCTCCACGTTGCCTGCCGTGCGGGAAGCCGCCCGCCAGCGCTCCAGCCGCTCCTGCGCGGTGTTCAAGACCGCATCGGACCAGTCACGGTCGGCTCGATAGTGGCCGGCGAAGACACCGAGACGGATGGCCGAAGGGTCGACGCCCGCCTCGACGAGCTTGTGGACGAACACCAGGTTGCCCAATGACTTCGACATCTTGGTGCCGTCCAAACCGATCATGCCGGTATGCACATAGGACTGGGCCATCCGCTCCACACCCAACGCCGCTTCCGCATGGGCCGCGGAGAATTCGTGGTGCGGGAACTTCAGATCCGATCCGCCGCCCTGGATATCAAAGCTGGACCCGAGCCGGTTGGTCGCGATGGCGGAACACTCGATGTGCCAGCCCGGACGCCCCGGGCCAAACGGAGATTCCCAGGCGGGCTCGCCCTCGCGGTGGGCGCGCCAAATGAGCGCATCCAAAGGATCCCGCTTGCCGGGACGGTCCGGGTCACCGCCGCGCTCGGCAAAGAAGGTCTCCATCTGCTCGCGGGAATAATTCGACTCGTAGCCGAAGTTCTTCGTGGCCTCAATGGAAGCGTAGATATCCGGGAACTCAGGATCGTCGACAACGTAGGCTGCATCGGCGTCGAGAAGCGCCTGCACCATGACCGTAATCTCGTCGATGGCCTCCATCGCTCCGACGAAGTGCTGAGGCGGAAACACGGAGAGCAGCTCCATGTCCGAGCGGAAAAGATTGATCTGCGAGGTGCCCAGTTCGCGCCAATCCACACCGTCGCGCTCAGCGCGCTCGAAGAGCGGATCATCCACGTCGGTGATGTTCTGGGCGTAATTCACGGTGTAGCCGTTATCCAGCAATTGGCGGTAAATCAGATCAAAGGTGAGATAGGTCGCTGCATGGCCCAGGTGAGTGGAATCATAAGGGGTAATGCCACAGACATACATCGTGGCGGTCTCCCCCTTGATGTTGAGCTTCTTTACCTCTTCATCAGCGGAATCATAGAGGTGAAGCGGCGACGGGGCGCCAGGGACGGAATCGATGTGCGGGACAGGCCAAGATTGCATGGGCACCATCCTAACGTGTGACCCCACCGCCGCGGACGCATGGCCGGTTAGGGGGCAAGAACCCCGAGGCCCAGCAACAGCATGACGAGAAGCCCGACAGGAATGCGGTAGGCCGCAAACCACTCGAAGGAGTGGTTACCCACGAACTTCAGCAGCCACGCAATAGACGCATAGCCGACGACGAACGCGATGAGCGTGCCGACAAGCAGTTGGGCGCCGGTGGCAGACTGCCCCACGGTGGGGCCGAAGGCGTCGCCAAGCGAAAACAGCCCCGAAGCCATGACTGCAGGAATGGCCAGCAGGAAGCTAAAGCGGGTCGCCACCTCGCGGTCCAAGCCCAAAAAGAGGCCGCCTGAAATCGTGCCTCCCGAGCGCGAGACACCTGGGATAAGCGCCAAACACTGGCACAGGCCCATGACGATGGCATCGCGCATCGTCAATTCCTCGAAGCTGCGCTCCTTTTTGCCCACTCTCTCGGCGATGATGAAGACAAAAGAGAAAAGCACGAGCATAGACGCTGTAATCCACAAGTTGCGTAGGTTATCCCTGATCAGGTCCTTGCCCAGCACACCCAGGACGCCGATGGGGATAGAACCGACGATAACCATCCACCCCATGCGGTAATCCTGGCCGCGCTGGTCCTTGTGCACGAGACCTATGAACCAGCCTTTGAGAATCTGCCAAATCATTCCAGCGAAGTACACGATCACAGCCAGCTCAGTACCGAGCTGGATGACGGCGGTGAAGGAGGCACCAGCGTCTTGTCCCCAAAAAAGAGTGGAAACGATGCGCAGGTGTCCAGAAGAGCTCACGGGCAGGAATTCGGTGAGGCCTTGGACAAGGGAGAGGATGATGACCTGCATCCATGTCATGGCTTCAGTTGTCGCTGTTGTAGTCACCCGCGACAGCCTACTCGTGCAGCCCGCGGCTTCCGGTTTCCACCACGCTGGCTGCTAGGATGAAGGATCGTGAAAATGCGTCGTGTTCTGCTTCCTTCTGCCCTCCTCACCAGCGTCTGCGCTCTTGCCGCCTGCAATCCCACAGTTGGTGTTGGCGGAGACCCCAACTCCGCGGTCTATGGCAAGGCCGAACCCGCTTCCTCCCCGGCGGCCACCAAGCCGGTGGGTAACGTCGTCGCCTTCGATGCCGTATCAGATCTCGCCGCAGTCGGTGACGTCCTTGCGGCTCGCACCGATGGCTCACTCGCTGTAGGCACCGCCAATGACTTCGTCGAGGGGAAGGCCGCCACCGTATCCGTGGATGAGAAGTGTGGCGACCTCACGGCCTCCGACCAGCACTTCCTCCTGGCGTGCGGGGATACGGTGTTACTGTTTGATCCCCAGCAACCGGATTCCCCACAGGAGTTGGCAGTGGACGAGGAGACACCAGTGACGGTGGCCGCGGAGGCCTCCAGCGGCGAGCTTTTTGTGGGCTCTGGGGAGTCCACGACTATCGGGGTCTACGTGGACGGCGAACGCACCACCGACATCACGGTGGAGGCCGGCTCAGATCAGCTCATCTCCGTCCCCAATCCGGATGGCGCCGACGGCATCGTCCGCGTCTTAAGGGAGGACTCCACGATTCAGTCGCTGGACTGGGAGAAGGATCGCGCGGGCGGACGCCTTCGTGTAGGCCAGGGTGTGGGTCAGATCGCAGGCGGTGAGGGCGCCGTGGTCGTAGCTTCAGATACAGTGGGCAAACGCGTGGCCATTTACACCGCCAGCGACGTCATCCGCCTGCACCAGTACGGAAACACTGAGGGCACGCCGTGGGGCGTGGTCTGGGACGCAGAGCGTTCCTTGGCTTGGGTGACCACCACTGACAACAACCTGCTGCACGCATTCACCGTCGCTGCGGGTGTTCCGGAGTCCGTCGGCAGCATGGCCACGGTGGCGGATGCTCACAACGTTGCAGTGCTTGGCGACGGCACCCTCGTCACCGCCTCAGCTAGCGGTGACGGCCTCCAGTTCATCAGCGATCCGCAACTCGACGCGACACCCCGCTAGATTTCGCCATCCCGCCTCTTTTCATCTTCGACTTCTTTTTAAGGACACCGCATGCAGTACCCAGCTCTCCACCGTGCCCGCCACGCGGCCTACCAGGCCGCGTTGAAGGGAATGTTCAAACTCAGCCCGGAACGCATCCACGGCATCATCAATGGCGGTCTCGCCGCGCTCCAGGTCGCATCGCCGCTTAACCGTGCGCTGGGCAAGGTCGTACCGGTCACTGATCCGGTCCTGGCACAAGAGGTCTTTGGCGTTCGCTTCCCGCGCCCGCTGGGGCTGGCCGCAGGTTTTGATAAGAATGCGGCGGCTGCCGACGTCTGGTCCCCCATCGGCTTCGGATACGCCGAGCTCGGTACCATCACCCCGAAGGCGCAGCCGGGCAATCCAGCTCCCCGACTTTTCCGGCTCAAGGCTGATAAGGCCATCTTGAACCGCATGGGCTTTAATAATGAGGGCGCGCTGGCGGCTGCCCGAAACCTACGCAAGCGCCGCTCTAACGATGTCGTGGGCATCAATATTGGCAAGAATAAGATCACCGAAGCAGAAGACGCGGTGGATGATTACCGCCAATGTGCATCTGTGTTAGGGGATTTGGCTGATTATGTCGTGGTTAACGTCTCCTCCCCTAATACCCCGGGCCTGCGAGACCTGCAGGCGGTGGAATCCCTGCGCCCCATCATGGAGGCCGTGGTGGAATCGACGTCCTCGCCGGTTTTGGTCAAGATTGCACCGGACCTCAGCGATGAAGATATTGATGCCGTAGCCGATATGGCCGTGGAGGTTGGACTAGCGGGCATCGTGGCCACGAATACCACCATCTCACGCGAGGGGTTGGCAACCCCGGCTGAGGAGGTCGCGGCGATGGGACCCGGTGGCGTGTCCGGCCCCCCGGTGGCTGCGCGCTCGCTGGAGGTCCTGCAGCGCCTCCACGCTCGCGTGGGCGATAAGCTGGTTTTGATTTCTGCCGGTGGTATTTCCACCCCGGAACAGGCGTGGGAGCGTATCACCGCAGGAGCCTCGCTGCTGCAGGGCTACACCGGCCTGATCTACGGCGGCCCGGATTGGATCCGCGACATCCACCGTGGCATTGCTCAGCAGATTCGCGCTCACCGACTGAGCAACATCTCGGAGGCCGTAGGTTCCGGACTGGAATGGGCGGACTAGCCGACCACAGTGGTTCTAGCGCAAGGTGCGGCGGATAATGACCGCGCATAGCCCTGCTGCGACGGCGTACAGAAAGACCACATACTGGCCCATCGTGGTGAGAACCGTGTTGGGCAGAGCCCGGCTGGCGATGATGAGGACGAGCGCTAAGACCAGCGCGATGATCTGCTCGCGGCTGCCCCGTTGATCGCGGCGTTGGGTGCTGAATGCGCCGACGAGAAGCGCCGCACCCACAATGGCCAGGCGGCGCCATGTCCATTCGAAGGTAGCTCCCCAGCCGTCGGTAAATATGGATACGAGCCCGAATAGCGCGAGCACAGCAGCCAACAGCATGAAGGCGCCGCCCACGCGCAGGGCGGCGGGGATGTCTACTCCGTCGGTGGTGGGGTTAGTCTCCGGATTCTTACTCATTGTGATGAGTCTAATTGGCCCCTTTAGTGGGCTTCGTACCAACCCCAGGTAACCGCACGGCCAAGCGTGTGGAAGAAGAGATTGAAGCCGAGGACCGTCGGGGTGGCGTCTGGATCAATATCCAGCTTCTCTACGTCAACAGCGTGCACTGCAAAAAGATAACGGTGCGGGGCGTGACCGGCTGGCGGCTGGGGCCCGTAGTAGACACGCTGGCCGCTATCGCCACGCAGGCTGACGACGCCTTCGTGACCAAGGTCCTCAGCAGAGCCTGCCCCGGTGGGCAGCTCGCGGACGTCGGCAGGAATGTTGAAGGCCGCCCAGTGCCAGAAACCAGAACCCGTAGGCGCGTCAGGATCAAAGCAGGTGACGGCAAAGGACTTGGTTCCCTCGGGGACGTCGGTCCAGGACAGCTGTGGAGAGATATTCTCCGGAGCCCGGAAACGTTCCGCAATCTCTGCGCCTTCCTCGATATCGGAGGAGGTCACGGTGAAGGCGGTTACATCCCCCAATGGGGCATAGGGGTCCGGACCCGGGAAACGAGAGTCAGCGGCGTAGTTCGCAGTGTTATCTGAAGTGTTGCTAGTCATAGTTCCCTTTGTACCTGAAAGCTATATTCAGCGCTCTGACTTACTAAGACTGACTTACTATGACTTTCTGGGCCGATTTCACAGGCGGGGCATGCGGGCGTCACGATCCGGCATGCACTAGCGACGATGAAGACTCTACTTTCATCAGTGTGTTTTTAACCCCTAAGAGTGGCGTGAAAACAGGCCGTGTAGTGCTGATTTGTGAAGTGACACCGGTTCAGGATACAGTATTCGAGTGCCCAGCCGAGAGGCTGAACAAACACCCTAGCCCGGGTGGCGGAATGGCAGACGCGCTAGCTTGAGGTGCTAGTGTCCTATTAACGGACGTGGGGGTTCAAGTCCCCCCTCGGGCACAGATAGAAGCCCCGTGTTTCGCATTGTCAGAAAAGGCAGGTGATTCACGGGTCTTTTCGCATCGGTACAGTGGGTGCGTATGCACGCTACTTTTACCTATCTAGATCCTTTCACTGCCCAGCGCCATGTCGTCGAGGCCCCCGAGGACTCTCAGTATGTTGTGGTTAAACGGCTCGGTGACGCCGTTGTTGATGGCACGGTGATGAGCTTCCACGCCACCCATGCGCAAGCCCGAGACGCGGTCATGACCGGCCTCACGGAGGAATTGCGGCACGCTGGGGACAACGAACCCGTTTATGTCACCCACGCTCGCTTGCAGGGTGAGTACGCTCGCTACGTGGACTGCTAAGCTGCCCGGCTATCAATAGGTTCCGCTTCTTCCACTACAGTCGCCTTCTTCTTCGACGTGACATAGCTGTGCACAGCCTTGACCAGGATGGGCGCTACAGACAGCGCGATGATAAGCAACATGATCTTCTCAATCGAATCGGCAATGCCTGGAATATTTCCCAAGAAGACGCCGACCAAATTCATGGAGAGCACCCATGCCACTGTCCCGCTAACGTTCCATCCGATGAACTTTTTATAGGGCATTTCAGCCGTACCAGCGGCCACCGGGATGAAGGTGCGCACAATGGGAACGAAGCGTCCCAACACCAACGCCAGCGGGCCATGCTTGCGGAAAAAGTTCTCCGCGGTGATGAGGTACTCCAGCTTGAGAAGCCGTGCATCGTGCTTAAACAGGCCGCGCCCAAAGCGGTGACCAATCCAGTAGCCCACTTGGTCACCGGCAATGGCAGCTATCATGCCTACCGCTATAAGCAGCCACAGTGAGACATGAAGGTCATAACGCAAAATCGCAGCGGTCACCAAGAGTGAATCCCCCGGAAGGAACGGAAAGAGTACTCCTGACTCAATGAACACCACGAGGCCAATACCGCCTATGACCCACGGCCCAAAAGCCTCAAGCAAGGTAGCCGCGTCCATATAAGACGTGAGGTTATGGAGAAAGTTCATGGTTGTACTCCAATAGCTCCAGGTGTCACAGCAGACAAGAAAAGGGGGCATAGCAAGGAAAGAAACCGCTCCGCAGGAAGCGCGCGCAAATGAGATAGGCGGCAAAAATTAACTAAAGATCAAGCAGGATAACTGGATTAAATCAGCTCATGCGGATGCGTGCCTCAGATAAGTATCCACCGCGGAGTGCTGAAACCGTGCATCGAACCGAGGCTTGCCAGCAAGTTGGGGCTCTACTCCCAGTTTCTCCCCAGACACCGCGACTCGCGGGACGCGCTTGGATCCAATGAGGATTTCGACCTCACTCGGATTAAACTTGTAGCCCTATGAAAACTGGTTGGGTGCACAGCGTCGGTGACTTTTGTAGGTCTTTGGCGCGCTCGGCTTGGCGGAGCTGCAGCCGCTGGACGTGGAAGCGTTGGGCGGCGGTAATCCTCACCGGCATGGCACTGGTGATTCTTGCCGTGCTTGTCGACGTCCCCTCTCTCTCCGCGCTTCGTTCTTGGTCGCAGCACCTCGGGCCATGGTTTCTCGTCGCCTTTGCCGGCGCCTATATCTTCTTCACGCAGTTCCCCATCCCCCGAACAGTATGGACTTTAGCCGCGGGGCTCCTCTTCGGCCCGTGGCTCGGGTTGGCCATCTCCCTCGTCGCACTGACCATCTCCGCCACTGTCTCCCTGCTGATAGTCCGCAGCTTGCTTGGTGAATGGATTCGCCCGCACCTCACGCACCCGGCGGTCTATGCCATCAATGCGCGCCTGGATCGCCGCGGTTGGCTCGCCGTGGCCTCACTGCGGATGGTCGCGGGAGTTCCGTTTTCCTTATTAAACTATGTCGCGGCTCTCACCCCAATTTCGGTCCTGCAGTTTTCCATCGCCACTCTCATCGGTTCGATTCCCACGACCGCCATCGGTGTCTTTTTCGGGGACGCGCTTACCGATAAGACAAGCCCCTACACCATCGTTGGCTTTGTCCTCGCCGCTGCACTCGGTATCGCCGGACTCATTTTAGACACGCGCTTGCCGCTCGAGCCCGGTATGCAACGACCGGTCAAGCGCAAGGGGTAGACTAAACGTTGTTTCTCGCTGGAAGGAGTCTCTCAACGTGCTAGCAGTCCATGCCCGCTACCGCGGTCGCTCGGTACGCCGCGCCGATTTGGTCCAACGCTCCGCAGCTGCGCTTTCCACGCTGGAGGGCGTCGGTGAATTCGAGGTCCTTGGCGTCGAGGATATTTGCGCCGTTGCCTACTCCTCGTCCGCGGTTTGCGATGTCGTCATGGCACTCCTTGCGGACGGTGACTGGGCCATCGGTATCGGTGTTGTCCCGGGCGAGGGCGCGGGAGATTCCGAGACGCGCGCCGTCGCTACCGCTGCTGTGAAGCGATCAGCACGCGCGGGGCATGTCTACGCCAAGGTTGATCGGCGCGGGCGGGCGCAGGAAGCGCAGGATATTGCAGCGGCCTTCGCTCTCCTCGGCTTCGTACTCACTAAGCGCACGATGGAGGGTCGCGAGGCTACATCCTTGGTGCGCGGAGGATTGAACCAGAATGAGGCCGCCGAGGAATTGGGTATCTCCAAACAGGCTATGTCCCAGCGCCTCCAGGCGGCAGGCTGGGCAGCGGAAACCGCCGGATGTCAGCTCGCGGTGAATCTCATCGACCGAGCGAATTCGAACTAAAGAAGATCTTCTTTGCGCAGCTCCGGTGTAGTGACGAAGTCCACGAGCCGCTCTACCGCACCGATCAACGTAGAATCCAGATCCCGGAATGACGTCACGGCGTTGTAGACGCGGCTCCAGCCTTCCTTAGGGTCGGACCACCCAACACGGCGGCAGATGCCAGTCTTCCAGTCTTCTCCAAAAGGCACGTCCGGCCAGGCTCGCAGCCCAAGGCGCTCGGGTTTGACTGCTGCCCAGATGTCAATGAAGGGATGCCCGGTCACGAGCACGTGCTCGCCCACTGTTTGCGTCAACCGCGTTTCCTTTGAGCCTTCTACGAGGTGATCCGCGAGAACTCCCACGCGGCGCCCAGGCCCGGGCTGGAATTCAGCGAGGCGTTCCTCGAGGTTGTCGAGACCCTCGAGGTATTCGACTACCACGCCCTCTACTCGCAGGTCGTGCCCCCAGACCTTCTCCACGATCGCCGCATCATGGATACCTTCGACCCAAATACGTGATGGCGCAGCTACTTTCGCCTCAACGTTCTCAACGCGGCGCGATCCAGAGTTCGACTTTCTGGGCGCTTGCTTCTCGACGTATCTCGTCAGCGTCACCGGCTGCCCCTCCACAAGGAAGCCGCCCTTGACAAGTTTGAATACTCGCTCGGTACCGTGACGATCTTCGAGGCGCACGACTGGCCCCCACGCGGTCTTGTCCATGCCCATCACCGCCCCCACGAAATCGTCTCCCCGAACCTCGACGACCAGCCCCGGTTCTGCGGGCACCTCGGGGTATTCGGTTTTCTTCTTGCGTGCATGTCCGGCGAAAATATCGCCACCGTAAGGATCCCGGGAATTCAAGCTCATAGCGGTCTACCCTATCGTCTACACTGTCCAGCCATGGATATGCGCGCCGAAGTCTGGTCCCCTCTGCAAAACGTTGCCGTGTGGCTTGGAGCGTGGTTGTGGGGCCAGGAATCTACCGATGACTTCCTCGACGCTCTTACTGAGCTTGGCGGCGAGCAATTAACCGCTGACGGTCAGGCTTTCGTTAATGTTATGTCACTTCTAAGGCGCGAGACGGCCGCCATCATCGAGCGCGCTGAGCGGGAGCCATTGCTGCGACTGGTCCTTTCTGGGCCCGGCGAAGCACCGGCTCTTCCGGCGGGATCCGAATCCGCTCAAGCTGCGGCCGAAAACCCGGCCGGCGCCATTGTTGTGCGCACCAACGATCCAGATAGGGATTTAGTGCTTATCCCCACCTACACCGCAGGTGTGACGCGGTGGACGGTGATTGAGGAAACGGCCCCGTTGCCCTCGCCCGCGTGGCTGAGCCCAGGAGAGGCGGATGCGCTGCTGAGCAACGCAACGAATGAATCGGCCACTCTCATCGAGGCAACGGGGTATCGCAGCGATACTCTCCCCAACCCGCGGCTGACCGTAGGTACGCTGAGCGACTTCTACGACACACCGGGCTTGCCCTCAGCCGTGCCGGGGCGTGCGGCAAAACTCTTTGCTCGGGCTGACCGGGTTGCTGCCATTATCGAGACGGTGACTGATCGAGTCCAAGACCACAGCCTCGATCCGCAGCTTCTGCGCCTCTGGCGCCACATCCGCCAAGCGCGCATGGCGGGAGTGGCCTACGCACTAAGCGAATTCGCGCGCTAATGCGGCTTGCGCAGCGACCAAATATCGCAGCAACCATCGGCGCAGGGCTCGCCGTTGACCGTGCACCCCTGCACTGTGACCTCGCCGAGGGACGCGGACTCACCTCTCTGCTCTAGTTCCTCGATCAGATCCACGATCAGCGACGCAAAGCGCTCAGACGGCCCGGCGGTGCGGGTGCGGTAGACACTGACGCCCATCGCATCGGCGGCCTGCTTGAGCTCGGAATCGAGATCCCAAATCACCTCCATGTGATCAGAGATGAATCCGATGGGACAGACGACGACGCCGTCGATGCCTTCCTCTTCGTGGATCCGTGTGGTGTGGTCTACGATGTCCGGTTCCAGCCACGGTGTGGCCGGGTTACCAGAGCGGGATTGCCACACGAGGTCATAGTCCTTCACACCGGCGGCCTCGGCGACGAGGCGAGAGGCCTCCGCCACCTGGCGGGAGTAAATATGCTTATCCCCTTCGGCACCCCCAACCGCATCGTGTGCCGTGGGCACTGAGTGCGCGGTGAAGAGCATGCGAGTGCTAGCCAGCTTGTCGGCCGGGACCTCCGCGTAGGCTTCTCGGACTGCGGCAGCCATCTCCTCTACGAACTTCGGGTGATCGAAGAACTGGCGCAGCTTGGTGAAGGTTATGTCTGGAAGATTCTTCTCCTCGATGTGCCGACGCAGGGCAACGATATCTTCGTTGTATTGCCGGCAGGCACTGTAACCACCCCAGGCCGAGGTGGCAAACACGGCGACGCTGCGCACTCCATCTGCTGCCATCTGTTCAACGGCTTCAGTGCCAAAGGGATACCAATTGCGGTTACCAAAATAGACAGGCAGATTATGTCCGCGGCTCGAAAGCTCCGCAGAGATATTAGCGATGATCTCTCGATTCAATGCATTGAGAGGGCTTATGCCGCCGAAATGGAAGTAGTGCTCCCCCACCTCTTCGAGGCGCTCACGAGGGATGCCACGGCCGCGGGTAACGTTCTCCAAAAACGGAACGACCTCCTCGGTTCCTTCCGGGCCACCGAAAGAAAGAACGAGGAGGGCGTCAAATGAGGAGGGCACCGAATCGGTGCTGTGGGCGTTGCCCTGGGCAGTACGCAGTGTGTCAGTCATGCAGCCCAGTCTAGCAACGCACCCTCCTAGATCAGGCGCACGGCATAGGGGGCCATGCCGCCTTGGCGTACGGGGGTGATACTCACGTTTTGACCTGATTGTGGGGCTTCAACCATGGTGCCATCACCAAGATAGATCGCCACGTGCTGGCTGCCGCTAGGGCCATAGAAGATAAGGTCGCCGCGCTCCATTTCGCTCGGGGAAATCTTCGTTCCCTTCTGGTACTGGTAACCGGTGTAGTGCGGTAAGGAAATACCCACGCCGGCGAAGGCATACAGAACCAGACCCGAGCAGTCGAAACCAACCTTGTTGTAGTCACCGTGGGAGTCTGCAACGCCTCCATCACGGATGCCCTTGGTAGGGCCATTTGCGTCACCGCCGCCCCACGCATACGGAACACCGACCTGGGAGGTGGCACGCTCAATCACGGTCTCGATCTTTGCTTCGCGGGAGGCGTCGCCCAGCGTTGCCGATGCCTCCTTGGTCACGCTGTCGGTGGTATCAAGCTCTTCTAGGACGCCGGACAGATCGGAGGCAAGAGAATCCTCGTCCTCAGTGGACGTGGTCGTGGATGCCGAATCACTTGTCGACGTCTCGGTGGATCCCGCCGCCGTAGATCCCGTGCTCTCCCCTTCGCCCTGAAGGGCAAAGAGCTTCAAAGAGCCCTGCACCAGTGCGTCGATCTCGTCCTGGGTCAAGCTGTTGTTGTGGTTAGGCTGGGACGCCGCCACCATCGAGGCGACGGTTCCAACTACGCCGATGCCGAGGGCAACCGTCTCAGGATCGATGTCACCCGGATCAAAAGAGCTGCCGCCTCGGGGCAGCCCCGTCTCCTTCTTCTCAGAGCCCGTTGCGCGAGTAGAAGACAGCTCCTGCACGTTTGGATCCGAAGCAACCGCGTCTGCAGCGCTTGAAAGTTCCTTCATTTCCTCCGCAGAGACCGTAGGGGTCGACCGCTGCGCTTGGAGCGTAGGAGTCTTGGCTTCAGAGGCCGAAGGGCCAGCCGGTGCGTCGGTCGTGGACTCGGCGGCAGTCGTTGTGCTGGCGGGCTCGGACGGGGCTACCGTGGGCTCGTCGGCGTCGTCAGCGGTCTCGGTAATGTCCTGCGTATCGCTCTGCACCTCCGAAGTCAACGGCCCATCATTGACCTCCAGACTAGTCTCAGGGGTTGACTCTTCATCGCTGTCAAGCCCCTTAGCCTGATTGAGGGCCTTATGGAGAGCGGAGAGTTGTGAGAGAAGATCATCGCGTTCGGACGCCGAATCCTTGATGGAGGCTTCGGAGGCGGTGAGCTGATCGCGTGCTGCGGTCTCGGCATCAGCGGCCCGGTCCGCGCGCTCCTCAGCAAGCTGCTGGGTCTTGCGAAGCTGAGATTCCTTATTGGCCTTTTCCGTCCGCTGCTTTTCCAAGTCACGCAACACCGCCTGTTGCTTATCGGATTGCGATCGTAGATAGGACTGGCGCTCGAGCATATCCGAGCGGGCGTCTTTACCTGCTGCATGAGCAACGGTGTCGGAGGTATTGGCGCGGCGGTAGGCCGAACGTGAGACCTCGTCCAACTTTGCTTGCGCATCCGCGACATCCGCCTGCGCGGCGTCGAGTTGCTCGCGCGCCGTCGTGGTCCCCTGGCGTGCCTGGGCCGCCTTGGTCCGAGCGTCGTTGAGATCGACGAGCGCCCGGTTCACAGATTCGCGTTGGATACCGATGGCTGCTTCGGCCTGAGCGATACGTTCCTCGATCTGCGCGATTGCGCCGGCGAGGTCAGCGATGGACGGATTATCGGAGGATAGCAGGGAGTCGATGTTGAGCTGCTCAGGTTCCGCCGCCACTGCAGGAGTGAGCGAGGAGGCAGTAGATAAGGCTGCAGTGGTCGCAATAGCAGCGAAGGCTGCTTTGAAGCGCCGGAAGCCGAAAGATGATGTGGTGGCCACGAGAGTTATCTCCTAGACACCTACCCATGTAGTTGTGCATCCTTAAAGTACTTCCTCATGGCTGGGCGAAGCCGGATGCGGCAGCAGAAAACGCCGCCGGGACTTGAGGATGCTTCTTCGCCAATAGCGAGTAGGTACTGCGGGGAGCGTCGCCTCCCCCACCACTTCGAAGCTGAAAGGTTGCATGCGTGCCTAAGGAAAGCCGTGCGCTTCCTAGAGTTACGCCTTCGAGGCTGATGAAGCGGAGATGGATACGCGAACAAGAGTGGTCGAACGAGGCATGTACGTCCTGGCGCAGGCAGGAGTATTCCTGCGTTCGTGCCCCTAAAGGGCACTGTGTTCTGCCAACAACGGAGACACTAAAGGTACTGCGCAGGCGCTGTGTGTACACCAACGTCTCATCAGACCGCCGTCCCAATCTTCCAGTTGCAGAGCGTCCCTCGCTCGATAGCGAGTACGCCTAGGACTAGCCGCGATCCGACGACGAAGGGGCACACCTCTGGCTGAGGGCCACGTCTCTCACGGTTCCTCCTCGCTGGACGCCGCGCTCGTGAAAGCAGCAACTCGCGCCCACATGGCACGAGTGCCCGCCTCCATGGCTGGCACCCAACCGGAAACCGGAAGAGCATACGGCCGCTTCTTGCCCGCTACAAAGACGCGCACAATGAAGTGTGTGAAGCCTCTTCCACTCGGAAGGTAGGTGTTTCGATTTTTAAAAGTTGAACACTGGTACCGACTGCCTCGGGCAAACTGTTCCGCTACTCGCGTCAGCAGTGACACGACGTTCATCCACCAGGCGGTGAACCCCAACTGTTCCCTTCGCTCGTGGCGTGCTTCCCCACATACCCGTGCGACAAATCAATTGAGAGTCAAGGCTTGGTCCATGAACGTATGGAGCAATAGTCAACCCGTGAGTCGATACGTGAACCATACGTCACCGACACTCCATCTCGCACACTTTCCTCAATTTTCACATCAGCCACGTGCGGGCACAGGGCATGACAGGAGCACCTAACCTGCAATGACTTTGTTACCAAGGTGTGATTGTGATGTTTATCACGTTCGAGTAACGCCTACTTGTAAGGTCTGCTTTCGGGGCTACCTGGCAGTGAATGTACGGTGTCACGCCTTGAGGCTTGTCTCACCGACCGCTCTCGTGGTTGCTCCGGATCGCTACATTCGCCCTTCATGGCGGCCTGGGGCACGAAATTCCAACGGGACCACGTGACCCTTGGTGAAATTTCACGGCCCGGCATGCCTCTCAGTAGTGGATGCCTTGTCGTTCGGCGCGCGACGCCAACCACTCCCCCGCTTCGAAAGTAAAGGGATAGTGGTTGACTTTTGTCACTTCCCCACTCCCCCTGCCGTCAAGCCCCAACGAGTAGCGAAGTGCGCGCCGTAGTTATTCCGCCTATTTTTCGGCGATCAAATTGTGCCGAGCAGACGCGCGGAAGGCTATCCATCCGACGGCCGAAGCGAGGCAGAAAAGGAGCCCCAGAATGATTCCCCATGGTGCCGAAAAATGGTCAGCGGTGGCATAGAAATCATTGAGCAGCGTGACCTGATCGAGACCGGTTGGCAACGCATCTTCGGCCGCCTCCAAGGTTGCGCGGTCATAAGAATTGCTCACCGCGGAGACCTTCATGGGCGCCTGCAAGATGACAGTGTCTAGCCCTGTCTGTCGCTGGAGGGTTGTCGCTAAGTCGCGGAGATCCGGAATCTTCTCCGGGAAGACGTCAACCACTGCGATACCGTGTCCGGGTTGTAATGAGGCTGAGATGTGGGCCTGGAGGTCGTCGTCAAGCGCCAGCTCCGGATTAGAGAAGGCAACGCCGTCGGCTGACAGCTGTGCGGCAATATCGTCTACATTTACGTCCGCCGGGATCATTTGCCACTCCTCGTTATCTTGTAGCGCTTCGGTTCCCCAGATTCGTGGTCGAGCCTAAACCGCCGGACCCGGGCAAGCTTCGCGACGCGCCGCTACCCCCGAAATGGATGAAACAGAACGCGCGTACTGTTATAGTGGTGTCGACCGAGGGTTCTTACATCTACAATGTATTAGAGAACATGCGTGTTCAAAGATCGTCGACACGCTTGGCCTCCTGAAAGGTCAGTGCTAGTCGGATAGTTCGACGAACCCTCGACAAGTGTTCGATAACCCACAAGCGAAAAGCAAGGAATGGAGCTCCTTATGACTGAAAGCCTGAACTCCTTCGGCGCCAAGAAGACTCTTGAGGTCAACGGTAAGTCTTATGACTACTTTGACATCAACGCAGTCGAGGGCCTGGAGAAGCTTCCGTACTCCCTCAAGGTTCTGGCTGAGAACCAGCTGCGCTACGAGGACGGTAAGAACGTAACCAAGGATCACATCAACGCTTTGGCCAATTGGGATCCGTCCGCTGAGCCGGATACTGAGATTCAGTTCACCCCGGCCCGCGTTCTCATGCAGGACTTCACTGGCGTCCCTTGCGTGGTGGACCTCGCAACCATGCGTGAGGCTATCACCGCACTCGGTGGCAAGCCGGACCAGGTGAACCCGCTCAACCCGGCCGAGATGGTTATTGACCACTCCGTCATCGTCGAAGCCTTCGGCTCTACTGAAGCCCTCGAGAAGAACGTGGAGATCGAGTACGAGCGCAACCAGGAGCGCTACCAGTTCCTGCGCTGGGGTGCTGAGAACTTCTCCAACTTCCGCGTTGTCCCCCCGGGAACCGGTATTGTCCACCAGGTCAACATTGAGTACCTCTCCCGCGTGGTCTTCGACAACGACGGTCTCGCATACCCGGATACCTGCATTGGTACCGACTCCCACACCACCATGGAGAACGGCCTGGGCATCCTGGGCTGGGGCGTTGGCGGCATCGAGGCAGAGGCAGCGATGCTGGGCCAGCCGGTGTCCATGCTGATCCCGCGCGTTGTGGGCTTCAAGCTCACCGGCGAGATTCCGACCGGCGTGACCGCTACCGACGTGGTTCTGACCATCACCGAGATGCTGCGTCAGCACGGCGTGGTTCAGAAGTTCGTTGAGTTCTACGGCAACGGCGTGAAGGCTGTGCCGCTGGCCAACCGCGCCACCATCGGTAACATGTCCCCCGAGTTCGGCTCCACCGCTGCGATCTTCCCGATCGACGAGGAGACCATCAAGTACCTCGAGCTCACCGGTCGCCCACAGGAGCAGATCGACCGCGTCGAGGCATACGCCAAGGCACAGGGTATGTGGCTGGAGCAGGATGCTCCGGAGGCAGAGTACTCCGAGTACCTCGAGCTGGACCTGTCCACCGTGAAGCCGTCCATCGCTGGCCCGAAGCGCCCGCAGGACCGCATCCTCCTCTCCGAGGCCAAGGAGCAGTTCCGTAAGGATCTGCCGACCTACGCTTCCGGCGAGGTTGTTGCCGACGAGTCCACCGTTGAGGCCAAGCGCATGACCGCCGAGGGCGGCGACGAGAACTCCCTCGTTGACGTGACCGGTGGCCTGAACAAATCCCGCGCAGGCGAGGGTGAGTCCGCTGCCAAGGGCGGCTCCGGCCGCCAGTCCAACCCGGTGACCGTCACCTCCCCGAACGGCGGTGAGTACACGCTGGACCACGGTATGGTTGCCATCGCTTCCATCACCTCCTGCACCAACACCTCCAACCCGTCCGTTATGGTCGGCGCTGGTCTTATCGCACGTAAGGCTGCTGAAAAGGGCCTGAAGTCCAAGCCGTGGGTTAAGACCATTTGTGCTCCGGGTTCCCAGGTTGTGGATGGTTACTTCCAGCGCGCAGACCTCTGGAAGGATCTAGAGGCCCTGGGCTTCTACCTCTCCGGCTTCGGCTGCACCACCTGTATCGGTAACTCCGGCCCGCTGCCGGAGGAGATCTCCAACGCCATCAACGAGCATGATCTGGCTGCTACCGCGGTGCTTTCCGGTAACCGTAACTTCGAGGGCCGTATTTCCCCGGACGTCAAGATGAACTACTTGGCTTCCCCCATCATGGTCATTGCCTACGCTATTGCGGGCACCATGGACTTCGATTTCGAGACCCAGCCGCTGGGCCAGGATCAGGATGGCAACGATGTCTTCCTCAAGGACATCTGGCCTTCTCCGCAGGAGATCGAGGACACCATCCAGCAGGCCATCTCCCGCGAGCTCTACGAGGCTGACTACGCCGACGTGTTCAAGGGCGACGACGCATGGCGCAGCCTGGATGTCCCGGAGGGTGAGACTTTCAAGTGGAACGAAGACTCCACCTACATCCGCAAGGCACCGTACTTCGATGGCATGCCGACTGAGCCGGAGCCCGTTCAGGACATCAAGGGCGCTCGCGTCCTTGCAAAGCTCGGTGACTCCGTGACCACCGACCACATCTCCCCGGCCTCCTCCATTAAGCCGGGTACCCCGGCCGCTCAGTACCTCGATGCCAACGGTGTGGAGCGCCAGGACTACAACTCCCTGGGTTCCCGTCGTGGTAACCACGAGGTCATGATGCGCGGTACGTTCGCTAACATCCGCCTCCAGAACCAGCTGGTCGACGTCGCCGGTGGCTACACCCGCGACTTCACCCAGGAGGGCGCACCGCAGGCCTTCATCTTCGACGCCTGCGAGAGCTACAAGGCAGCCGATATCCCGCTGGTTGTCCTGGCAGGTAAGGAGTACGGCACCGGTTCCTCCCGTGACTGGGCTGCTAAGGGCACCAACCTACTTGGCGTGAAGGCTGTCATCACTGAGTCCTTCGAGCGCATCCACCGCTCGAACCTCATTGGTATGGGCGTTATTCCGCTGCAGTTCCCGGAGGGCGAGTCCCACGAGTCCCTCGGCTTGGACGGCACCGAAACCTTTGACATCGAAGGTATTGAGGCTCTCAACGAGGGCGGCATTCCGAAGTCGGTTCACGTAACCGCCACCAAGGAATCCGGCGAGACCGTTGAGTTTGATGCCAAGGTTCGCATCGACACGCCTGGTGAGGCCGACTACTACCGCCACGGCGGCATCCTGCAGTTCGTTCTGCGCCAGATGGTCAAGGCCTAAACCACCCTTGCCCACCATGCAGGTTCCCCGGATACGGTGCGGCCTGCATAGTTAGGCGGATAGGCCAGCTAGCAACATCGAGTGCTGGCTGGCCTTTCTGCTTCTCTCCCCCTCATCCCCTCATACTTCTGTCACCTGTCTACCCCCAGCCGTGCTTTAAGGAGCTTTCCCCAACCATGCCGATTATGAGCGACTCCGAACTGAACCGCCGCCGCCATGACATTCTGGTCGGTGCACGCAGATGCTTCGCTGAGCACGGCTATGAAGGTGCCACGGTTCGACGCCTCGAAGAAGCCACGGGCAAATCGCGCGGGGCTATCTTTCACCACTTCGGCGATAAAGAGTCTCTCTTTTTGGCCCTGGCCCGGGAAGACGCGGCCCGCGAAGCCGAGGTTGTAGCAAACAACGGTCTCGTTGAGGTAATGAGCGAGATGTTGCGTCACCCAGAGCGCCACGATTGGCTCGCCACCAGACTCGCGGTGACCTCGATGTTGCGCACCGATCCCTCCTTCGCTGCTCGGTGGCATGAAGAGCAGCAGGTTTTGGATAAGGCGGTTCGCGCGCGCTTGGAATCAAACGCTGAGAAGGGCCGGCTGCGCGACGACGTCTCCATCGATACCCTCGTAACTTATCTGGAGACCTTCATGGACGGTTTTATCAACCGCCTGGCCCTCGGGGACACGAAGAATCTAGAACAGGTGTTGTCCTTAGTAGAGCAATCGATTCGTGGCCCACACGCCGATCACTAAGCGCTTAACACTCAGTGCCGGAGTGTGGTTGACGCTACACTGTGGCGCATGGACCATACTCCCCTACAGCTTCCGCGGACGCAGTGTGGAATTAGTCTGAACGCCACACCCCGGCTTGCCCCGAAAGAACAGCGTGCCCACGATGCTCAGCCGAACCCCCGAATGGATAATTCAGGGATCCGCGAGGTCATCGAGGAGGCTGGGCCCCAGCCTGGGCGCCTGAAGCTCAGCGACCTGGCAGTCTGGGTCATCATAGGTCTAGTTGGACTATTTATGTGCAAGATGTCGATCTCTTTCTTCGCTGGTGATTTTGGTCCTCCGCGATTCAGCTTCTCTGACATCGGCATATTTTCGTTAATCCCTATCATTTTGTGTTTCCTCAGCGCGACCTTTCTCGCTGTGAGCCTGTGGAACATCCTCAAGGAGATCGGTCAAGCTCGGCGTTTGCGCACCGCGTGGCGCAATGGCTGGGTAGAATACCGTCCCGCTCTCATCGGTGAGTTGGTTTACCTGCGCAGCAAAACCGAAGGTCCCGATGATCGTGAACGGACCTATTTCTATTACTCCGCGCCGCTCATGATCCTTCAACCAGACGGCGCACTGGCGAAGGCCATGTCCGGTGAGTTCCGCGCAAACAACCCGAACTGGTTGAGATCACGTGGCGCTGCACTGGCAGAGGGCTCCCGGATCGCTACCGTGGATACTGCGAACAATAATGGCTGGACCGTCGCTGCTTACCGCACCGACGGAACGAGCTCGGAGGCGGAACTCTCCAATGGACTCACCGGCCGCCAAGTTGATGCCGTTCTCCACTTCGCCGAACAGCATTGGGCGCGCTAAGCCGCTGTTCGATTGGTTGGCCCGCCGCCCAACACGGGTCCTACTCCCCATTAGGTGTTGAACCGACGAGAAAGGCAGCTCTAACCCCTTTACACTGTGATCCATGACGCAATCTTCTATTCAATTGCCTCGGTCACCGCTGAAATTTGATGCAGTCAGCGCAGGCTCCCTCGCGCCTAAGGAGTTAAAGGAGCATGATCAGCAGCCGAACCCTAACGTGGACCGCAGCGGTATACGCGAAGCTATCAATAGTGTCGGGCGACCGATCGGCCAAGCCAATCTCGGCGCGATCATCTTTGGATTCATCTTCATCTCCATGGGTGTCATGTCCCTATTCTTCACAGTGTTCCATGTGCTATTCCTCTTTGTCCTATTTCCGGGCGCAGACGGAACGAACGGCGGGATACCAATAGCCAGCATTATCAACGGGCTTGCCGCAATGGTATTCATCTTTGTCGGAGTCATGCTCGTGCGGGGTCGCTGGGGAAGGAGAACTAGGTTGCGGACCGCCTGGGCGAATGGGTGGGTTGAGTACCGTCCTGCGTTAATCGGGGAGCTCGTCTACAAGCGCCGCGTCGACTACAACGACAACACCGACTACTATTACACCGCCCCGATACTCATCTTGCAGCCAGACGGCTCGTTGAAAAAGGCCATGACAGCGGAGTTCGTCGCTCCGAACCCGAATTGGCTGAAGCTTCGCGGCCGGCTGCTCGCCGACGGTCCCCTCGTCGCCACCGTTGACTTCAACCACAATAACGGCTGGAGTGTGGTGGGATACCGCGCCGACTCGGACAAACCGCAACTAGAACTCCAGCATGGTCTGCGCAAGAAGAACATCGAGGCGGCGCTGTCTTTTGCTGAGCAGAACTGGGTAAAAGGTTAACGCTCAACAGCGTGCCATCGGGACGCCCCACCTTCTTCAGGAGCCCACCACAATGCCTCAGCAAGCGATAGCCCCCTTCGACTTTCCGGATCATGAATACTCCGAAAGGCTCATTCCTCGTAGCTTAAGGGAAGTATCTTCGCCAAACCCTTCTCCTACGACAGCTGCCGTCGGTCGCGCCATTGCAGCGGCTGGGCCATTGCCGGGTCGATCCACATCTGGATGGAAGAACCTGCGGACCAAGCTCATCGTGGCGGTAGTGCTACTCGCTATCGCGATATCAGCCATTATCGGCGAAGATACGTCCATCAGCTCGGGGTGGCAGGGATTGGCCGTCGCAGTCTTTGTCCTCGTGCTCGTGGTCGCGGCAGGTAGACAGATTCGGTCCATTCGCAGTTCAACGTGGGGCGCACGCCGACTGGGCACCGCCGCAGAAAAAGGCTGGATTGAGTACTATCCCGCTCTGCTCAGCGAGATCTGGCAGACCGGTCGGCACGTGCCGCATGCCGATCCCACCGAGTACTACTACAAAGCCAAGGTGCGCCTCTTCCTCCCCGACGGCACGGTTCAAGAAATCATCAGCGACGAGTTTGAATCCCACACGTCTCCCCGGTCCTTCCGCGAGCAAGGTATTGCCGTGGTGCGCTTCCAAAGCCAAGCCACCTTCGAGCACACCACGGGGTGGTACATCGCCGCCCACCTCGCTACTAAACCTTTTCGCCAGGCGAGCTTGCACAACGGTCTGACCCGCGAGCAAGTAAGTGCTGGCCTTAACGCCGCGGCGTCTCCTGCATCCTAGATGTCCTTAACGCTGCCTTCACCATCGATGAACTCCAGAGGCGAGGCCGGGAAGCTATCGCGGCGAGCAACCTCAGCGACAACCTCGGCAACAAGCTCCCGGGAAGTGGTCAGCTTTCCGGTCCGCTCTGCATCCTTGTCCAACACGGTGATGCCACGCGAAGGCTCTTCAGTCAGGGCCGCAGGGCCCAGGATGAGGTAGTTAAGATCCGTGAAATTGAGCTTATTGTCTACGGCCTTCTTGGACTCCACGTAGGCGTACCACTTCTCATCCGCAGGATCGGTCGTGTTCTCCGTAGCGCCGATGTAGGAAATCATCACGTAGGCCGGGGTGTGCTTCCCCTCCTCCGCTAGCTTCTCCAAGCCAGCGATGGAGGCAAGTGCCGCATCGCGGTCGACTGCCCACGTCACTTCCGCACCCGCGCGGCCACCGTTTCCAGCGCCCCACACGACGACGTCATAGTCAGCCAAAAGCTCTGCCCAGTCCTCAACAGAAAGCTCGGTGAGATCGCGCACCACTGCGGTGGCGCCTAGGGCTTCAATATCAGCGACCTGGTCGGGGCTACGGATAAGGGAATGGACGGTGAGGTTGGCGTCGACAAGCTTGGGCGCCGCCAAAAGCCCAACCTTTCCGTGGCCGCCGATGTACAAAACCTTCTTGCGTGCAGTTGTTGTCGTATCAGTCATGTGCGCCACCGTACGCGCTATCTGATCTCACTGCAGGACCCCAGGGCAGCTGGAAAAACGTACAGGCTACAATCTAGTCATGATCGCCATCATGACTGTTACCGGTGTCGATAACACCGGCATTATCTCCGCCGTGTCCACCGCCCTCGCAGAACTTAACGTCAATATCGTTGACGTCTCCCAGACGCTCATGTCTGAGTACTTCACCATGATCTTGCGCGTCGAATTCGATGAGAACGAGGTCAGCATCCAGCAGCTCCAGGAGCGGATGAACACCGTCGGTGAGTCCATCAAGCAATCCATTCGCGTGCAGTCGGAAGCGCTGTTCACCGCAATGAACGAGATTTAGGGACGATAACCAGTCATGCTTAACCGCTTCAATACCGCCAGCATTCTCGACACCATCGAGATGATCGAGAAGTACCGTCTCGATATCCGCACCGTCACTATGGGCATTTCGCTGCTCGGCTGCACACGCCCCACCATGGAAGCCACCGCCGAGGCCGTGTACGACCTCGTGACATCCCGCGCCGCACACCTGGTTGAGGTTTGCGAGGGAATCGAGGCCGAGCTCGGCATCCCGATTGTCAACAAGCGCATCTCTGTCACCCCCATCGCGCTCATCGTGGCCGGTATCGAAGGAAACCCCGTGGACGTTGCCCGCGCGCTGGATCGCGCTGCCGCAGCGACCGGTGTTGACTTCGTCGGTGGCTACTCCGCGCTCGTCGAAAAGGGCGCAACGACCGCCGAAAAGGCGCTTATCCGTTCCATCCCGGAAGCCCTGGCAGAGACAAACCTGGTCTGCTCCTCGGTGAATATCGCTTCCTCCCGCGCCGGCATCAACATGAATGCCGCGGCACAGATGGGACGCATCATCAAGGAAGCTGCCGAGCTCACCAAGGATCGCAGCGCCATCGGCTGCGCCAAGCTCGTGATCTTCTCCAACTCCGTGGGCGATAACCCCTTCATGGCCGGTGCCTTCCACGGCATTGAGGAACCGGACTGCGTCGTTTCCGTCGGTGTATCGGGCCCGGGCGTGGTCGATCGCGCGCTCGGCTCCCTTGCGGGCGCCACCCTCAACGAGGTCGCCGAAGAGGTCAAGAAGGCAGCCTTCAAGGTCACGCGCGCCGGCCAGCTCGTGGGTGAAATGGCTTCGGAGCGCCTCGGTGTCCCGTTCGGCATCATTGACCTCTCCCTTGCTCCCACCGCAGAGCTGGGTGACTCCGTCGCGCACATCCTGGAGCACATGGGCCTCGACCAAGTGGGCACGCACGGCACCACGGCAGCGCTCGCACTGCTTAACGACGCCGTCAAGAAGGGCGGCATGATGGCCTGCTCCCGCGTGGGTGGGCTGTCGGGTTCCTTCATCCCGGTTTCCGAGGACAAGGGCATGATCGATGCGGTGCGCACCGGTGCTATCTCCATCGACAAGCTGGAGGCCATGACCTCGATCTGCTCGGTGGGCTTGGACATGATCGCCATCCCGGGTGATACCTCTGCTGAGACCATCGCCGGCATGATCGCGGACGAAGCCGCCATTGGCGTGATGAACCATAAGACGACCGCCGTGCGCGTCATCCCTGCCCCTGGCACCAAGGCTGGCGACGAGGTCAACTTCGGCGGCCTTCTGGGCTACGCTCCGGTCATCCCGGTCAACCAGGTGGGCAACTCCACCTTCATCAACCGCGGTGGCTTCATTCCGGCACCGGTGCACGGTTTCCGCAACTAGTCAGCGCACGAAAGTCTGCATCGCCTTCCCAATAATCACGTGAACAAACAAGTGCTGACCTCTGTACACCACAGGGTCAGCACTTGTTGGCCATTCGCCTCAACTCCCCCGATTAGCTGCAGGTAATCTTCACTTCGAATGGCTTCGTTTCCCCGGTGGTTGGATTACTCCCATTAGACAAAAGTCCTTCACCCGACATCGTGTAGGTGTCGCCTTCCTTCGATGCCGTGGCGGAACCCATCGGGCTGCTCTCGGCGTATGCCAGCGTGTTACCCTCCCCATCTACCATTCCGAGAGCCTTGACCGTTAGGTTTTCATCAGTACTAAGCACGGCGGTAATGCTGGCTGTACCAGCCCCTTCGGGTGCTACGGTCAGGTTCATCGAACCAGCTGCCTCTTGGCATAGGATAGTTTCGTTTTCAACCTCGATCGCCTTTCCATCGACCGTGGCTTCATAGCTGCCGCCTGTTGAGCCGGCCTGATCGTCTGATCCTGCAGTGGACTCTGCGTCGGAGTCAGTGCTATCGGCAGACTCTGAGGTTGCGGCGGAATCTACGTTGGTGTCTTCGGAAGTTTGCTCACCTCCAGCTGCAGCTTGGGTGGTATCAACTGCTGATTTCTCGCTGACGTCACTGTCAGATTGTGAACACGCGGCGAGCGTTGTCAACGCGATAGCCGCTACAAGAGACGTAATAGACTTAGCTACTTTCATTGGCTTTCCCTTCTTTGAGTTTGGCCACTCATGCGTGACGCAGATAACACAAACACTAGTGAAGGTTCGTTTAGCGGGGCGCAGACATGCTCCCCCACGCGGGGGTAATGATTCTCAATGTTGTTGATCAATGAAGAATGACGCCCCCTTCAACTAGTTCACTCCACTGACCGCTTGACCCTCACACAATGTGAGGGTTTAGTTTGGTCCTATGAAGATTTCCGACGTTGCCGCGGTCGCTGGTTGCTCAGTGCGATCCGTGCGTCATTTGCACGAGACGGGTGCGGTTCCCGAACCAGCCCGCACCAGTGGAAACTATCGCGATTACTCGATCTCTGATCTCGCCGCAGTTGTCCATGCGCGAGCGCTGATCGACGCCGGCGTTGCCGTCGCTGATGTCTCCTTTCCCGATGCTATCGAGCGCTCGTTCGCCATCGTGGACGAAAGAATCGCGCGTCTGCAGCGACAACGTGAGAAGCTGCGTGCTTTGGCCGCAGCACCTCATGGAACCCCCAACGATATTCGAGAGTCCTTGAGCGAAGTTATCGAAGACCCAGCAATGCTTCAGCTGGAATTGGACTCCTGGGATCTCATGGCGCTTACCGGCGTCGCTACATCAGCGACCTGGGAACAGCTTCGAAAGAACCTCGCTGACGACGATTGCCGTGCAGTTCTCCGCAGAGTTGAAACTTTGTGGCGAGAGCTTGGCTCGCTGTCCCCGCGTGATCGTCGGGTTGCGCTTATCGTCGAGAAGCTGCGCAACGTGAGCGAACACGGGTTGATGCAAGGAATCTACCCAACGCTGCTGCCTGGCAACGCTTCGCTGACCGTGACTGATGCGCCGACGACTGGTGCGCAAGGTGTAGCACTCGAGGCTTTGGCTGGAGGCTCACGTGACTAGCGTCTGGCGATGTGTAGAAAAGCACCCTGGATTTCGCCTTGCCAAGTATGAATTGGGCCTCTACCGGGATCTGTGGCGCTGGATGCGAGGACAAACACTGCTTCCAGTTGGTGCCGTGGCACTTCCCCACCCTCCTGGAAGGCTCCACATGCTTGGCTTCATCTCTGCGATATTGCTGGTTGAAATGGTAGTTGTTCACCTTCTTTTACCTGCGGGCGTTCTGCGAATTGTGGCATTGCTGTTGTCGCTGTGGGCCATCATCTTTGTGTGGGGCCTGATTGCCGCTGAACGCATTCGCCCCAGTTATGTCACCGAAGACCTCACGGTTTTGCGGCGCGGGAAAACAATCTTCGTTGAGGTACCGATGGCTTTTGTCCGCACCACACAGGCGGACCGCACCCTCGAATCAGCGGTTATCCTAAGCAACGACGAGCTCATAGTAGGCGGCCCAGCCGGGACCGATACTCTCCTCGACCTCAGTGAGCCGGTCCAAGCATCACCAGACCGCTACCCTTGGCAGCGTGTTCGCTCGATGGAGGTTACGAAGGTGCGCTTTTATGGTGATACTTCTCGGTAGTCGCTAGCGTTGCGTAGTTGCTCCTCAAGCTCCGCAATCATTGGCAAGGCCAGCTCCGCGCGTTCGGCATCAATTCCCCACTTCTCCGGTTCACTGCGGACCATGTGGGCTGTGGCCTTGAGAAAGCGGGCGAAGTTTTCCACGACGGCGCGGTTGTTGTTGCGCACGCCTTCGGTGAGCACGGTATTGCTTAGCCTTTCGATCCAGATTTGGAGGATGTGAGCCGAGGTGCTTTTGCCAATTGTGGTGCAGGCAGCGCGCGCAAGCCGCAAACCCTCATCGTCATGCCACACTCCTCCGGGGGCGCGAAGGCGGCACGAGATGATCGCTGCGCCTTCGACGGCTGGGATCATCCCCTTGCGAACACAGGTTTCTACATAGTCAGCGCCGTAACCAACGGCCATGATAGGGCCGATGTCTTTAACAATGCCGCGTGTGTCATCCTCCGTGACATACCACGCGCGGAAGGTGAGGTAGTCCTCGTAGTGGAAGTGTCCTGCCTCCGTGAGCACGTTGAGCAAGCGAGCGGACAAAGCCTTCGTCCACACCTTGTCTGTACGCAGGTAGCCGCTGAGGCGTTCACGAATTTGATCAAGATGGTCATCCCACTGACCGGACTCAATGCCCTCTTTCAATTCGGTATAGGCCCAGTCCACGCGGACCTCAGGTCGTTTGCTCACTAATCCGGTGAGCAACGGTTCAATAACGGAATCGAGGTTATTGGCGGTGTTCATGACTTCTTCCTCTCCTGCGGCAGCACGCCGGGGTCTGACCACTTCTAGACCCTGTGCGTGGGAAGCGGAAGGACCCAAGAGAAGAGTCTTGAGCGGTGTGTGGTTGTGGTCCCGATTCTAGCGCACTATAGGTTTACTGGAAGACCAAGAAGAAATGCTGCACGCAGAAACTCTCGATGGGCGCTGTCAACATCGACGGCGGTGACCAACGCAGCATTAGCGGGCCGACCCCAGTGACCGCGCAGGTCCGCCACGCTCGTTCCGCGCAACCACTCCGGTTCACTGACTACCCGTACGGTGGTCGAGGTGGAAAAGAACGGGACCTTCTGCAACGCCACCATGCAGGTGAGCAGATCATGTATCTGAGCCTGATAGCCCGAGCCGTGCGCCTCGTGGAACTCGAAGTAGAAGCGCATGATCTCCGGTAGAACGTCCGCCACTGGGTGCTGCGCGAGCGCTTCACGCAGTCGTTCCAACTGCGTCGGGCCGAGGAGCATCGTCTCAGTGACGTTGAGTGGGCACAGCGTGATGGGCCTCGAAGTGGATTCAAAGAAGTCGCGCGCAGCATGCGGGTCGACCCAGAAGTTCCACTCCGCCGTTGGCGTGGTGTTGCCGGGATAGTTCACAGCACCACCCATGACGGTGACACCGGAGAAGCAGGCGTAGTCGGCAGCGTGCTCCGCAGCAAAGTGCGCGGCATTGGTCAATGGACCGGTCACGATGAGCTGCGCGTTGCGGCCCGCAGCTTCGGTCCAGATGCTGGTCCACTCAAGATTCTCCGCAGGAGTATGCTCCTCCGGCACGCTCAAGTACCCAAGGCCGCTGGGGCCGTGGGTTTCCGGGGTGGTCACGAGTTCCACCTGGCTGGGCTTCGGAAGCCCCGCAGCGACAAGTACCTCATCCAGGCCACACAGTTGCAGGATATAGGCGGCATTGCGGGTGGTCTGTTCAATTCCGACGTTTCCGGCGGTAGTGGTTACACCGACTAGTGCGATCTCTCCGGCGCGGTGAAGTGCGGCGAGGTAGATCAACGCTAGGGCATCGTCGATACCGGGGTCGCAATCAAGAAGAACAGGCTGGGCAGTCATGCCCGAAAGTCTATTAGGCCAATTCCACGATTTCCATGTACTCGTCGTTCCACAAATCCTCATCGCCATCAGGCATGATGATGACGCGCTCCGGCTTGAGTGCCTTAACCGCACCTGGGTCGTGAGTAACCAAGACCACGGCACCGGTGTAGGTGCCTAGGGCATCGAGCACCTGCTCGCGGGACTGGGGGTCTAGGTTGTTCGTGGGCTCGTCGAGAAGCAGCACGTTGGCGCGTGAGGACACCAGCGTTGCCAGCGACAGTCGGGTTTTCTCACCACCGGAGAGCGTTCCGGCAGGCTGTTCCAACTTGTCACCGGAGAACATGAAGGCGCCCAGCAGTCCGCGCAAATCCTGCTGGCCGGCATCGGGGCATGCCTCGATCGTGTTTTCCCACACGGTCTTGTCTGGATCGATATTGTCGTGCTCCTGGGCAAAGTATCCGATGCGCAGGCCATGGCCGGAGACGATGCCGCCTTCGCCGTCGGTGCGTTCCACGCCCGCCAGCAGCTTGAGCAGGGTCGTCTTGCCGGCACCGTTGTAGCCCAGCACGACCACGCGGGACCCCTTGTCGATGGCCAAATCGACGCCAGCGAAGACCTCCAGCGAGCCATACATCTTTGTCAGGCCCTTGGCGTTCATCGGAGTCTTGCCGCAGGGAGCAGGTTCGGGGAACTTGATGTGGGCAACCTTATCGGCCACGCGGACGTCATCAAGCTCGTTCATCATGCGCTCTGCACGGTGCAGCATCTGCTTGGCGGCGGCGGCCTTCGTGGCCTTCGCTCCCAACTTGGCGGCTTGCTTGTGCAGGGCTGCGGCTTTCTTTTCCGCGTTGGCGCGCTCGCGGCGGCGACGAGCCTCATCGGTGGCGCGGGCATCAAGGTACTTCTTAAAGCCCATGTTGTAGACGTCTGCTTCGGCGCGAACGGCATCGAGGAACCAAACCTTGTTGCACACGGCCTCCAGCAGATCGACGTCGTGCGAAATCATCACGAGGCCACCCTCATGCTTGGACAGAAAGCCGCGCAGCCACGTAATCGAGTCCGCGTCGAGGTGGTTGGTGGGCTCGTCGAGAAGCAATGTGGTCTGAGACTTGCCGGAGCCTGCCGACGCCGCGAAAAGAATCTGCGCCAGCTCCACGCGGCGGCGCTGACCGCCGGACAGCGTCTTGAGCTGCTGGTCGAGCACACGCTGCGGCAGGCCCAAGTTGTCGCAGATCTGCGCGCATTCGGAGTCCGCCTCATAGCCACCTAAGGTGTGGTATTCCTCTTCCAGGCGGGAGAACTTACGAATGGCCCTGTCGCGGAATTTATCGTCCGTAGCGGTTTCCATCAACTCTTGTTGCTTGGCCATGCGGCGCTTGATCTCATCCAAACCGCGCGCAGAGAGCACGCGCTCACGCGCAGTCTGCTCAATATTGCCTTCGCGGGAATCCTGCGGCAGGTAACCAATCGGACCTGAGCGCGTTACCGAGCCGCCATAGGGCTCGGTCTCCCCCGCCAGGATGCGCATGGTGGTCGTCTTGCCCGCGCCGTTGCGCCCGACCAGGCCGATGCGATCCCCCGGCTGCACGCGAAGGTGCTGGCCGGGGGCGTCGAGAAGCGTGCGTGCGCCCACGCGCACCTCGAAATCATTGGTCACAATCACGTCGAAACAGTCTAGCAACCAGGGTAGATAAACCCGAACCAGCGGCAGGGCCCAATCAGCATATATCTGGGGTTCCAGGTTGTGGTGCCCTTTGGAAAACCTGATTCCTGTTCGGCGCGTTTCACTTATGCATGAAGTTCGATGTGACTAGATTGGCGTCATGAGCACATCAGACACATCGAGATCTCCGTTAATCCTCGCGATTACCGCATGTCCGACTGGAATCGCCCACACCTACATGGCCGCTGAGAATCTTGAAGCAGCTGCCGTTGAACTGGGTTACCGCATCAAGATTGAGACACATGGTTCAATTGGCGTCGAAGGCACCTTTAGCTCTCAGGACATCGAGGAAGCCGATGCCATCGTGATCGGTGCCGACACCGTGATCGCGAAGGACCGCTTTCGCGGAAAGTGCCTAGCAGCGACTGGTGTCGATGAAGCGATTAAGCATCCAAAGGAACTCCTCACTCGCGCTCTGTCAGCGGCGAAGTGGCAAGAGGAGACTTCGAGCGAAGCTGTACAAGGGAATCAAGGCGTAGAGACCTCCGGCAGCGCCACTGGGTTCCGTGCGGTGGGTCAGACTCTCTACAAGGCGCTAATGAATGGTGTCTCCCACATGATTCCGTTCGTGGTCACCGGTGGTCTCCTCATCGCGGTAGCACTCTCAATCGGAGGAACACCCACGCCCGAGGGCCTGGCTATCCCCGAAGACTCCTTCTGGAACACCCTGAATGAGCTTGGCGGCCTAGCCTTTTCTCTCATGGTGCCGATCCTTTCCGGTTATATCGCGGTCGGCATTGCGGACCGCCCCGGTTTAGCGCCGGGACTCATCACTGGTCTTATCGCTACGACCGGCTCGCTTTACGGCTCTGAAGCTGGAGCGGGCTTCCTAGGCGGCATCGTCACAGGCATCCTGTCAGGCTACGTAGCCCTGGGAATCAAAAAGATTCCCGTTAATAAGTACATCGCCCCGATTTGGCCGATCATCGTTATTCCGATCTTCACCACACTCATCGTGGGGCTAATCTTTATCTACTTTGTCGGTGCGCCAGTAGCCGGCGCCTTTGAAGCCATGACCGAGTACCTCGCCGGGATGGAAGGCTCCTCTGTCATTGTCCTCGGTCTCGTCATTGGCGCGATGATCGCTTTCGACATGGGCGGTCCCTTTAATAAAACTGCCTTCCTGTTCGGCGGGGGCATGATTGCAGCCGGCAATGCGGCTCCGATGGGCATGGCGGCTACCGCCATCGCTGTACCGCCCCTGGCGGTGGGTGTTGCGACCCTCGTACGCCGTGCTTGGTTCAATAAGGCGGAGAAGGACGCCGGTATCGCCGCGCTCTTCATGGGGTTCTTTGGCATCACTGAAGGCGCTATCCCTCTTGCGGCGGCACGCCCGCTGCAGGTCATCCCAGCCAACGTCATCGGTGGTGCGGTAGCAGGCGCCCTGGCAGGTGCATTCGGGGTCAAGGACCATGTCATGCATGGTGGCCCCATCGTTGCTGTGCTCGGGGCTGTCGACAACGTCGTGGGCTTCTTCATCGCACTGCTTATTGGTGTCGTTGTCTGTGCTTCCGTCATGCTTCTGTTGATCGGACTTACCCAAAATAGAAAGGCCCAGAGTAAGAATGAGAGCTCTGGTGAACGGGGTGAAGCGGGCATAGCTAAGGAGGATGTGTCAGAAGCACCGGTCCAGGAAGAACCTTTGCTTTCTGCCGACACGGTGAGCCTTGACCAAGACCTTGGCACGAATCGCAAGGAAACGATCGATTCGCTAGTCCAGCTTGTCTCCCCTCGGCTTTCTGATCCTTCCGCAGTTATCACTACGGCCCTAGAGCGGGAAGCGAAGCATTCGACCGGTGTGGGGCATGGTGTGGCTATCCCACATGCTCGTTCCGCGGGAGTGACAGTGCCGACTTTGGCCTTTGCTCGTCTTCCCGAGGGGATTACGTGGGCAGAGGGCGAGGAACCAACGACGTTGGTCTTCCTCATTGCAGTGCCTGAGGACGCCGGCAAGCAGCACCTCAAGCTGCTTTCCAAGCTGGCGCGGGCAATCATGAAGGATGATTTCCGTACTCGCCTACAATCCGCCGCATCCAAGGATGAAGCGGTGGACATCATCTCCTCGGCTTTGGATCCGGCGTCCTCACCCGCTTCGTCATAGCAGTGAGTACTCAAGCTCTTAAAGCTACTTAAAATACCGCGCATTATGGAAAAAGAAACCGCCAGCCCGAGTGCGCAAGGTCATGTTGTGAAGACCTTAGGCGCCTCGGGCTGACGGTAATGGGGACTTGCAGCCGAAACTAGACGGCGAAGCCGAGGGCCTGGAGCATCTCGCGGCCCTCCTCGGTAATCATGTTCGGGCCCCACGGCGGCATCCAGACCCAGTTGAGCTGGACTGCCTCGGCGAGCTTGTTGCCTACGATGACATCCTCGATCTGTTCGCCGATGACATCGGTGAGAGGACAGGCCGGGGAGGTCAGCGTCATGTTAATGACGCAGGTGTTCTTGCCGTCAATATCGTCGAGCCAGACGTCATAGACCAAGCCCAGATCAACGATGTTGATTCCAAGCTCTGGGTCGATGACATCACGAAGGTACTCGGTGATATCGAAGGTCTTCGCAATCTGCTCTTCGGTCTGTTCAGGCTTGACAGCAGCGCCATCGAAGGAGGCATTCTGGTCCTGGTAAGGATCCGTGCTGCCACCGGTGGTTTCAGTGTTATCAGCCATCTACTTCTCCAATTCATTCAACGCTTCCACGGTGGCGGCTTGGAAAGCCTTCCACCCGAGGAGAGCGCACTTAACACGGGCGGGGAACTTGGCTACGCCGGCGAAGGCGATGCCGTCCCCGATGATTTCGTCGTCACCTTCCACTTCGCCGCGGGAGGTCACCATCCTCTCGAATTCGGCCAGCTTGGCGTTTGCCTCCTCGAGGGGGATGCCGACGATTTCCTCCGCCATAACAGAGGTCGAGGCCTGCGAAATGGAGCATCCCTCGGCGTCGTAGGACACGTCCTCGACGGTTGTGCCGTCGGGGGAAAGCTTCACGCGGAGGGTGAGTTCATCACCGCAGGAAGGGTTGACGTGGTGAACTTCTGCCTGGCCTTCGCGCAGGCCAGAGAATTTCGGGTTCTTGTAGTGGTCCAGGATGACGTCCTGGTACATGGAATCTAGGTTCATTCGCTCACTCCAAAGAAGGTGCGGGCAGCCCGCACCGCCTCTATGAGGGCGTCGACCTCGTCCTCAGTGTTGTACAGGTAAAAGCTAGCGCGCGCGGTCGAATTAGCCTTGCACGCGCGGTGCAGCGGCCACGCACAATGGTGGCCGGTGCGGATGGATACACCATGAGAGTCAAGAACCTGGCCTAGGTCATGCGGATGGATCCCATCCACGATGAAGGAGACCGCTCCTCCGCGATCCTCGGTGTTTTCAGGCCCGATGATACGCACGCCGGGGATCTCGGCAAGCTTCTGCAAGGCCAGTGCAGTGAGTTTCTGCTCGTGGGCGTGGATGGCCTCCATGCCCACCTCGCTCAAGAACTTCACTGCTGCACCAAGGCCCACAACCTGGCTGGTCATTTGGGTTCCGGCCTCGAAGCGGGTGGGTGGCGCGGCAAACGTCGAGCCTTCCATCTTGACTACTTCGATCATGGAACCGCCGGTGAGGAAAGGCGGCAGCTGCGCCAGCAGCTCTTGCTTACCGTAGAGCACGCCCACGCCGGTCGGCCCGCACATCTTGTGCCCAGAGAACGCGGCAAAATCCACATCAAGTTCGTGGAAATCCACCGGCATGTGCGGCACCGACTGGCAGGCGTCGAGAACCACCATGGCACCTACGGCACGGGCACGACGTACCAACTCTGCGACGGGAGCCACGGCCCCGGTCACGTTGGACTGGTGGGTAAAAGCCACGACCTTCACGGAGTCATCGAGCTCAAGCGAATCGAGATCAATGCGGCCGTCCTCGGTCATGGAGTACCACTTCAGCGTCGCGCCGGTGCGCTGGCACAGCTCTTGCCACGGCACCAAGTTCGCGTGGTGCTCCAGTTCGGTGACCACGACGGTATCGCCCTCACCGACATAAAGCTCGCCGGCGCGCTCATCACTGAGCACGTAGGCAACCTCATTGAGCGCTTCAGTGGCGTTCTTGGTGAAGGCAATCTCATCGCGGTCGGCACCAACGAAGGCGGCGATGGCCTGGCGAGCGGACTCGTACGCGTCATCGGCCTCCTCCGCCAGCTGGTAGGAACCGCGGTGCACCGGAGCGTTGGTGCCGAGCACGAACTCCTCCTCGGCCTTCCATACCGGCAGGGGACGTTGCGAGGTCGCTCCCGAATCCAGGTACACCAAAGGTTTACCGTCGCGCACCGTGCGCGAGAGGATAGGGAATTGTTCCCGAATCGCATTAACGTCTAGTTCAGGCATAGGTCCTTGTGCTCGGTTCTTTTTCTCTAGCGTGTCGTGGTGTGGTCTGTCGTGGTGTTACCGGGGTCGGCGGTACAGCCTACTTGAGGAACTGCTCGTAGCCGTCTGCCTCAAGCTGGTCAGCCAGCTCGGCGCCGCCGGTCTTGATGATCTGTCCGTCGGCGAAGACGTGAACGAAGTCCGGGACAACGTAGTTGAGGATGCGCTTGTAGTGCGTGATGAGGAGGATGCCGCCGTTGGTCTCCTCCTGATAGCTGTTGATGCCATCGGAGACGACGCGCAGGGCGTCGACGTCCAGGCCGGAGTCGGTCTCGTCCATGACGGCGAACTTCGGTTTGAGGATGTCGAGCTGCATGACCTCGTGGCGCTTCTTCTCACCACCGGAGAAGCCCTCGTTCACGGAGCGGTGTGCAAAGGACTTATCGATGGCCAGCTTCTCGCGGGCCTCGGTGAGCTCCTTGTTCCACTCGCGCAGCTTCGGAGCCTCGCCACGGATAGCGGTCACGGCGGAGCGCATGAACTGCGACATCTTCACGCCCGGCACCTCAGTCGGGTACTGCATGGCCAGGAAAAGACCAGCGCGGGCGCGCTCGTCGACTTCCATCTCGAGGATGTTCTCGCCGTCGAGAAGCACCTCGCCCTCGGTCACCTCATACTTGGGGTGACCGGCGATAACGTAGGACAGGGTGGACTTGCCGGAGCCGTTGGGGCCCATGACGGCGTGGGTCTCACCGGAATTGATGGTGAGGTTGACACCCTTGAGGATCGGCGTGGGCTCACCGTCCTCCTCGTGTGGGAGCACCTGCGCGTGGAGATTCTTGATTTCCAGAGTAGACATTGAGTTGGTACCTGCTTTCGGGAAGTTTTAAGCGTTGATCTTGGCGAGCTCGTCGACGACGCGGGATTCCAGATCCTCGCGCAGGGACTCGACCGGGATGCGGGAGATGACTTCGGAGAAGAAGCCGCGGATGATGAGGCGGCGTGCCTCGGCGGCAGGAATACCGCGGGACATGAGGTAGAACAGCTCAAGGTCATCGAAGCGGCCCACCGTTGCGGCGTGGCCAGCACCGACGATCTCACCGGTCTGGATCTCCAGGTTCGGGATGGCGTCAGCGCGCGCACCCTCGGTGAGGATCAAGTTGTTGTTCGTCTCATAGGTGTCCGTGTTGTTCGCATTCTTGCGGATGAGCACGTCACCGACCCAGCAGGTGCGGGCCTCCGGGGTGCGGGAGGCGGAGCCGGCCTCGGCCTTCTGCGCAGCAGTAGCACCCTGCAGAGCGCCCTTGTAGAAGACGCGAGAGCGGCAGTTCGGCACGTCGTGGTCCACCAGCAGGCGGTTCTCGAAGTACTGGCCGGCATCAGCAAAGTAGACGCCGAGCAGCTCGGCATCGCCACCGGGGCCATCGAAAACTACGCGCGGAACAAGGCGCACAATCTCGCCGCCAAAGATGGCGGTGTTGTGGCGCAGTACGGCGTCGCGGCCCACCTTCGCAATCTGATGGGACAGGTGCACTGCATCGTCTTCCCAGTCGGCGTCGACGACGACGGTGACCTGGGAGCCGTCGCCCAGCACGAACTCCACGTTGTCTGCGTGGGTACCGGAACCGACGTACTTAAGAACGATGGTGACCTCCGCGTGATTGCCCACGTGGATGGAGGTCGCACCAAAGGAGGTCACGCCCTCACCAGCGCCGGTGATGGTGATCTCCACCGGCTTATCCAGTCGTGCATCGGCGTCAACGCTGACGATCTGCGCCTCCGGCATGGAGCACCAGGCCTGAGCTGCAACGCGGTCAGCAGGTGCACCGGCGGTGCCGAGGCGGTCGTCGTCAGGCGCCACGGTCTCGGCCGTTACGCCCTCCGGGGCCACCACGTCAATCTTCTGGGCGGTTGCCGGCGCGAACTCACCATTGTGCAGCCCGCGAAGGTTACGCAAGGAGATGAAACGCCAGACCTCGTCGCGGCCGTGCGGGACCGGGAAGTCCTCGACATCGAAGGAGGTGAACTGGTCTCCCTTAGTGACGTCAGCCGGATTAAATTCGTTGGAAGCTACCACTTAGCCCACCGATCCTTCCATCTGCAGCTCGATAAGACGGTTCAGCTCCAGCGCGTATTCCATCGGGAGCTCCTTAGCAATCGGCTCGACGAAGCCGCGCACAATCATCGCCATGGCCTCTTCCTCAGCGATACCGCGGGACATGAGGTAGAACAGCTGCTCCTCAGAGACCTGGGAGACCGTTGCCTCGTGGCCGAGGGTGACGTGATCATTGCGGATGTCGTTGTACGGATACGTGTCCGACCTCGAGTCATTGTCCACAAGCAAGGCATCACACTCGACGTTGGCAGCGGAGTTCGTAGCGTTAGCGTTGACCTGCACCAAGCCGCGGTAGGCCGCGCGGCCGCCGTTGCGGGCCACGGACTTCGAGACGATGTTGGAGGAGGTGTTCGGCGCCATGTGGATCATCTTGGAGCCGGTGTCCTGGACCTGGTTATCGCCAGCAAAGGCCAGGGAGAGTACCTCACCCTTGGCGTGCTCGCCGGTAAGCCAGCAGGACGGGTACTTCATAGTGACCTTGGAGCCGATGTTGCCATCGACCCATTCCATGGTGCCGCCCTCTTCGACCTTGGCGCGCTGGGTCACCAGGTTGTAGACGTTGGTGGACCAGTTCTGAATGGTGGTGTAGCGGCAGCGGCCGCCCTTCTTCACGATGATCTCGATGACACCGGTGTGCAGCGAATCCGAGTTGTAGATCGGCGCGGTGCACCCCTCGATGTAGTGAACGTAGGCGCCCTCCTCCACGATGATGAGGGTGCGCTCGAACTGGCCCATGTTCTCGGTGTTAATGCGGAAGTAGGCCTGCAGCGGAATATCCACGTGGACGCCCTTCGGAACGTACACGAAGGAACCACCGGACCAGCAGGCGTTATTCAGCGCGGAGAACTTGTTGTCGCCGGCCGGAATCACGGTGCCGAAGTATTCCTGGAGGATCTCCGGGTACTCGCGCACCGCGGTGTCGGTATCAACGAAGATAACGCCCTGGGCCTCCAGGTCCTCGCGGATCTTGTGGTAAACCACCTCGGACTCGTACTGCGCGGCAACACCGGAGACCAGACGCTTCTTCTCAGCATCCGGGATACCCAGCTTGTCGTAGGTCTCCTTAATGTCGTCCGGCAGGTCATCCCAGGTTTGGGCCTGCTTCTCGGTGGAGCGGACAAAGTACTTAATGTTGTCGAAGTCGATTCCGGACAGATCTGGGCCCCAGGTCGGAACTGGCTTCTTGTTGAAGACGCGCAGAGCCTTCAGACGGGACTCGAGCATCCACTCCGGCTCGTTCTTCTTCCGAGAAATATCGCGGACGACGTCCTCACTCAAACCGCGGTGTGCTGCCTGGCCGGCTTCGTCGGAATCGTGCCAGCCGTACTCATAGCCGCCGATAGAGGAGATGATCTCGTCATCGCTCATCTTGGTTTCAAGGCCTGGTGCCGGTTGTGCCTGTGTCAAAGCCCGCTCCTTTCTAGTTCGATTAGTTCTTCCCCGGCTCCGCCGCGGAAGGCGGGACTGGGGTTAAGGGGATATTCGTGGTGCAGATTCCATGACCATCCGCAATGGAGGCCAAGGGCTGCACATGTTTGCCTAATAGCGCGGAGAAGACTTCCTGTTCAGCTTCACACAACTCCGGATGCTCGGCCGCCACGTGGGCGACCGGGCAATGGTGCTGGCAAATCTGTACTCCGTTGCCCACCGACGTCACCGTGGCCGCGTAGCCATGCGCGTCGAGCACTTCGGCCAGCTGACGCGCCACCTCCGGAACGGATTCCTGATCTTCTACCAGGGGCTTCACGTCCTCCACGAGGCGCTCGAAGCGAGCCTTGGCGAAGCGACGAACCGCCTCCGGCCCGCCCGCTTCACGCAGTGCGGTGAGCGCTTCCGCCGCCAGCTGATCGTAGGCGTGCCCAAATTGGGCGCGGCCCTGATCCGTGAGGCGGAAATGCTTGGCGGGGCGACCACGGCCCACCGACTGCCCAGGGCGGGCTGATGGGCGGCGATGCACCACCTCGGTGAGTCCTTCCTCCACCAAAATGTCTAAGTGCCGACGGATGCCGGCTGCAGAGAGACCGAGACGTTCACCCAGATACGACGCCGTTACCGGGCCGTCTTTTAGGAGCAACAACATGACGTGTCGGCGGGTGTCGCCCTCAGTCGAGCGAGTCTCCCTAGGTAGCTCCTTCGTCACGGTGTACACCTCCTTGAATGAAACACTCTCTCTTTAGACAACACTAGTGTTCCTTAATTCATTCCCGATTTCCACTCTTTCATTCGTGTCGCGGGCAGCTCGTCCTCTCTCAGCACCGAGCGACTAAGGTAGACACTCATGAATATGGAGCGCGATTACACCCGATCGGGGCGATTGCACCGCGTCTTTTGGGGCGTGCGCGATGAACTCCCCCGCATGGGCCTGCCCGGATCCCGTTCCGCGCTCTTGCACCAAGATTTTCCAGATTCTTCCGACGGTGCAGAGGGCGCCGCGCTTGGCGACGTCCACCGCCACACCATCGCCCAGCTGCGCACGCTCTTTAGCCTCCGGTGGCTCGGCACCATTGGTGCGCTACTCATTGCGCTCGGCGGATTGGGCGCCGGTGCGCTTCCGGTGGTGGGCAACCCCTATGAGTCTCTGCCTTTTGGCTCGCTCATGACGCGGATGCTGCAGTCAGCCTCCGCCATCGTGTTCATCGGGGTCGGTTTCATGGTCACGGCGTGGATTTGCATGGCACCGCTGGTGGGCGCGCCCCTGCGCCTACAGAAGCCGGCCAAGGTTCGGCGCTTTAGCCACTCGCCCCGGGTGGTCACGCAGAGCCAGATGTGGCGCACCTGGCTAGGGTGGGTTCTCCCGCTTTTGGTGACCGCTCCCCTGTTCACGCAGGACATTTACTCCTACCTCGCTAACGGCTCCATCGTGCTCCAAGGCCTCGATCCCTATTCGGCGGGGCCGGTGGAGCTACTAGGCGCCGATAACGACCTGGCCCGCTCCGTCCCGTTCATCTGGGCGAACTCACCTTCCCCTTATGGCCCTGTGGCGCTAGGTGTAGCGGCGGTGGTCAGTTGGCTGACCAACGACTCCATTATCTGGGGTGTTGTCCTGCACCGGGTACTGTCCCTCGTCGGTATCATCGCCGCCGGTTGGGCCATCGCGCGGCTTGCTACGCGCTGCCGAGTATCCCCGGAGGCAGCGCTGTGGCTGGGCATCCTTAACCCTTTGACCATCCTCCACCTCGTCGGAGGCATCCACAATGAATCCTTCATGCTGGGGCTAGCTCTCGTCGGTGTGGAGCTGGGGTTGCGGGCGGTTAACGATTCCCACGAGGCCCGCTGGCGAGCATGGTCGCTGTTTATCGCATCTGGCGTCCTGATCTCGTGTGCCGGAATGGTCAAGGTGACTGGCTTTATCGGCCTCGGGTTCGTTGGCATGGCGGCGGCACGCAGGCTCGTCGACAAGCACGGCGTGTCCGGCGTGCGGGCAGTGCTGGGCGCCGGGGCCGCGCAGCTTCTCCTGCTTGCCACCTCCATCGCCGCAGTGACGGTACTCACGGGGATCGACATTGGTTGGGTCTTTGGCCAGGGCGGCGCGGCCACCATCCGGTCGTGGCTGTCTGCGACGACCTCCGTAGGCGTCGGCGCCGGCTTCCTTGGGATGCTGTTGGGATTGGGTGATCACACCGAGGCCATCCTCACCGTGACCCGGACTGTGGGCGTCATCATTGCCGCGGGCTTTATGATCCGCATGCTCTTTGCCACCTACCGCGGCGCCATCCACCCCGTGGGCGGCCTGGGGGTATCGACCTTCGTGCTCGTGGTGTTCTTCCCCGTCGTCCAACCCTGGTACATCCTGTGGGCGGTGCTGCCGCTGGCGGCTTGGGCCAACCGACGCTTCTTCCGCATGGCTGTGATCATCTACTCCGGGTTCATGAGTTTCATCGTGCTTCCCCGCGGCCTCGGCCTTCCCCCAGGGACAGTCTTCGTCATTTACCTCGCCGCCTTGGTGACATTCCTCGTCCTCGCCGGCGTGGGGTGGGTTGCTTTGCGCAGGGCGGGCGTGCGTGTCCTAAACTAGCGATTCGTGACTACATCAGCTCTTGTCTTAGATAACGTCATGAAGACCTATGGCGACGTCAACGCAGTGAACGGGCTGAGTTTCCGCGCCAATTACGGCGAGATCCTGTGCTTGCTGGGCCCTAACGGTGCAGGTAAGACCACCACCATCGAGATGTGTGAGGGTTTCAAGAAGCCCACGTCGGGCCGCATCGAGGTGCTGGGGCTTAACCCCGCGCGCAATCCCGATGCCGTGCGCTCCCGCATCGGCATCATGCTGCAGGGCGGCGGCTCCTATTCCGGAATCAAAGTCAAGGAGATGCTTGAGCTTAGCGCCTCCTATAACGAGAATCCCTTGGACCCGGAGTGGCTGCTGGACACGCTCGGACTGCGCGGGGTGGCGAAGAGCAGCTACCGCCGCCTGTCCGGCGGGCAACAACAACGTCTCTCCCTAGCCCTAGCGATCATCGGGCGCCCAGAGTTGGTCTTTCTCGATGAACCCACCGCGGGCATGGATGCCCAGTCGCGCCTTGCCGTGTGGGACCTCATCCGCGCCCTCCGGGCCGATGGCGTAACCGTCATCCTCACCACGCACCTCATGGATGAAGCGGAAGCGCTCAGCGACCGCGTCGTCATCATTGACCACGGACAACTCGTGGCGAGCGGCACCGCAGCATCGCTGACGGACTCGGCCGATGTTCCGCAGGTGAATTTCGATACCGCAACACCGGTGGACCTCGAAGCACTGCGGGACGCCGGCATCGCGGCGGAAGCTCTCCGCCCCCTGCACTACCGTCTCACCTCGGAGGCCAGCCCCGCCGGCATCGCAGCGCTGGCTTCATGCTTGGCCGCGCAAAACGTCATCCTCCGCAACCTGCACACCTCACACCGGAATCTCGAGGAAGTCTTCCTCGATCTCACGGGCCGCGACATGCGCAGCTAGAACCGCCCTCGGCCATTTAGCACGATTCTTTTATCAAGTTGTTTGAACAAGGAGAAGCTCCATGAGCACCTTCGCACCCGGCACTTTTAGCCCGCACCCGCAGCGCGTGGGCGTAGCGGCTATGGCACGTGCCCAAGGGGCTATCGAATCCAAGCTCATGCTGCGCCACGGTGAGCAGCAGCTGCTGAGCATCATCATCCCTGTGGCCATCCTGATCGGCGCCGCGACACTGCAAGACAGCACTGGCCACGGCGTGGAGGAAATCTTCCCCATGGTGCTGGCCGTTGCGGCGACCTCCTCCGGTTTCACGGGTCAGGCCATCTCCTTGGCCTTCGACCGTCGCTATGGTGCGCTGAAGCGCACAGGCGCTTCAGGCGTTCCTGCCTGGGCCATCGTGGTGGGAAAGATTCTCGCCGTGCTGTCGATGGTGGTGCTGCAGGTCCTTGTGCTGGGGACGATTGCCGCCTTCCTGGGGCTGCGGATCACCGCTGGGGGTGCGGCCATCGGTGTGCTCACGCTCGCCTTGGGTGTGGCTACGTTTACGGCCTTAGGCCTACTGCTCGGCGGCACACTGAGTTCGGAGGTGGTCTTGGCGGTGGCCAACCTCATTTGGTTCATCCTCCTCGGCACCGTCGGCTGGGTCATGTTTTCCCAGGGGCTCGGTGATAACGGGGTGTTCACCCTAGTGCCCACGGTGGCCATGGCCGCCGGTCTCGATACCGCCCTGAACGGGTCTTTCCCGGGCATTGAGCTCCTTGTACTCGTCGGGTGGTCAGCGGTGGCGTCGTTTGCCGCGGTGCGTTGGTTCCGCTTCGAGGGCTAAAAGTGATTCTTCTCCCTTGCGCGGTGTGACCCACCCGTCGATATTGGTTCCCGGATGGGGCCGGGCGGTAGGCTGAGTAGCCGTGAGTACCGCCAATATTTCCTCTCCTCAACATTCCACCGCGCCCGCTGCGCCGTCCACCGGTCCCTCGGTGAAGACGCAGCGCATCGTCGCGCTCATCCTCCTGCTCTGCCAGGGCGGCATTACGGTATCGGGTTCCATCGTGCGCGTCACCGGCTCCGGTCTTGGTTGCGTCACCTGGCCTAACTGCCACCCTGGTTCCTTGGTTCCCATCCAGGGCGCGGCTCCCATGCTCCACCAGGCCATTGAGTTCGGCAACCGCCTGCTGACTTTTGTTGTGGCTGCCGCGGCCATCGCCAGCATTGTGGTGGTCCACAAGGCGCAGCGTCGCAAGGAGCTCAAGGTCTATGCCTGGGCGGGGCTCGCAGGTGTTTTCGTGCAGGCACTCATCGGCGCTCTGTCGGTCGTGCTGAAGCTTTCTTGGTGGAGTGTGGCAATTCACTTCCTCCCATCTATGGTCCTAGTGTGGATTGCGGCCATGCTGTTCTCCCGTATTAACGAGCCCGATGACGGCACTCCCACTCGCCTCTTCCCCGCCGCCGTGCGCACCCTCGCGGTGGTGGCCACAGTAGCCCTGTCCATCGTTCTGCTGACCGGTACCTTTGTGACTGGCTCGGGTACCCACTCCGGTGATGCCGGTGTGGGCATGGAGGGACGCCTCGGCGTAGACACCTATGGCATGGCCGTCATTCACGCGGTCTGCATGTACGTCTACTTAGCGCTCACGCTCATCGTGGTCTTCCTCCTGCACCGCACCGGCGCTCCCAAGGTGGCCAAGAAGGCCGGCTGGGTGCTCATTGCCTGCATCGTTATCCAATGGGCTATTGGTGTCACCCAGTTCTATCTCCACATCCCTCGCTGGACCGTCCCCTTCCACGTGGGCATGTCCTCAGTGGTCACAGCCTTCACCGCCCTGCTGTGGGCCCATGGCTTGCGCCGCGTCGGAAGCGAGGATGGCACTACTGCAAGCTCTGCCCAGCGCGGTGACGAGAACGTTCCCGCCGCCCAAGGCTAAGCAGAGTCACCGGAGCCAGCAAAGCCACTACAACAGGTACTCCTAGCGCCGCCGTTCTCACCAGGAAGTGAGGATGGCGGCGCTTTTTGCTGCGCGGGTGCCTGTGCTTCGTTTAGCCTAGACACCATGCATGCTATTCAGGTGACCACGACCGGAGGGCCCGAGGTCCTCACCTACGCTGAGGTAGAATCCCCCACGCCGACGAAGGAGCAGCTGCTTGTCGACGTCTCCGTGGCCGGTGTCAACTACATCGACACCTACTACCGCGAAGGCATCTACAACGCCTCCGTGCCTTTCATCATCGGACTCGAAGGAACCGGACGCGTTGTGCACGACCCCCAGGGAGAAATCGCCCCGGGCACGATGGTGGCCTGGGATCACGCTTTCGGATCCTATGCGGAGCAAGTCTGCGTGCCGCGAGACCGCGTGGTGGCCGTCCCCGACGAGATTCCCTCCGCCGTCGCCGGTTCGATGCTCCTGCAGGGCATGACGGCGCACTACCTCACCCACGGTGTGTATCAGCTAGGGGAAGGAGCATCCTGTCTGATCACTGCCGGTGCGGGCGGCGTGGGCTTAATCCTTACCCAGATGGCCAAGTCCCTGGGCGCCACCGTCTATTCCGTGGTCTCCACGAATGAGAAGGAAGAGCTGGCCTATGGCGCGGGCGCAGACCACGTGTTCCGCTACAGCAGCGGCCTGGCCGAGCAGGTGCGTCGTCACAACGGTGGGCGCGGCGTGGACGTGGTTTACGACGGCGTCGGCAAAGCCACCTTCGGTGAATCCCTTGAGGTTGTGCGACCGCGCGGCACGGTAGCGCTCTTCGGTGCCGCGTCGGGCCCCGTCCCTCCGATGGACCCGCAGCTGCTGAACAAGCACGGCTCCATCTTCCTCACCCGCCCCTCACTCGGCGCCTGGACCTCCCAGGAAGGCGAGTTCCAGATGCGCGCCCAGGCAGTGGTGCAGGCGGTCATCGATGGCGACCTCGACTTCCGCATCTCCGCGGAATATCCGCTCGCCGAAGCTGCTCAGGCCCACCGCGACCTCCAAGAGCGCAAGACCACAGGCTCGATTGTCCTCCGGGTACGCGAAGACTAGTTCGCTAGAACAGCGCGGCCGACCAGCCCAGCATGCGCCCGATGGGCTCCCAGCCCACGACGGCGTCGATGGACAGGCCGATAAAGAGCACCGACAGGTAGTTGTTGGAGTAAATAAACAGGCGCATGGGCTTGACCTTTGCGCCCTTCTTTACCCCTTGGTGCAGACGAATCGCCATCCAAAGGAAGACCGCGCCGGAAGACACCGCGGCTACCAAGTAGATCCACGAGGCCGCAGGGATGATAAGGAAGGTCACGATAACCGTGCCGATCGTGTACCACACGATTTGGCGGGTCACCTCTACTTCCCCGGCAACGACGGGCAGCATCGGCACCCCAGCCTTGCGGTAGTCCTCCTTGTACTTCATCGCCAGCGCCCACGTGTGGGGTGGCGTCCAGAAGAAGATAATGAGGAACAGCACCACGGCCTGCCACCAACGGTCCGGCTCCCCTGCCGGTGCATTATCACGAATGACGGCCCAACCCACCATGGCGGGCATACAGCCAGCGAGGCCACCCCAGACGATGTTCTGGGAGTTCCGCATCTTGAGGAACTTCGTGTAGACGATGACATAAAAGAAGTTGGTCAAGAGCACGAAGAACGCGGCCAACCACGAGTTAGCTAACACACCCAGCCAAAAGACGGATAGCGCCAACATGATCCACGCGAAGATCGCGGCATTGCGCCGCGAGATGGTCTTGCGCACTAGCGGCCGGGCACGGGTGCGCTGCATCTTCTGGTCGATCTCATAATCGACGACGTTATTGAACGTGTGGGCGGCCGCGGCACCCATCCATCCACCGAAGATGGTGGAGACGATGAGCCAGAAGTTGGAGGACACTGCCTCGAATCCACGCTGCGCCTGGAGCATAGCCGGGATTGCCGCCACGAGGAGGAGCTCAATGATCCTCGGTTTCGTTAGCGCAAAATAGGCCTTGATGGTCTCCAAGGAACAATCCTCCGTATATCCGGCACGTGGGTGTATGGCTTATGGGTCTGACGTACTGGTCGGCTGCCCGCGCTAAAAAGTTCCCGAGAACTTTGTGGCGAATCCCCGAAGCGTTCTTTGGGGATAGTCGCCGCCCACTGGCTGGCAGCGGGGCAACAGCGTCAACCATGCCAGACTACCGCCCGAAACCTGGTTTATATAATCCCCCGCCGAAGATCGAAAAACCTTTACACTGATTAACGGTATATCTGTTTCCAGAAGCGAAGTGAGGTTTTCGCCGTGTCGAACGAAAAGTTGTCCCCAGAACTGCAGGCTATGGTTGAGCGCCGTTATCCTTCGGACTGGAGTGACCTCGACACTCGCGCCGTGGATACCGTGCGCGTCCTAGCTGCCGACGCCGTCCAGAACTGCGGCTCCGGCCACCCCGGTACCGCCATGTCCCTGGCACCGCTGGCCTACACGCTCTACCAGCGCGTGCTAAACCACGATCCGGCCGATGTTCACTGGGCAGGGCGCGACCGCTTCGTACTCTCCGTTGGACACTCTTCCCTGACGCAGTACATCCAGCTCTTCCTCGGCGGCTTCGGTCTCGAGATGGAGGATCTCAAGTCGCTGCGCACCTGGGGCTCGAAGACTCCGGGCCACCCCGAGGTTCACCACACCGATGGCGTCGAGATCACCACCGGTCCCCTGGGCCAAGGCTTGGCGTCCGCGGTCGGCATGGCAATGGCCGCACGCAAGGAACGTGGCCTGTTCGATGCCTCGGCCCCGGCCGGCGAATCCCCCTTCGATCACTTCGTTTGCGTCATTGCCTCCGACGGTGACTTGCAAGAGGGTGTCACCGCTGAGGCTTCTTCCTTGGCGGGCACCCAGAAGCTGGGCAATCTCATCGTCTTCTGGGATGACAACCGCATCTCCATTGAGGACGACACCAACATTGCCTTCAACGAGGACGTGGCTAAGCGTTACGAGGCCTATGGCTGGCACGTGCAGACCGTGGAGTCCGGCGAAGATGTCGAAGCCATCGAAGCAGCTGCCGCCGCGGCACGCGCCGAAACCTCCCGCCCCTCCTTCATCCGAGTTAAGACCGTGATTGGTTACCCGGCACCGAACAAGATGAACACCGGTGGCGTCCACGGTGCAGCTCTTGGCGAGGATGAGGTAGCCGCCACCAAGGAGGTCCTCGGCTTCGATCCGGCGCAGTCCTTCCACATCGACGAGGAAGTCCTCGCACACACCCGCGAGCTGACCACTCGCGGTGCCGCGAAGCACGCAGAGTGGCAGGAAAAGTTTGACGCGTGGGCAGCTGCCAACCCGGAGGAGAAGAAGCTCTTCGACCGCCTCCAGGCTCGCGAGCTGCCGGCTGACTTCGCCGCAGAACTTCCGACATGGGAAGCGGGCGAATCCTTGGCCACGCGCAAGGCTTCCGAGGCCGCCATCCAGGCACTTGCAGCCTCCCTGCCGGAGATGTGGGGCGGCTCCGCCGATCTGGCAGGCTCCAACAACACGGTGATCAAGGGCGCGGATTCCTTCGGCCCAGAGTCCATCACCACCGATACTTGGACTGCCACCCCCTACGGCCGCAACCTGCACTTCGGCATCCGCGAGCACGCCATGTCCGCAGTCATGAACGGCATTGCACTGCACGGCAATACCCGCGTCTACGGTGGTACCTTCCTCATCTTCTCTGAGTACCAGTACCCGGCTGTCCGCCTCGGCGCGCTCATGTCCACCGATACCTACTACGTCTGGACGCACGATTCCATCGGGCTGGGCGAGGACGGCCCCACCCACCAGCCAGTGGAAACGCTCGCTGCCCTGCGCGCCATCCCCAACCTCTCCGTCATCCGCCCGGCAGATGCCAACGAGACCGCTCAGGCGTGGGCGGCGGCCCTTGAGTACAAGGCCGCTCCGAAGGGCCTCGCTCTGTCCCGCCAGAACCTGCCTGTACTCGAAGGAACCAAGGAGAAAGCTGCCGAAGGTGTGCGCCGCGGCGCCTACGTCCTCGTTGAGGCATCGAAGGAAACCCCGGACGTGATTCTTATCGCCACCGGCTCCGAGGTACAGCTCGCCGTGGAGGCCGCCAAGCAACTCGAGGCGGACGGTACCGCGACCCGCGTGGTGTCCGCGCCGTGCCTAGAGTGGTTCGACGAGCAGGACGTTTCCTACCGCGAGTCCGTCCTCCCCTCCTCCGTCCGCGCGCGCGTCTCCGTCGAGGCCGGTATCTCCATGCCGTGGCACAAGTACACCGGTTCCTTCGGCCGCACCGTGTCCTTGGAGCACTTCGGCGCTTCCGCACCTGCCGCGGAACTCTTTGAGAAGTTCGGCTTCACTGCCGACGCCATTGTTGACGCCGCCCGCGAGTCCCTCAACGCTGCTCAGGCAGGCTAACCCCCTACTGCTGTCCACTACGAAAGGACCCTGCACACACCATGACACATATTGATGAGCTGGCCCGTCTCGGTACCTCGACGTGGCTCGATGATCTCTCCCGCGAGCGCTTGGATTCCGGCAACCTCCGCGAACTCCTCGACACCAAGTCCATCGTGGGTGTCACCACGAACCCAGCGATCTTTGCTGCCGCAATGTCCTCCGGCACCTCCTACGATGCCGACATCGCAGCGCTGAAGGAAAAGTCCGCTACCGCGGACGACGCGGTGTACTCGCTCGCCATCGACGATGTCCGCAATGCCTGCGATCTCTTCACCGAGATCTATGAATCAACCGATGGCCGGGATGGGCGGGTGTCCATCGAGGTTGATCCACGAATCTCAGCGGATGCGGAGGCAACCTTGGCACAGGCCCGCGAGCTGTGGTCCAAGGTCAACCGCCCCAACCTCATGATCAAGATCCCGGCAACCGACGGTTCCCTTCCCGCCATCTCCGATGCTCTGGCAGAAGGTATTTCCGTCAACGTCACCCTGATCTTCTCTGTCGAGCGCTACGCGCAGGTGATTGCCGCCTACAAGGAGGGAATTCAGCGCGCCGCCGAAGCAGGTAAGGATGTCTCCACTATTCACTCCGTGGCCTCCTTCTTTGTCTCCCGCTTGGACACCGAAGTCGACAAGCGCCTCGAGTTGAACGGCTCTGATGAAGCCCTCGCGCTGCGTGGAAAGGCCGGCGTGGCCAACGCCCAACGCGCCTATGCGCTTTTCCTGAAGGAGTTCAAGGACAACGGTAGCGACTTGCCTTCCGGTGCCCACCCGCAGCGGCCACTGTGGGCGTCAACGGGAGTCAAAAACCCTGACTACCCTGCCACCTTGTACGTTTCCGAGCTCGCTGGGCCGGAGACCGTCAACACGATGCCCGAGAAAACCATTGATGCGGTTCTTGCGCAGGGGAACCTGCACGGCGATACGCTGACTGAAGCTTCTGACGACGCAGAGAAGGTATGGGCACAGCTGGAGGCTGTCGGCATCGACTTCGCCGATGTTTTCACCGTGCTCGAGCAGGAGGGCGTCGACAAGTTCGTCGATGCGTGGGAGGAACTGCTTGCCTCGATGACAGACCGCCTCTCCTAAAAGAGCATGAGGTTTTAAGTGCTCACCATCGGCGCGCGCCACCAACGGCCATGCAACTGTGGCCGGCGGGGCGCGTGTCGCTATGCTGAGCTGTTGGACTTATCTCACACAGACCGAAAGGACACTTAGTGAGCACTACCAGCGCGTGGGTCAACCCGTTGCGCGACGCGAAGGACAAGCGCCTGCCACGTATCGCCGGGCCATCCGGCATGGTGATTTTCGGCGTCACGGGTGACTTGGCGCGCAAAAAGCTCCTCCCTGCCATCTACGACCTGGCCAACCGAGGGCTGCTGCCCGCCGGCTTCACGCTGGTGGGCTACGGCCGCCGAGACTGGGACAAGCAAGCCTTTTGCGACTACGTCCGCGAGGCCGCCGAGGCGGGTGCCCGAACCACCTTCAGTGAGCATGTGTGGGAGCACCTCGCCAAAGGAATCGAGTTTGTCCAAGGCAACTTCGACGACGCTGGCTTTGATAGGCTCTCCGCCCGGTTGTCTGAGCTCAACGCTTCCCGCGGCACCGGTGGAAACTGGGCCTATTATCTTTCGGTTCCGCCAGAGTTCTTCTCCGATATTTGCCACCAGCTAGAGCGCGTCGGCATGGCGGACAGCACGGAAAGCTCCTGGCGCCGCGTCATCATTGAAAAACCTTTCGGCCACGATCAGGCTTCCGCGCGCCAGCTCAATGAGATCGTCAATGCCGTCTTCCCGGAGTCTTCGGTGTTCCGCATCGATCATTACCTGGGCAAGGAAACAGTGCAGAACATCATGGCGCTGCGCTTCGCCAACCAGATCTTCGAGCCGATGTGGAACGCGCACTACATCGATCACGTGCAGATCACGATGGCCGAAGACATCGGATTGGGCGGACGTGCCGGCTATTACGACGGCATCGGCGCTGCGCGCGACGTCATCCAGAATCACCTCCTGCAGCTACTAGCCCTCGTCGCCATGGAGGAACCCTCCTCCTTCGACCCAGAGGCGCTCCAGGCGGAAAAGATCAAGGTGCTGCGCGCTACCAATGCGGTGCACCCGCTTAACAAGACCACCGCCCGCGGCCAGTACTCCGCCGGCTGGCAGGGCTCAGAGTATGTCAAGGGCCTGCGGGAGGAGGAAGGATTCGATCCGGAATCCACGACGGAGACCTATGCCGCGTGCACCCTCGAGGTTAATTCCCGTCGCTGGGCGGGCGTTCCTTTCTACCTGCGTACCGGCAAGCGGCTGGGCCGCCGCGTAACCGAGATTGCACTGGTGTTTAAGACCGCCCCGCACCAGCCTTTTGATCAGGGCCAAGCCGATGCGCTGGGCCAAAATGCCGTGGTGATCCGCGTCCAACCTGATGAAGGCGTCACCATGCGCTTTGGTTCCAAGGTTCCGGGCTCCACCATGGAGGTGCGTGACGTCAACATGGACTTCGCCTATGCCGAGGCCTTTACGGAAGAATCGCCGGAAGCCTATGAGCGCCTGATTCTCGACGCCCTCTTGGACGAGTCCTCCCTCTTCCCCACCAACGAGGAAGTGGAGCTGTCGTGGTCCATCCTCGACCCCATCATTGAGTACTGGTCCAGTATCGGACAGCCGGAGCAATACCGCGCTGGCACGTGGGGGCCGGAGTCCGCTAATAGAATGCTGCGCCGCCGGGGTCATTCCTGGCGCCGTCCGTAGGTCCTTAGGAGGAATGGCCTTATGATTATCCCCTTGCCCGATACGACGACGCGCAAGATCTCTAAGAAGCTTGTAGAGATGCAGGAGCACTACACGCTCACGACCGGCCGGGTCCTCACGCTCATCGTCATGACCGAAGAGGGCGATGACCTGGACAACCTGCTCGCATCGGTGCGCGATGCCTCCCACGAGCACCCTTCCCGTGTCATCGTCATCGCTACTGGAAATCTCGACGAGGACACTCGGCTCGACGCCGAGTTGCGCGTCGGTGGCGAAGCGGGTGCCTCGGAGATCGTCGTCATGCACCTGCATGGCGCCCTCGCGGATCAGGCAGAAGCGGTAGTGACTCCACTGCTTCTTCCCGATACACCAATCGTGGCGTGGTGGCCTACGGCATGCCCGCCGTCCCCGTCCTCTGTTCCGATCGGTGCGCTGGCCCAGCGCCGTATTACCAACGTTGCCTTCGGCAGTGGAGTCGATCAGTACGACCTCCACGTGCTCTCCTCTGGCTATAAGCCCGGAGATTCCGACATGTCGTGGGGTGCCATCACCCTCTGGCGCGGTATCGTCGCTTCGGCCCTCGACAGGTTCCCGCACGAACCGATCACCTCTGTGAAGATCTCCGGTGCCGAGCACCACGCCGCCGTCGACTTTGCTGCCGGCTGGCTTCTCGACGCCCTCTCCGTCCCCGTTACCCGTACTGTGTCGGACTGCGCGGCGGGTACCTTCCCGATTACCTCGGTGGTTTTCCAACGTCCCACTGCCGATGTTAGCGTCACTGTCGTTGACCCTGCGACAGTGAAGGTCAGTGTTCCGGGCTCCCCGGAATCACTCGTTAGCCTCGCGGTGCGTTCCGAAGCAGAAGTGCTTTCGGAAGAACTCCGCCATCTCGATGCGGATAAGACATACGCTCACGCTCTCCGCGCCTTAGCCCGCGTGGACTACAGTGTGTAGGCATAATCATTTCATCGTTTCCTAGTCTCATCATTCAGAAGGATCTTTCTGCACCATGGTCACGCTTCGCCGCGTTAGCGACATCGACGAGCTCATATCCTCCGCCGCACTCGCCTTTATTGAGACGGTTGCGGCGATTCAAGCCCCAGGCGGCGGCCTCCACAAGGATGGTGTCGCCCGCGTCGTGCTCACCGGTGGCGGAGCAGGAATCGGCATGCTGCGCGAGCTGGCACGGCTTCACGACGCCGCTCAACAGCAAGGCAGCGACTACCCAGCATTGGCTGTGGACTGGACGCGCATCCATGTTTTCTTCGGCGATGAGCGCAACGTGCCGGTAAGCGATCCGGACTCTAACGAGGGCCAAGCCCGTGAGGCTCTCTTGGCACACGTGGATATCCCGGAGCGCCACATTCACGGCTATGACTTGGGAGCCGTATCCATGGAGCACGCAGCACAAGCCTATGAGGGCGAGATCCGTGACTTTGCGCCGGAAGGCTTCGATATTCACCTGCTGGGCATGGGTCACGAAGGCCACATTAACTCCCTGTTCCCGCATTCAGAAGCGGTCTATGAAGACACCGACTATGCCTTCGCGGTCCACGACTCCCCCAAGCCGCCTTCTGAGCGCGTTACGTTGACTTACCCGGCCATCAACCGCTCCCAGCGCATTTGGTTCCTGGTTTCCGGTGAGGAGAAGGCCGAGGCTGTCTCCCACCTCGTGGCTGGCGCTGCGGCTGAGGACTGGCCGGCCGCAGGTGCTCAGGGCACTGAGGAAACGCTGCTGTTCTTAAGCGACGATGCCGCGCAGCGTCTCTAACAACAGCTCCCCGGCGGCTTCTCTAGGGCCGCCAATGAAAACTACAACGCCGCGTCCTTCACCTTTATTGGAGGAGGGACGCGGCGTTTGGCGTATGTGCGGCGGGGCCGAAAGACCTTTTAGCTATAAGCCTGCAGCAGGTTCAGAGCCACGATGCAGGCAAGCCAGATAACCACCATGACCACGGTGTAGCGGTCAAGGTTCTTCTCTACCACGGTGGAACCAGAGAGGTTGGACTGCACGCCGCCGCCGAAGAGGCTCGACAGGCCACCACCTTTACCTTTGTGCAGCAGCACGAAGATAGTCATCAAGATTGCGGCAATCACGAGGAGGATTTCCAGTGCCAAGATCATGAAGTAGTTCCTTGTTTACGCGTATGTACAGTGAGTATGACGCGCGTTAGTGAATCACCGTGGTGAGCCACCGTCACGCGTGGAAAAAAGGGCGCGAAGACAGCGCGCGCAATAATCCTCGATGATACACCACGTGACGGGCCAGAAACTATTCCGACCCGCCACGGCAGGATGCGGGGAGATTAGGCGCCCTGGGCGGCGTTAGCCGCCAGCTTTGCGAACTCCTCGCCCTTGAGGGAGGCGCCGCCGACGAGACCACCGTCAACGTCGGGCTTGCCCACGATCTCCGCGATAGAGTCCACCTTGACGGAGCCGCCGTAGAGGATGCGGATGCCTTCGGCAACCTCGTCGCCGCCGAGCTCGCGGACGAGCTGACGAATAGCTGCGCACACTTCCTGTGCATCCTCAGCGGAAGCAACCTTGCCGGTGCCGATAGCCCAGACAGGTTCATAAGCGATGACGGTCTTTGCCAGATCCTCAGCGGACAGGCCCTCCAGGGAGTTGCGGGTCTGGGTCACCACGTAATCGACGTGAGTGCCCTTCTCGCGGACATCCAAGGGCTCGCCGACACACACGATGGGGCTGATACCGTTGGCCAACGCCGCTGCGGCCTTTTCTGCGACGAGCTTATCCGTTTCGCCGTGGTACTCGCGGCGCTCGGAGTGGCCCACCACTGCCCAGGAGCAGCCCAGGGCGGAGAGCATCTTGCCGGATACCTCACCGGTGTAGGCGCCGGACTCGTGCTTGGAGATGTCCTGCGCGCCGTAGGTGAACTGCAGGTCGTCGCCGTCGACAAGCGTCTGGACCGTGCGAATGTCGGTGAACGGGACCATAAAAGCCACGTCGACCTTTTCGTAGTATTCCTTCGGCAAGGAGAAAGCGAACTTCTGCAGGGAGCCGATAGCTTCCTTGTGGTCGAGGTTCATCTTCCAGTTACCAGCGATAAGCGGGGTACGTGCCATGATTAGCCTTTCTCGAAGTCAGACTGTGTTGAGAGGATGGTTGATTAGGATTCCAGGACCTTGACGCCCGGCAGCTCCTTGCCTTCCAGGAACTCCAGGGAAGCACCACCACCGGTGGAGATGTGGGAGAAGCCGTCCTCGTCGAGGCCGAGCAGTCGGACGGAAGCTGCGGAGTCACCGCCACCCACGACGGTGAAGGAACCATTCTTGGCCGTGGCATCGATGATGGACTGCGCCACACCTGCGGTGCCCTTGGAGAAGGCTTCCATCTCGAAGACACCCATCGGGCCGTTCCAGAAGACGGTCTTGGAGGAAGCGATGACCTCATCGAACTTCTTCACCGATTCCGGTCCGATATCGAGGGACATCCATCCCTCCGGGATACCGTCGAGGCCCACAACCTTATTTTCTGCATCGGCATTGAACTCGGTGGCAGCGACGAGGTCGACCGGCAGGACGATCTTATCGCCGAAGCGCTCCAGCAGCTCCTTGCAGTTGTCGATCTGGTCTTCCTGCAGCAGGGAGTTCTGGACGTTGTAGCCCTGTGCTGCCAGGAGGGTGTAGCACATGCCGCCGCCGATGATGACGTTGTCGGCCTTACCGGCGAGCGCCTCAATCACACCAAGCTTGTCGGATACCTTGGCGCCGCCAAGAACAACCACATACGGGTGCTCTGGCTTCTCTGCTACCGCCGCCAGGGTTTCCACTTCCTTCTGCACGAGCTTGCCGGCGTAAGCAGGCAGGCGCTTGGCCACGTCGTACACGGAAGCCTGCGCGCGGTGAACGACACCGAAACCATCGGAGACGAAGGCGCCGTTGTCTGCAGCCAGGGCGACGAGTTCATCAGCGAAGGCGCCACGCTCTGCCTCGTCCTTCGAGGTCTCGCGTGGATCGAAGCGGACATTCTCCAGCAACAGGACATCGCCCTCGTTGAGACCGTTAGCGCGCTCGTGGGCGTCCTCGCCGCTGACATCCCCGGCGAGGGCGACATACTGATCCAGTGCCTCAGACAGAGCTTCTGCTACTGGGGCCAGCGAGTACTTCGGGTTGACCTCGCCCTTCGGGCGGCCCAAGTGCGCCGACAGGATGACCTTCGCACCGCCTTCAATCAAGGCCTTGATGGTGGGCAAGGAAGCGGTGATGCGGCCGGAGTCGGTGATGTTTCCTTCATCATCAAGTGGGACGTTGAAGTCAGAACGGACGAGGACGTGGCGGCCGGAGACGCCTTCTGCGAGCAGGTCGTCCAGAGTCTTGAAAGCCATGATGTTCTCCTTAAAAGTAGGTACTCAAGCTAAAGGTTAATGCTATTCAATGGGAAAGTGTGCTGGTTCCTTATAAACGACTATCGGCCCAGCGCACGCCACGAGATTATGGAGGGTGAGGCGTGGCGCATGGGCCGGTGTCTAGCCTGTGGAGCTGTCACAGGCGATCACAGCTTGGTTCACTGTGGTCATTCTAAAGAGTCAACTTTAGAGCTTGGAGGCAACCAGGGAGGTGGTGCGCACGAGCTGGCTGGTGTAGCCCCACTCGTTGTCGTACCAGCCAAGGACCTTGACGAAGTTGCCGTTGGAAACCTTGGTCATGCCCGCATCGAAGATGCAGCCGTGGGAGTCGGTGATGATGTCGGTGGAGACAATCGGATCCTCGGTGTAGCCCAGGGTCTCGCCGAACTCGCCGGTGGCGGCTTCCTTGATAGCAGCGTTGATTTCCTCAGCGGTGACGTCGCGGGATGCCTGGAAGGTCAGGTCCGTGGCGGAACCGGTGATGGTCGGAACGCGCATTGCGTAGCCGTCGAGCTTGCCCTCCAGCTCCGGGAGAACCAGGGAGACGGCCTTTGCTGCACCAGTGGAGGTCGGAACCATGTTGACGGCTGCGGCGCGGGCGCGGCGCAGGTCGCGGTGCGGGGCATCCTGGATGCGCTGGTCACCGGTGTAGGCGTGGATGGTGGTCATCAGGCCCTTCTCGATACCGAACTTCTCGTGCAGGACCTTGGCCATCGGGGCCAGGCAGTTGGTGGTGCAGGATGCGGCGGAGATGACGTTGTGCTTCTCAGCGTCGTACTCATCGGAGTTAACGCCGTAGACGAAGGTTGCGTCGACGTTCTTGCCCGGAGCAGAGATGATGACCTTCTTGGCGCCGGCCTCAATGTGAGCCTTGGCGGCCTCACCATCGGTGAAGAAACCGGTGGACTCGATGACGATGTCGACGTTGTGCTCGCCCCAGTTCAGGTTCTTCGGATCGCGCTCTGCGGAGACTGCAATCTTGTGACCGTTGACGGTGATGGACTCGTCGTCGTGCTCGATCTCACCGTCGAAGCGGCCCAGCACCGAGTCGTACTTGAGCAGGTTGGCCAGGGTTGCGTTGTCGGTCAGGTCGTTGACTGCGACGACCTCGAGGTCATTGTTGCCCTGTGCGACTGCACGGAAGAAGTTGCGGCCGATGCGGCCAAATCCGTTGATACCTACGCGAATGGTCACTGTAATGTCTCCTCAAATAATCGAGTGAAGTTCTATCGTGGGGGCTTCCGAGACTTTGTCTTTATAGGCAGTGCGGTGGACCGTCCTTGCGGCACCGTTGCCCTGCCACTTCCGTGACGTGCTCGGTGGTTTTCCCAACACGGCCGATAGTACCCACGGTTTGTGCATCCCGCAGTGCTCCTGCCCGTCCCCAACACGAGTGGTCGCACGAGGCCAAAAAGAGGCGTATAGTGGTTGGGCCGTCGCAGAGAATTTGAGACAACCCTCGAGCTATACACCTGCAGATATGCCCGTTTGTGTGGGATTATGTTGGGGACTTTCACTGCGGGGTGGGATATCTCACTAAAGCAAAAAAGAGCGGATTAATCCAAAAAGAAATGCGGCAACAGCCGCACGGAAATCGGGCGTGATACCCGGTCTAATGCCCGAACGGGCACGAGTAACTAGGACTCTTCGAAAAGATCCTCAGTGACGGCCTTCGTCGTATCTGGGACCCCAAGCTCCTTGGCACGCTTGTCCGCCATAGACAAAAGGCGCCGAATACGCCCGGCCACCGCATCCTTAGTCATTGGCGGATCAGCCAGGCGGCCGAGCTCTTCCAAAGAGGCCTCACGATGCTGCACGCGCAAGCGGCCGGCATCCGCGAGATGCTCCGGAACGTCATCGCCCAAGATGACCATCGCGCGTTCGACGCGTGCTGCAGCCGTCACGGCCGCGCGGGCAGAGCGGCGCAAGTTGGCATCATCGAAATTATCGAGACGGCGAGACGTATCGTGGGCTTCTCTCTGGATCCGCTTTTTTTCCCATGTCAGGCGCGTCTCTTGGGCGCCCATACGGGTCAGCAGCGCGCCAATGGCGTCGCCGTCGCGCACGACGACGCGGTCCGCGCCGCGCGTTTCCTTTGTCTTCGCCGCCACGCCCAAACGGCGCGCGCAGCCGACAAGAGCGAGTGCAGCCTCCTGGCATGGGCAGGTCACCTCAAGCGCTGAGGAGCGGCCCGGTTCGGTCAAGGAACCTTGCGCCAAGAAGGCGCCGCGCCAGGCTGCTTCATTATCGGCTACAGAACCGGAGATGACTTGTGGGGGCAAACCCACCACGGGGTGGCCGGAGCGGGTTACCAAACCAAGGCGTCTGGTCAGTTCCTTGGCACCGGTGGTGATGCGCACTTGCACGCGACTCTTCTTGGACGAAGCCGCAGGCCCAGCGACGTGGGTGCTGGCGGAAATCGAATAGAGCTCATCGAGTGCGGTGACGAGGCGGTTCGCTACGCTCTGCGACTCCAGTTCCACCTCGTACATCACGCGGTCCCCGGTGATGTGGAGTTCGCCAGCGAACCTGAGGATCGCGGCAACCTCCGCCGCGCGGGCGGACTGGCGCGGCACGGACACCGCCGTAAGTTCCTCCTTGACCTGATCGGTCAATGACGCAGACACCTCGTGCCTCCCCTTTCAACTCGTGGACGTAGCGCACCGCGCAGATTGGCGTGGGCGAGACGCGGCGGTGAACGATGAATGCCCCATAGTCTATCGCGCGCTTAACCGCGATGAGCGTCTGGGGCTCCCGCTGTGCCATCGCGATCGGCGGCATACTCGGCGTAAAGCTCGGTGAGCACCTGCGCCAGCTTGTCTGGGCAGTGCTTATTAATCGACCTTCCGTCCTCGTCGTATTGGCACACGTCTCGGAAGACTGCCGTAGCGCCCAGAACACTGGCGGCGCGCTGGACAAAGACTCGCTCCGACTCGTTCGGAAGCCCGGATGCGTCGACGATAACGCGGTCTACCCGCAGGCTCGGGGCGTGCTGCGCTAGGACATGCAGGTGGCGCTCGGCAGAAAAACCTTGGGTCTCACCCGGCTCAGCAGAAAGATTGAGCACCACCACGCGGAGAGCATCCGACGAGGTAATCGCGTCGACGATATCCGGCACCAGGACGTGTGGGAGAACGGAACTAAACCAGGAACCAGGACCTAGGGTGATCAGGTCCGCGTCGTGCAGCGCGCTAATGGTTTCCGGGTTGGCCCGAGGCTTCTCCGGAATGATGCGCACCCGGCGCACCTGCCCCACGGTCGATGCAACAGCCACCTGGCCGCGGACCGAGCGAATGATACGGGGGTCGTCGTCAAGCCCAGAAACATCCGCCTCAATCTCCAGAGGTAAGTTCACGGCTGGCAGTACCCGGCCGGCCGACTCCGTTAAGCGGGCAACGGCATCGAGAGCCGCCTGGAAATCCCCCAACACCTCAGTGAGTCCAGCGATGAGGAGGTTGCCCACGGCGTGGCCGGCCATCGCTCCGGTGCTCTGGAAGCGATGCTGAAGCGTCTCAGCCCACAGCTGGCCATCCTCCGTATCACTGGATAAAGCGGCGAGCGCCATGCGCAAATCACCCGGCGGAATAATGTCCATCTCGCGGCGCAACCGGCCGGATGAACCGCCGTCATCGGCCACGGTGACGATGGCGGAGATTGCCTCCGCGCCCGTGCGGCGAGCAGCGAGCAAGGTTTGATAAAGACCATGGCCGCCGCCCAGGCTAGCCATGTGGAGTGGGAGAGTCGTCACGTAAGTACTAGCTTTCAGTCATGTAATAAAAGGAATGAATACGAATCTTCTCGATACGTATCGCGCCTAGTCGCGGGCGATGTCTCGGTGCAGGGTGCTCACATCCAAGTCTCCGCGCTCGCTAAGGCGGCGGGCAATCTCTTCCGTGACGGCCACGGAACGGTGGTGCCCACCCGTGCAACCAATGCCTACGGTGATGAAATTCTTCCCCTCGTGGCGATACCCCGTGAGCATCGAGTCCAACATGTCGATGAAGCGCTCGATAAAAGGCTCAGCGGCGTCTTGGGACAGAACGTAATCCGACACCGGCTCATCGGTGCCCCGGTAGCCCCGCAGTTCCGGTACCCAATAAGGATTGGGAAGAAAACGGACGTCGACGACAAGGTCAGCGTCCCGCGGAGAACCATGCTTGAAGCCGAAGGACTGGAGCGTGACGTGCTGGCGCTCCCCACGCATGTCACCGAAGGCAGCCTCGATGGCACGGCGTAGGTCATGAACGGACAGGTTCGTCGTGTCGATGATAATGTCCGCACGCTCACGAATGGATTGCACGGCGGCGCGCTCGCGTTGGATGCCGGCCTTCAGTGTTTCACCGTCCTGCAGCGGGTGCGTGCGACGCACCGAATCGAAGCGGCGAATCAGCACGTCATCGCGCGCATCGAGGAAAAGCAGGGTCGGCTTCATATCCAGCTGCTCTAGTTCGTCCAAGGTTTCTGCCAAAGAACCAGGGAACATGCGGGAGCGTACGTCGGTGACCGCGGCGATCTTCGTAACTGGAGAATCCGGACGCGCACACAGCTTCAAGAGGTCAACGATGGCCTTCGGCGGGATGTTGTGGGCGACGTAGTAGCCCTTATCCTCCAACACTTTTGCCGCCGACGTCAGGCCGCCGCCCGACATGCCGGTAATCAAAATGGGCGGAGAATCAAACAACGTCATGGCCTCCATTCTTACCACTTAAGTGGTTGCCACGGTAGGAATCCTGTCTAGGAATACGGTGGGAATCCCTCCTAAGAGTCGTGAAGGTGATCAAAGACGGTCTGAGCTAGTTTGGGGCCGAATCCCTTCACCTCAGCAATGTCCTCCACGCTTGCTTCCTTGAGCTTCTTTACCGAGCCGAAGTGCTTCACTAGGTCCGTGCGACGCTGCGGCCCCAAGCCCGGGACCGCGTCGAGGACGGAGGAGCGCATCCGCTTTGAACGCTGCTGGCGGTGATAAGAGATAGCTACGCGATGGGCCTCGTCGCGCAGGTGCTGCAGTAGAAACAGCGCCTGCGAATTGCGCGGTAGAATCACCGGTTCGTCATCACCAGGCACCCACACCTCCTCTAGGCGCTTGGCCAGACCGATGAGTGTCACATCGACGATGCCGAGCTCATCAAACACAGCTTGCGCGGCTGCCACCTGCGGCGCGCCGCCATCAACGATGAAGAGCTGAGGCGGATAAGAGCTGCGTTTGGTCTGGCTCGCCGCCTCTTCGCGCACCAACTCCTCAGCGAAGGTGGTGTTCTCTAGCTCTTCGTCAGGCACCGCCCGCTTATCGTCATGGTGATGCTTAAACCGGCGGCGGGTGACTTCGGCGATGGAACCGACATCGTCCGAGCGGCCATCGCCCGCCGCTTCCTTGATGCGATAACGCCGGTAGTCGGACTTACGGGGCAGCCCATCCTCGAAAACCACCAGGGAGGCCACAACATCGGTGCCCTGAATGTGGGAGATATCCGTGCACTCGATGCGCAACGGCGCGGAATCCATGCCCAGTGCTTCCTGCAGCTCCTGGAGTGCGGCGGAGCGCGCAGTGAGGTCGCCAACGCGCTTGAGTTTGTGCTGTTTCAGTTGCTCTTTGGCATTGCGCTCGACGGTCTCCATCAACGCGCGCTTATCCCCTCGCTGCGGAACGCGCAGATCGATCTGGGCGCCACGCAGCTCCTCCAAAACGATCTTGACCTCATCGGCTTCGTCGGGCAGTTCCTGGACCAAAATCTCCCGCGGAATAGCGTTTCCACGATGCTCCTCGGCATGGGATTCCTGGTCCACTCCCCTACGCTCCAACTTCGCGTCTTCTTCAGCCTCTAGGCGCTGGCGTTCTGCCGCGTCAGAATAGAACTGAATGAGGAAGTTTTGGATCAAAGCCGGCAGACCAGGATCTGGCTCGCCTTCGCGCACCGCGTCAGTCGTTGCCTGATCTCCGGAACGCTCCACAACCCAGCCGCGCTGCCCGCGGATGCGTCCCGAACGCACATGGAAGATCTGAACTGCAGCTTCCAATTCATCCGAGCTAAACGCAATGAGGTCCGCATCCGTGCCATCAGGCAACACCACTGCCTGCTGCTCCATCAACTTGTCGATGGCACCCAAGTCATCGCGCAGGCGGGCCGCCAACTCAAACTCCAGGTTCTCCGCGGCCTCCTCCATGCGCTGCGTGACCCGCTTGCGAACGGGTGCGGTGTTACCGTTCATGAAGCTGATGAGTTGGTTAACCGTATCGCGATGTTCTTCCGGGCTAACGCGGCCGATGCAGGGGGCATCGCACTTGCCGATATACCCCAGCAAACAGGGCCGCCCCAAGCGCTCGTGGCGGTTGAACACACCCTTGGCGCAGGTACGCATGGGAAAGATGCGAGTGAGAAGATCCAGGGATTCACGCACCGCCCAGGCATGGGAATAGGGACCGAAATAGCGCACGCCTTTGCGGCGTGGGCCCCGGTAGAAAAACGCACGCGGAATGGTCTCCCCAACGGATACCGCGAGCATGGGATAAGTCTTATCATCGCGGTACATCACGTTAAAGCGCGGATCGAAGCGCTTAATCCACGTGTACTCCAGCTGCAGCGCTTCCACCTCGCTGGCCACCACGGTCCATTCCACCGAAGCCGCCGTCAGCACCATCTGGCGAGTGCGCGGGTGTAGTTGAGTGATGTCCTGGAAGTAATTGGATAACCGCGCCCGCAGGTTCTTTGCCTTGCCCACATAGACGACCCGGCGGTTCTCATCACGGAACTTATAAACGCCCGGATCTGTAGGGATGCTTCCGGGCGCGGGACGGTACTGAGAGGGATCAGCCACTAGTCATCCTGCGGCATGTAACGGGCTTCTAGGTCGCGGAAAGAGCGGACATTGGTGATCACGTCGTCCTTATCGCCCGACTGCAGGGCCCAGACCGGCACGTATTCAAAGTCCGGAAGCTCGATGCGCGCCATGCGGGAGCCTTCGGGGAAGGACAGTCCGTAGATGACCTGCCACGGGTAGAAACGGGTTCCCACGATATTGCGGACCTCCACCCCGTCGGAGTTCGCGCGCAGCCGCGGGCGGGTCAGCGCTAGCCAAGACAAAATGGAAATCACCACGCCGACGCCGGGGAAAGCGAACTTATCAATCGTCGTCACCGTCGCGCCGGTAAAGGACAGACCCACCGTAAAGCCCATGAAAAGGTGCGCGGCCATAACGAGAATGATCCAGATGATGGCCACCTTGCGCAGGTAGGGAGAGGTAACTTCATACTCCCAGGGCTTGGACGACGTCTGGGCGAAAGGATCCGCGCTGGTATAGGCCAGCATTTGCTCATCACTCATGCTGCGGCCTGCTTCCCCGGCCGCCATCGACGCAGCCGGCTGCGAAGAGGCGGAGGACTGGTTGGCATGGGCCGACTGTGCCCGCTCTTCGTTCCCGGAAGGCACCTGTGAGTCCGTCATCGAGTTTTCCATCTCCTCATCACTCCGCTGAAGCAGGCCACTCCCCCTGCCGGATACGCAAGGCGGCGTGGTTGCACTTGGCAGCCTACTTTTGGTTTGACTCGTTCAGTGTACGCAACGTGTGCACGGTTTCTAAAGCTGCGTGCATGGCCTCGGCGCCTTTATCCTCTTCAGAGTCCGCAAAGCCGGCGCGATCGACGGCTTGCTCATAGTCGTTGACCGTCAGCACTCCATTGGCCACCGGGGTCGATTCATCGAGCGCGATGCGCGTCAGGCCCTGCGTCACGGAATCGCAGACGTAATTAAAGTGCGGGGTGCCACCACGAACAACGCAGCCCAACGCAACCACGGCATCATGGGTGCGCGCGGCGGCTTGGGCCACGACGGGCAGTTCGAGGGCCCCGACCACGCGCAGGGGCGTGACCGCGGCGCCGGCGGCTTCGGCAGTCTCGAGCGCTCGACGATGCAGCTGATCACAGATCTCTGCGTTCCACGTTGCGGTAACGACGGCGACGCGGATACCTTCCCCGGAGACATTGTTCGGGGTGGGCAGGCCTTCCTTGCTCATAGTGTGCTCCTTGTGCTCAAAGCTTGATACTCAATGCGTGATGGTTAGGGGCGCTGAAGCGCTTCATCCCAACTCTAGGAGTGTTTCTGATCCCATTCGGCTACCTGGGGCAGATCATGCCCCATTCGGTCACGCTTGGTGCGCAGATAGCTGATGTTCTCCGCTGTGGCGGGGGTAGCCAGCGCTGTGCGCGCGGTGGCATCAATGCCGAAGCCTTGCAGCCCCTCGCCCTTGTGCGGGTTATTGGTCAAGAGGTTCACGGACTTCACGCCGACGTCGCGCAGGATTTGTCCGGCCACGGAGTATTCGCGTGCATCCTCCGGCAGGCCCTGCTCCACGTTGGCATCAACGGTATCGAGGCCTTCGTCCTGCAGACGGTAAGCCTTGAGCTTGTTGACCAGGCCAATTCCGCGCCCTTCCTGTCCACGCAGGTAGATGACGATGCCGCGTCCCGCTTCTTGCACCGCACGGAGGGATTCCTGCAGCTGCGGACCGCAATCACAGCGCTGGGAGGAAAAGACGTCACCTGTAAGGCACTCAGAGTGTACGCGAACGGGTACATCCTCGGCACCGGAATAGCTTTCCACGTCACCAACGAAAAGGGCGATGTGCTCGCGCTTGTCGACGTCATTCGAATAACCTACCGCGCGAAACTCGCCGTACTCGGTGGGCAGGCGAGTTTCTACTTGGCGGTGAACCTGCTGTTCGTTGTGGCGACGCCACTCGATGAGCTGCTCGATGGAGATCATCGTCAGCCCGTGGGCGTCGGCAAAGCGGCGCAGCTCCGGGGAGCGCGCCATGTCCGTGGGATCCTCTTCAGAGACGATCTCACAGAGCACGCCAGCTGGGCGAAGGCCTGCCAAGCGAGCCAGATCGATGGCGGCTTCCGTGTGCCCGTCACGTTCGAGCACGCCATTCGGGCGCGCGGCGAGCGGGACCACGTGTCCGGGGCGGGTAAATTCCGAGGGCTTAGAGGAGGGATCGGCCAACCTGCGGATAGTTTCGCAACGTGAGGTGGCAGAGATACCAGTGGAACCATTAGCCAGGTCCACCGTGACGGTGTAGGCGGTCTGCCGTACGTCCTGGTTCACCGCGAACATCGGGGGTAAGTTCAAACGCTCGCAGTCTTCTGGGAGCAGCGGTGCGCAAATGTAGCCGGAGCTGTAGCGCACCATAAAAGCCACGAGCTCCGGGGTAGCGAGCTCAGCGGCAAAAATGAGGTCACCTTCGTTCTCCCGGTCCTCATTGTCCACGACGACGACCGCCTTGCCGGCCGCGATGTCCGCGATGGCTTGGTCGACGCTATCTAAACTAAAAGCTGAATCTGCAGCGCTCATAAGGACTTACTCTATCCTTCCGTGCCACTGGCGGAGGCGTTGGGGTGAACCATTTTCTCCACATACTTTGCAACCACGTCTACCTCGAGGTTGACGCGAACACCTGGCGCCATCGAACCAAACACGGTATCGCGCAGCGTGGTGGGAATGAGAGAGACTTCGAAATAGCTCTCCGCGTCGGGCTCTCCCTGCCCGTCTGACAAGGCCGATACCGTCAGGGAGGTTCCCTGCACCGCGATCGAACCCTTCTCCACCACGTAGCGCTCCAGCTCGGCCGGCAGGCTAAAGCGCAGCACCTCCCAGTGCTCCGACGGCGTGCGGCTCAGCAAGGTCCCGGTGCCATCGACGTGCCCTTGCACAATGTGGCCACCCAAGCGCGTCGTCGGGAGCACCGCACGCTCGAGGTTGACCGGCGCGCCCACTTCGAGTTCGCCGAGGGAACTCCGGTTCAAAGACTCCTTCATGACATCTGCGGTGAAGGTTCCTTCTCCCAACTCAGCAACGGTCAGGCACACGCCGTTGACCGCGATGGAATCTCCCAGTTGGGCGTCCCCCAGCACGATGGTTGCGGCGATGCCGAGGCGCACGGCATCACCCTGCAGCTCCACGCTATCGACGTGGCCAATTTCTTCAACGAGTCCAGTAAACATAGCCAGCACTCCCCTTCCCTATCTTTTAACCTTTGAGCTTTATATATTCCACGAGCAGGTCCTCGCCTAGCTCGGTAACCGCCACGCGCTGCCACCTCTCAGCCTGGGCCAGATTCTGGGACAGTGCACGGGTGAGAACTCCTCTGCCCTCGCCGAGAATGACGTTGCCCAGGTAGGCCTGAATACGCTCGATGTAGCCCAACTCCATGAAGCTGGTGGCTAGCCCTGCGCCGCCTTCGACAAGGATGTCTCGCGCGCCGCTGGCGTACAGCTGATCTAGTGCCTCCTGCGGCGTGGAATAGTGCTCGAAGCCTAGCTCGACCAGGTTACTAGCCCCGCCCCGGCTAACATCGCGGGAACCGATGACAACGCGCCGCGGTTGCCGCTCACGCAATGAACCATCGGGGTAGCGCGCGGTCAGCGATGGATTATCCGCTAACGCCGTGGCCGTTCCGATAAGGATGGCATCGCGCTGAGCTCTATCACGATGCACGTGCTCGCGGGCCCGCTCTCCGGTAATCCACTGGCTACTGCCATCCGCGGCAGCGGTGAAACCATCCAGGCTTTGTGCAAATTTGAGCGTGACGTGCGGGCGGCCGAGACTCACCGCGCTCAACCACGGTTCGAGCGCATCGTCCACGCCCTCCGGCGGCGCGAGCTGTCCCACCGTGACTCCGGCGCGGCGCAGTGTTGCTGATCCGCCCCCGGCTTGTGGGGTGGGGTCCGGGTGGAGGTAGTACACGGCGGCCACGGAGGCATCGATAAGCGCCTGCGCGCAGGGCCCAGTACGACCCGTGTGATTGCAGGGCTCCAAGGTCACCACGGCGGTTCCACCGCGGGCCTTGTCCCCTGCATCGCGCAGCGCCATGACTTCAGCATGCGGCCCGCCCGGGGGCTGGGTGGCGCCGACGCCGGCGACCTGGCCGGCAGCATCGAGAATCACTGCGCCGACCGGCGGGTTCGGACTCGTCGTACCGCGAACCCGCTCGCCGGCCTCCATGGCGACGCGCAATGCTTGCGATAGGACAGCAGAATCGTGGCGTGGAATCACAGCGTGGCCAGTCGGCGCAGCTCCTCGACGGCCGCCGCCTTATCTGCTTGCTTGTAAATGGCCGAACCCGCGACAAAGGCATCACAGCCCGCCTCGGCGGCGGAGCGGATCGTCTCAACAGAAATACCGCCATCGATTTCGATGAGGACATCGAGGCCACGCTCATTGATGGCTGCGCGCAAGGTGCGTACCTTATCCAGCTGATCCGGCATGAAGCTCTGACCACCAAAGCCGGGTTCGACAGACATGACGAGAACCTCGTCGAAGTGCTCAAGGGCATCCAGCCAGGGCTCAATCGGGGTGCCCGGCTTGATCGAGAAGCCCGCGCGCACCCCTAGGTCCCGAATCCTGCGGGCCAAGGCGATGGCCGCGTCCTTGTCGGCCACGGCCTCGACGTGGAAGATGATGCAATCAGCGCCCGCCTTGGCGTAGGTTTCCACCCATTTCTCCGGCTCCTCGATCATGAGGTGAACGTCGAGGGTCTGCGAGGTAATCCCGTCCACCGTCGCGGTGATATCCGGGCCGAAGGACAGGTTCGGCACGAAGTGACCGTCCATGATGTCAACGTGGATCCAATCCGCGTTGGCCACTGCTTTGACCTCTTCGCCCAAGCGGGTGAAGTCGGCGGCCAGAATGGATGGGGAGATAATGGGAGCAGACGAGAGTGCAGACATGACACTCAGCCTAGTCCCTCACGCCCCGCTAGTCCGCTACTCGGCGGAGGACGGCGAAAAACATTGCATCTGTGCCGTGACGGTGCGGCCACATCTGGGCAGAGAGCTCGCTGCCGAGATCCCCCATGTCCGGAAGCACGTCGCGCGCATCCAGCTCCTCGACGCGGATCTCTGCCCCAACGCCATGGCGCTCCACGGCAGCGTCCACGATGCCCCGGGTCTCGCGCAGGTCGGGCGAACAGGTGGAGTACACCACGACGCCACCTGGGCGCACGAGGTCCAACGCGGACTCGAGGAGCTCGGTCTGCAGTGTGTTGAGTTCCGCAATATCGGACTCGGCTTTGCGCCAGCGGGCTTCGGGGCGGCGACGGAGTGCACCGAGGCCGGAACAGGGGGCGTCGACAAGCACCCGGTCAAAGCCTGCGTCGAGCCCCGGCGCACGACCGTCCGCACGGTGCACGCGGACAGGCAAGTCACCCACTGTTTTTTCCACCAAGGTAGCGCGGTGCGGGGAGACTTCTACGGCATCGACCTTCGCCCCCTCGACGCGAGCGATGGCACCCATCAGGGCGGCCTTGCCACCGGGGCCGGCGCACAGGTCTAACCAACGCCCGGTGTCCTCGCCAATAAGTTCAGCTTCCGTCACCGCGCGTGCGATGAGCTGGGAGCCTTCGTCTTGCACCGCCGCGAGTTTCTGGCGGACAGGCTCGAGGGAGCCCGGGTCTCCCTGCTCAAGGTAAACCGCATAAGGGGAATAGCGTCCTTCCTCGCAGCCGGTAATGAGCGCGAGTTCTTCGGCGGATATCTCGCCCGGTCGCGCTACCAGGTGCACGAGGGGCCGCTCAGAGTCTGCCTCGAGTGCGCGCTCCAGCTCCGCTGTTTGCTCGGCGCTGAGCGCGTTATCGTCAGCGGTGTCGAGGAGCCCCAACGCGCGGCCGAAGGAGCGGGCGATCCACTCGGGGTGAGCGTGGCGGAAGGCCAAAGCCGCGACCTCTCCGCTCGGAGCTAGCTTGTCCAGCCACTCTTGCGCAGGTGTGCGGGTGATAGTCCGCATGATGCCGTTGGCAAAGCCCTTGGCTTTCTCGTGGCCGGCTGCCTCCACGAGGCGAACGGTGGTATCGACCGCCGCGTGCGCCTCCACCCGGGTGTAGAGCACCTGGTAGGTTCCCAGTCGCAGGGCCGTGAGCACCTCGGGCGCAATGGCGTCGAGCCCGCGCGACGAGCATTCAGCGATGACCGCATCGAGAACGCCCTCGGTGCGCAGCGTGCCATAGGTCAGTTCCGTGGCAAAGGCGGCGTCGCGGCCGCTGAGCTTGTTCGCGCTCACGGCCTTCGGCAGCGTGAGGTTGGCAAAAGCGTCATCCGCCGCTACCCGCTGCAGTACCTCGAAGGCGACCGCGCGCGGCACGTCGACCCCGCAGCGTCGTGCCGCGGAAATCAGCGACGGGCTCTGGCGATCGTGGTGAGCAGTCTGGCGCTGTCCGCCTCGGCGGTCACGCTGCGCACCGGTGTTCTGATAGCCTCCGCGTCCCTTGTGGTCGCGTCCACCGCGCGAGTTTCCACGCTGTTGGCTGCCCCGCTGCTGCTTTCCCTTCTCTGCGCCTGTCCCCGCGCGCTGCGCCGAGTCCCCGGACTTGCTGCGGGACCTAAACCCTCCGGTCATGAGAACTTCACCTCGTCTGTGTCTGTGGAATCCGTGCCGCGAGAGCCTTGGCTAGCAAGACCTCGGCCCCAATCGGCGGCGTTCATCATCTTCTTGCCGGGCGGTTGAATCTTGCCCAAACGTACCGGGGAGCTACCGGTGCCGACCACGACGGCATTCTTGGCCACGTGCACTTCTCCTGGCTGGAGTGCGCGCACTGCGGCAGGCTCTGGCAGCGCCTCGAGTTCGGCGGGTGCCACCCTGCTTACAGGCCTTACCTTCAGGCGGGATTCCCCCATTAAGGTCCAGGCTCCCGGCCCCGGGGTATGGGCGCGGATGTGGCGATCAACGACGTCAGCAGGCAGGGTCCAGTCAATGCGGGCGTCGTCGGTCGCGATCTTGTGCGCATAAGTGGCCTCTCCTTCCTGCGGCTGCGGCGTAATGCTGCCGTCCTCCAGGCCATTCATAGTCTGGACTAGGAGGTCACCACCCGCGTATGCCAGTCGCGTGAGCAGGTCATCAGCGGTATCGGTGGGCAGGATTGCTTCCTCGATGGTGGCCAGGATGTCCCCGGTATCCAGGCCCTGATCGATGCGGAAGGTCGTGGCGCCAGTGCGCTCGTCGCCGGCCGCAATGGCTGCCTGGACCGGTGCTGCGCCGCGCCACGCTGGAAGCAGGGAGAAGTGCAGGTTGACCCAGCCGTGCGTTGGAAGGCCCAGCAGATCCTCGGTGATCAAGTTTCCGTAGGCCACCACCGGAATAGCCTCCGGAGCAATCTCCGCCAACCGCGCGCGCAGGGCGTCGCCGTCCTCGGTGCCTGGCTTGAGTGTGGTTGGCGTAAGAACCTCGATTCCGTGTTCCTGGGCCAGCGCCTTCACGGGACTGGGGTGCAGGGTGCGCCCGCGGCCGCGGCGGGCATCAGGACGGGTGATGACGGCGGCTATGTCGTGGTGTGAGGCAATGAGTTTCTCCAAAGCCACGACGGCGGGCTCGGGGGTTCCGGCGAAAACGATGCGCACAGTGGGTGCATGCCTTTCTCTCGTAAGGTTGATTGTTGATTAAAGTCTGACGCCTATGCGTTGAACCACTCCGACTGGCGGATGATCTTCATGGATTCCTTTCGCAACTCATCGCTCAGGCGCTTGAGGAACAAAATTCCGTCGAGGTGATCCGTTTCGTGTTGGATGCAGCGTGCCATCAGTCCGGACGCGAGCATAGACACTGGGCGGCCTAGGGGATCGAAGCCTGTAAGGCGTACGGTATTGAACCTTTCGGTGGGCTGGGAAATACCGGGGATGGACAGGCAGCCCTCTGGTCCCAGCTGAGTCTCTTCTCCCACTGCTTCCCACTCGGGGTTGATGATGGCACCGCGCAGGCCGTGCTGATAGTGAGAGCAGTCAAAAACGAAGATGCGCTTGGTCACGCCGATCTGGTTAGCCGCTAGGCCTACTCCCCCGGCGTCTTCCATGGTCTCCAACATGTCCTGAGCTAGACGCTCGAGCGATGGCCCGAATTCGGTGATCTCCTCGGCCCGGGTGCTCAGGACGGGATCGCCATAGAGGCGAACCTCGCGCACGGTCATAGTATGAACTCCTCGTGGTTTGCAGTCTTTCACGGTAAGCAGGGATTGCCATCCGTAGTGCTCCTGCACCGAGAATAGTTCACAGTAAGCAGTGCGTGCCCTCCAGGGGTGGGGTCGGCTGCTCTGTCTATCCGATGTTGATCGGGTCCACGGCGATGCGCAGAGGCAACACGTCCTTGCGCGCGCTGCGCAGCGAATTGGCCGTTCGCAGCGCCTGCCCAAGCTCCGAGCGCGGCCCCAATGGCGTGCGGATCAGCAGGCGCTGGGGCTCGCCGCCGCGTTCGTGGTCATACTCGCCCGGCAAGCTCACCCCGGGCGGCAGCGGGACCGGGCCAAGAAGCTCCGCGTGCTCCGGTAGTTCTGCCAGCTCCAGGAAAGCGTCGAGCGAGGCATCGGCACCGTCGACGGCCGCCATGTGCACCGCGGGCGGGAAGCGTACCTCGCGGCGTGCCTGCAACTCGGCCGCCGCGGCTCCCACCATGTCCCACCGGCTAAAGAAGCCCACGAGCGGGAGCTGCTCATCTGCTGCCACGATCACCGCTCCGCCCTGCGCAGCCGGGGCCACGAGGGTGGCTGCGGCAGCCCATGTGGTCAAGGTATCCTCCGTAGCTCGGAGATCCTGACGGCCCAGCAACGCCCCGGTTTCCACCAGGAGCGCAGCACCATAGTGCCCTCCCTCGGCAACGCGTGGCTCCGCGCCAGGCGTGGCAATCACCAGCGCGGGGCCGGCAGGGACCTCGTCGACGACTGTGGAGCCACCTGATTGGATAACGCGCGTGTTGGGAAAGGCGCGCCCCATCTCCTCGGCGGTGCGCTCGGAGCCCAGCACAATGGCCCGCAGCCGTGGGGAACCACACTCGGAACAGCGGTAATGGGCGTCGACACGCCCGCACCAGCGACACGTGGGAAGCGCGGCGGAATCCTGCGCCCCATCCGCCGCGCCACGGACAGAGGGCAAACCTAGTGGCCCGTTGCAGTGTCGACACCGTGCCGGGGATGAACACTGCCCACAAGCCAGAATTGGGGCGTAGCCCTTGCGCGGGACTTGGACAAGGACGGGTTCACCGCGGTCGAGCGCCGCCCGAGTGGCTTGAAAAGCTGGGCCGCTGACCGACGTCGTCCCGCCCTGCATGTGCCGCGCCAGATTGATACCGAACGCACCCACCGCAACAATATCGGGGCGCGCCGCTTCCAGGGCTTCCGGAGTTGGGAGAAGATCGTGTGCCCATCCCGACTCAACGAGCAGCTGCGCTTCGGCCGTGCGCGCGTGGCCAGCAAGGATAAGGCTGCATTCTTCCTGCGCGGAGCGCGTGCTCAATACCTCTCGCGTGTGGACGTAGGGCTTGAGGTTATCCACCAGGCTATCGTCACCGTCATTGAGGACAACGGCCAGCTTCAGGTTCTTTACTGGGGCGAAGGCCGCGGAGCGCGTGCCGATAACGATGCGTGCCTGCCCCGTCAGTGCGGACAGATAGCGGCGGTAGCGAGCCTGCGGGCCAGTACTGTGCGCGAGCACCGTGATCTGCTTGGCGGAGAGGTGCCGACGAAACGCCGCTTCCAACAGGTCAAGGTCACGCTGATCCGGCACAACCATGAGCACCCCGCCGCCTTGCAGCGCCACGCTAGCGCCCAAGGCCGCAAGCGCGCCAGCCCAATCTGACCCCGGTGCGATCTGCCACGCTGCCCGCGCAATGTTTCCCGTCAGCACCGAATCCACGAAAGACTCGCCATGCTGGTAGCTCGACCACGCAGAGAGATCCGGGTGCTCTGCCGTGCCGAGCTCCTCCCACGGTGTGGTGATATCCGCTTCTTCGGCCTTGGCATGGCGCGCCGGGATGGCGGTGCGAATGATATCGGAGCGCACGCCGCCGTAGCGGGCTGCAAGGGATTCGATGAGCGCCGCCATGGTTGGTGTGTACACCGCATAGGGGGAAATGACGCGTTCGATATAGCGGAGCGAACCGGAAAAATCAGAATCGCTGCTGCGCGAGAGCAAGATGGCGTCTACCAACCTGCCATTGAAGCGGATGCGCACGCGCACGCCCGGTTGCGCGGCGTCGGAATCCGCCTCCTCAATGAGGTAATCGAAGCCGCGGTCGAGGTGCGCTACCCCTAACAAGGGCAACACCCGCGCGACCGGTTGTTGGGCGGCGGGTGTCTTCTTGGGCATAGCGCCCGATTCTACAGGCCGGCAGCGCGTCGTAGGTCGACGGCCCGTGAGGTATCCTCCCACGGAAGGTCGACATCCGTGCGACCGAAGTGACCGTAGGCCGCGGTTTGGCGGTAAATCGGGCGCTGCAAGTCGAGCTCACGAATGATGGCGGCCGGGCGCAGATCAAAGACCTTGTCCACCGCAGCCTGAATGTCGGCGTCGCTCAGCCCGCCGTGCGCAGTCCCGAAGGTCTCGACGTAGAGGCCAACCGGCTTAGCACGGCCGATGGCATACGCCACTTGCACCTCGGCGCGGTCGGCAAGCTCTGCGGCCACGATATTTTTGGCTACCCAACGCATGGCGTAGGCAGCGGAGCGGTCCACCTTGCTCGGATCCTTACCGGAGAAGGCACCGCCGCCGTGGCGAGCCATGCCGCCATAGGTATCCACGATGATCTTGCGGCCGGTCAGCCCGGCATCACCCATGGGGCCACCGAGGATGAAAGAGCCAGAAGGATTGATGAGCAGCTCGGTGTCTTCGGTGTAGTACTTGCTCAAGTCGGCGTCGTTGACGACCCATTCGACGACGTGCGTGCGCAGCTGCTCGGCCAACCACTCCTGAGTTACGTCCGGATCGTGCTGGGTAGAGATGACGATCGTCTCCAGGCGCGTGGGTACATCATTCTCGTCATAGGCGTAGGTGACCTGGGTCTTGCCATCGGGGCGCAGGGAAGGCACGATGCCCTCCTTGCGCACCTGAGTGAGACGACGCGAGAGGTGGTGCGCCGTGGAAATCGGCAACGGCATAAACTCCGGGGTCTCGTTGGTGGCATAGCCAAACATGAGGCCCTGGTCACCCGCACCGTACTGGTCATCATCTTCAAAGGTACCGGAACGAACCTCGGTGGAGGCGTCCACGCCGGCCCCGATCTCTTGGGACTGCTCACCAATGGCGACGTTGACACCACAGGTATGGCCGTCGAAACCAACGTCGGAGGAGGTAAACCCAATCTCCACGAGGGTCTTGCGAACGATCTGCGGGATCTCTACATAACCGGTAGTGCGCACCTCACCGACGACGTGCACCTGCCCCGTCGTCACGAGGGTCTCTACGGCGACGTGGGCGTTGGGGTCTTCTTCGAGGAGGGCGTCAAGAATGGCGTCCGAGATCGCGTCACAAATTTTATCCGGGTGGCCTTCTGTTACGGATTCGCTGGTAAAGAGGCGTACCGCCTGTGCAGTTCTTTCAGTCACAAGTTTTCCTTAAGCTAGTTCTGCGCGTCGTGGGTGGGACAGCGCCTTGCCCACGCCTCGGCTGATAACACCGCCCCATCGTAGACCAAGCGGTCTACAGCTGCAAGAACGACCACTACTTTTTCAGGATTTCATTCACAGCTTCAAGTATCTGCGCGGCCACGACCTGTTTCGAGCCAGGCTCGACCACCACTGGCTCGGCATCACGCCGCAGGATCCACCCAGCGCTCGTAGGCTGTCCAAAGACCTTTCCCTCCCCAACCTCATTGGCCATGAGTACATCGCAGCCCTTCTTTGCGAACTTCCGCCGGGCGTACTCCAGGACAGTCGTCGTCTCATCACCGGTCTCTGCGGCAAAGCCGACGATGATGGCATCGGGGTTGAGGGTGCCACTGTCGCGGCGCTCGACGAGGCCCTTGAGAATATCTGGATTTTCTACCAGTTCCAGATGCGCCAAATCGGCGTCCGCGGACCTCTTCTTCATCTTTGACTCAGCCACGGAAGCTGGGCGATAGTCCGCAACGGCCGCGGCCATGATGACGATGTCCGCGTCCGCGGACTCTGCATTCATTGCCTCCTGCATATCGCGGGTTGAGGTCACCCGCACGACCGCGGCACCGGAGGGAACCGGAAGCGCCTCCGTATTACCAGCAACGATGGTGACATCGGCACCCCGCTGTGCGGCAATCTCAGCCAACGCAAAGCCCTGCCGCCCGGACGAGCGGTTGCCAAGGTAGCGCACTGGGTCAAGGTTCTCTTGCGTCCCGCCAGCGGAGATCACGACCTTCCGGCCCTGCCAATCATGGTCCACGCGGTGGCCGGCAATGATGGTGCGAGCAAACTCCGCGATCTGCTCCGGATCCGGCAACCGGCCTGCGCCCGTATCGGTACCGGTCAGGCGGCCGTGGGCGGGCTCCATGACAGTAACTCCGCGACGGCGCAGCGTAGCCACGTTGTCTTGGGTTGCCGGGTGAAGCCACATCTCCATGTGCATCGCCGGGGCGATAATCACTGGACACGTCGCAACGAGGACAGACGCGCTGAGAAGATCGTCTGCGCGACCACCAGCCAAACGCGCGATCAGGTCTGCGGTTGCCGGGGCAATAACGATGGCATCCGCTTGCTGGCCTAGGGAGACGTGCTGGACTTCATCCACCGCATCAAAGACCGTGGTCGACACCGGATGCCCCGACAAGGCCTCAAAGGTCGCTGCCCCAACGAAGTTCAGCGCAGCCTCGGTAGGAATCACGCGAACATCATCGCCATGCTCAGTGAAATCGCGGATAAGATGGCACGCCTTGTAGGCGGCAATTCCTCCCGCCACTCCGATGAGGATGCGCCGCCGTTGAGCCGACCCCGCCCCTGCGGACTCTGGATGATTCACGGCGCTACTTTCTTGAGCTTGTTGGAAATGCTGTACGTCCTTCACTCGGACGATGTTACCCAAGACGCACTGAACCCACCCAGTATCTTGGCAGACACGTGGGTGGGTTCAGTTCAGAATGTGCTGTAGGCAGCGACCGGCACGGAAAAGCTTAGTTGCCTTCCTCGTGGTCCAGCAGGCCGGCTTCGATTTCGCGCAAAGCGATGGACAGCGGCTTCTCCCCCGGTTCCGGGGTCACCAGCGGTCCGACAAACTCGAAGACGCCTTCATCCTGTTCTTGGTAGTAGCTGTTGATCTGGCGTGCGCGCTTAGCGGCAAAGATCACCAGAGCGTACTTGGACGAGACCTTGCCCAGCAGCTCATCGATCGGCGGATCGGTAATGCCCGTCGGCGGATCGAATACTGGTTCCGGCTTAACGGCCTCAGAATTAGCAGGTGTGGTCACGTTGGTCACATGCACCTTTACTGTTGGTAGATGGTCAAAATCGTGGTCTATCCACGCAGGATAGCACTAATAGCGGCAACGGCCTCATCGAGATCTTCATTGACAACGATGTGGTCGAACTCCTTTTGCGCGGCAAGCTCCGACTCTGCGGTCTGCAACCGGCGGTCGATGACATCCTGCGGCTCGGTCCCACGCCCTGTCAGGCGCTCGACCAAAACTTCCCAGGATGGTGGGGCGAGAAACACGGTTTCCGCCTCCGGCATCGCCGCCTTCACGTTGCGGGCGCCTGCAAGATCAACCTCTACCAACACCGGGCGTCCAGCCGTCATCGCTTCTTGGACCGGCTGAGCGGGTGTCCCGGAACGCTGCAAACCGCCGTGGATCTCTGCCCATTCGAGCATGTCACCGGCGTCGATATGCTCTTGAAAGGTCTCTGGTGAGACGAAGAAGTAGTCCACCCCATCAGTCTCTCCGGGACGGGGCTGGCGCGTCGTCATGGAGACGCTGAAGTAGAGGTTGTCGACATCGTCGCGCAGGCGCGAAACCACCGTGGATTTGCCCACAGCGGACGGCCCGGCCAGAACGACCAGGCGCCCGCGTGCAGTTTCGTCAGCCATTGCGCTAATTACTCGCCGTAGCCGAAACGCTCGAGCAGGGCGCGGCGCTGACGGTCACCCAGGCCACGCAGACGGCGGGTCTGAGCAATCTCCAGGTCCTCCATGATTTCCTTAGCCTTGACCTTGCCAACCTTCGGCAGGGCCTCGAGGAGAGCGGAGACCTTGGTCTTGCCGATGATCTCATCGGTCTCGGCCTTCTCCAGAACTTCCTGCAGGTTGGTCTCGCCACGCTTCAGCGCAGCCTTGAGCTCAGCGCGAGCCTTGCGGGCCTCGGCGGCCTTTGCGAGAGCTTCTTTGCGCTGCTCATCTGTCAACTTGGGAAGGGCCACGGGTTTCCTCCGATTTCATTAGTTCGAACATTGTCTTCTGATGGCTAGCACCAGAATCTCGGCTCACGGTGGGAAGGTTTCCCCAGCGCGGGATAGCTTTTGCTACCTCCACGAACCGACTTCTGGCAATCCTAGCACTGGTCTGTACGCGATGACGCAACGCGGCCCCCTTCTTTTAAAGGTTCCCGCACGTCAACGCACATGCCTTAAACAAAATACCAGGTAAACGGCGCGCCCGTTAATCCAGCACGCCGCCACCTGGTCTGAGTATTAATCCCGGAACTCCGCCGCGGTATCCACTACGGCTTTCCGCAGGTCAGAGACACTCGGCCCCTGCGAAAGAATGGCCCGGGAAACGTTGGCAAAGCCGAGCTCGGGCGCCGCTGCGGTGAGTTCCCTTACATCGGCGGGCGTAGCGCCCTGGGCGCCCACACCCGGCAGCAGCACCGGACCGTTTAATTGGTCTAGTGCAGGCGGAGCCTCCAACGTCGCGCCCACGACAACACCAAGGGCACCCACGGTGGTGTCTGGCCCAGCCGCAGAGGCGTTGCGCTGTGCAAGCTCATCGACGACGCGCTGCGCAACGCTGCGGCCGTCGACACTCAACGACTGCAACGCCACGGCCTCCGGATTGGAGGTCGCCGCAAGAACAAAGACACCTCGTCCAGTTTCCTCCGCTAGGTCGAAGACTGGACTCAAAGCACCCACACCGAGGTAGGGCGAGACCGTCACAGCATCGGAACGCAGCGGCGAGTCCTCCCCCAACCAGGCTTGTGCGTAGCCCGCCATGGTGGAACCGATGTCTCCGCGCTTCGCGTCCGCTAGGCTCAGACAGCCCTGCTCGCGGAGCCCCGCGAGGGCCTCCTCAAGAACTGCGAAGCCGCGCGAACCGAAACGCTCAAAGAAAGCCACCTGTGGCTTCACCACCGCGGCGGTCTCGCCGAAGGCCTCTACACAGCGCAGCGTAAACGTGCGCAGACCATCCACATCAACCGACAGGCCCCAGGCTTCGAGCAGATGCGGGTGCGGGTCGATGCCTACGCACAGGCGCCCGCGCTCCGCACCAGCTGCTACGAGGCGCTCACCAAAAGACGGCAACTTCCTAGTTGGCTGGGTCATGCTCAAGCTCCTGCAGCGCGCGCACCTTGAGATCCCCGCGACGCAGAGCCTCAATACCCTGCACGGCGGCGGTCACGCCCTGGACGGTCGTCACCAACGGAATGCCCACGGATACCGCAGCAGCGCGGATGTCATAGCCGTCGTGGCGGGCACCGGCGGAGCCTGCCGGGGTGTTAAGGATGAGATCAACCTTTCCAGCAAGAATCTGGTCCACGATGGACTCCTCGCCCTCCGTGGCCTCCGATACCTTCCGGGCGACCTCGCACTCGACACCGTTGCGGCGCAGCATTTGCGCGGTCCCAGCGGTAGCCACGATGGTGTAACCCATGTAGGCCAGGCGCTGAATCGGGAAGATGAGCGTGCGCTTATCGCGGTTGGCTACGGAGACAAACACGGTTCCCTCAGTGGGCAGCTCGCCGAAGGCGGCCATCTCACCCTTGGCGTAGGCGGCGCCGAAGTTATCGGCCAAGCCCATCACCTCACCGGTGGACTTCATCTCCGGGGACAGCAAAGTATCCAGCAGCTGGCCATCGGGGCGACGGAAGCGGTTAAACGGCAGCACGGCTTCTTTGACCGCAATCGGGTGCTCCAGCGGCAGGGAACCACCGTCGTAGGTAGACGGGATGATGCCCTCCTCGCGCAGCTCGGCGATGGATGCCCCCAGCATGACACGCGCGGCGGCCTTGGCCAGCGGGACGCCGGTGGCCTTGGAGACGAAAGGCACGGTGCGGGAGGCACGCGGGTTGGCTTCGATGACGTAGAGGGTGTCATCCTTCAAGGCGTACTGAACGTTCATCAAGCCCTTGACGCCGATGCCATGCGCTAGGCGACGCGTCGACTCCCGCACCTTCTCAATATCCTCCGGGCCCAGCGTCATCGGCGGCAGGGCGCAGGAAGAGTCACCGGAGTGAATACCGGCCTCCTCGATGTGCTCCATCACGCCGCCGAGGTAGACTTCCTCGCCGTCGCACAGCGCGTCGACGTCAATCTCGATGGCGTTATCCAGGAAGCGGTCAACCAAGACCGGGTGATCCGAGGTGATCTCGGTAGCGCGCTCAATGTAATCGCGCAGCGAATCTTCGTCGTAGACGATCTCCATGCCGCGGCCTCCCAGCACGTAGGACGGGCGGACCAGTACCGGGTAGCCGATCTTCGCGGCAACCTGGCGTGCCTCCTCGAAGGAGGTCGCGGTGCCGAAGGCCGGTGCGGGAAGCTCGGCTTCAGCAAGCACCTTGCCGAACTCACCACGGTCCTCCGCCAAGTCGATGGCAGCGGCAGAAGTACCCACGACCGGAACGCCGGCAGCAGTCAGGCGCTCAGCCAGGCCCAACGGGGTTTGACCACCCAGCTGGACAATGACTCCGGCAACCTCACCGCACGCGGCCTCCGCGTGGTAGACCTCCATGACGTCCTCGAAAGTCAGCGGCTCGAAGTAGAGGCGGTCTGCCGTGTCATAGTCGGTAGACACGGTCTCCGGGTTGCAGTTAACCATGACCGTCTCGTAGCCCTCACGGGAAAGCTCGAGGGCGGCATGCACGCAGGAGTAATCAAACTCGATGCCTTGACCGATACGGTTCGGACCGGAGCCCAGGATGATGACCTTGCCCTTGGTCTTCTCGCTGCTCTCGCGCACCTCGGACTCAGCGTTCGGGTCCATTTCATAAGCGCTGTAATGGTACGGGGTCTGGGCTTCAAACTCACCCGCACAAGTATCAACGGTCTTGTACACCGGGCGAATGCCCAAAGACCAGCGCAGGGAGCGCACGCCATCCTCACCGGCGAACTCTGGGCGAAGAGCCGCGATCTGGGCGTCGGACAGGCCAAAGACCTTGGCGCGGCGCAGCAGCTCGGCGTCGAGCACCGGAGCGCCCACGAGCTCCTCGCGGAACTCAACAAGCGCTTCAAGCTCGGCGAGGAACCACGGGTCGATGTGCGAGTGCTCGTGCAGTTGCTCGATGGTGGCACCGAGGCGCAGGGCCAGCTCGACATCGTAGATGCGGCCCTCGGTCGGACGCTCCAGGTCCTTGAGAACGGCCTCCACGTCCGTTGCGCGCTCCTCAGCGAAGTACTCATCCGGCTTGGTCCAGAAACCAGAAGGCTTGCCCTCCAGCGAGCGCATGACCTTGTTCAGGCCGGAAATGTAGTTGCGGCCGATACCCATGGCCTCACCCACGGACTTCATCGTGGTGGTCAGGGTGTCGTCGGCGCCCGGGAACTTCTCAAAGGCAAAACGCGGAGCCTTGACGATGACATAGTCCAGAGTCGGCTCAAAGGCCGCCGGGGTCACACCGGTGATGTCGTTGCGCACCTCATCCAGGGTGTAGCCAATGGCCAGCTTGGCGGCCAGCTTGGCAATCGGGAAACCGGTAGCCTTGGAGGCCAGCGCCGAGGAGCGGGATACGCGCGGGTTCATCTCAATGGTGATGATGCGGCCGTCATCCGGGTTCACGGCGAACTGGATGTTGCAGCCGCCGGTGTCGACGCCCACCTCACGAATGATGGCGATACCCTGATCGCGCATCTTCTGGTACTCGCGGTCCGTCAGTGTCAGGGCCGGGGCTACGGTGACGGAGTCACCGGTGTGGACGCCGAGGGCGTCGACGTTCTCGATGGACGCGATGACCACAACGTTATCGTCGCCGTCACGCATGAGCTCGAGCTCGAACTCCTTCCAGCCAAGGATGGACTCCTCGATGAGGACGTTCGCCTCTGGGGACGCAGCCAGACCGCCGCCGGCAATGCGCTCAAGGTCCTCCTCGTTAAAGGCCAGGCCCGAACCGAGGCCGCCCATGGTAAACGACGGGCGAACGACAACCGGCAAGCCAAGCTCGGCGACGGTCTCGTGGACCTCCTCCATGGTGTGACAGACGCGGGAGCGCGCGGATTCGCCGCCGATGGAGGCGACAATATCCTTGAACTTCTGGCGGTCCTCGCCGCGCTCAATCGCGTCGATATCGGCACCGATGAGCTCGATATCGTACTTCTTCAGGATGCCGAGGCGGTCCAACTGTACCGCGGCGTTCAGAGCGGTCTGGCCGCCCAGGGTAGCCAGGACGGCGTCGATGGGGTTGCCCTCTTCCTTCTCCTTCTGGAAGATCTTCTCGATGAACTCGGGCTCGATGGGCTCTACGTAGGTGTGGTCTGCGAATTCCGGGTCCGTCATGATCGTTGCCGGGTTGGAGTTGACCAGCGTGACGCGCAGGCCTTCCTCCTTGAGCACGCGGCAGGCCTGGGTGCCGGAGTAGTCGAACTCGCAGGCCTGGCCAATAACAATCGGACCGGAGCCGATAACCAGGACGTGATTGATGTCGTTGCGCTTTGGCATGTGTTTCTTCTTCCTTTTCCTGGTTGTGTTCTACTTGTTCGGAGACTTTTCAGTCATGAGCTCAATGAACTGGTCAAAGAGCGGGTTAGCATCGTGCGGGCCAGCCGCGGACTCTGGGTGGTACTGCACGGAGTAGGCCATGCCATCCTTGAGCGCAACACCTTCGATGGTGTTGTCATTGAGGCAGGTGTGAGACACCACTGCCGGGCCGAAGTTGGTATCGAATTCCTCACCGGCCGGGTCTTCCTTGCCTGACGGGCTAGCCAGGGCGAAGCCGTGGTTCTGAGAGGTGATGTCGATTTTTCCGGTGAGCTGGTTGCGCACCGGCACGTTGATGCCGCGGTGGCCGAACTTCAGCTTGTAGGTATCCATGCCCAGCGCACGGCCGAGGATCTGGTTGCCGAAGCAGATGCCGAAGAACGGGTACTTGGCGGCGAGGATGTCGCGGACGATGCCAACCATGGTGTCCGCAGTAGCCGGGTCGCCCGGACCGTTGGAGACAAACACACCGTCCGGCTTGTACTGCTTGATCTCCTCGAACGGGGTGTTGGCGGGAACCACGATGGTTTCGATGCCGCGCTCGGCAAAGTTCTTCGGTGTGGCGGTCTTGACTCCCATGTCGTAGGCCACGACGGTGAAGAGCTTCTCCCCTACGGCCGGGAAGGAATAAACCTCATCAGTCGAGACCTCTGCCGACAGGTCGAGTCCGGCCATGGAGGGCTGATTCTTCACCTCAGCGATGAGCTCCTCGACGTCCCGCTCAGCATCGGCACCGGAGAAGATACCGGCCTTGATGGAGCCATGGTTGCGCAGGTGGCGCACCAGGGTGCGGGTATCGATGCCGCTGATACCAATGATGCCCTGCTTTTCCATCTCCTCCGGCAGTGAGCGCTCGGCGCGCCAGTTGGAGACGCGGCGAGCAAGGTCGCGGATGACCAGACCGGCGACCCAAATCTTGTCGCCGTGGGACTCATTGTCCTCATCATTCCAACCTGTATTACCAATCTGCGGCGCGGAGGCTACGACGATCTGGCGGTGGTACGACGGATCCGTCATGGTCTCCTGGTAGCCCGTCATGGCGGTGGTGAAGACAGCCTCGCCCAGGGTCGTACCCGTGGCGCCAAAGCCAAAGCCACGGAAGGTGCGGCCATCAGCGAGGACCAGGATGGCGGGGGTGGTAGTAGTGGAAGTCACTGTGTGTTGAACCTTTCAGTGAATTTTCTCGGTGAAGGGTGATTGTGTTGGGGACGTGCGTTGGTGTGCGTTGGCTACTTAAGTGTTGAGCAACTCTGATTGTCGATTATCCCGATTACTCGGCCGCCTCGCTGGCGCTTTCAGCCGCTAGGTCGTAGGTCACCGCGCCCCGCAGGATGGTGTAGGCCACGCGTGCACCGAATTCCTCCCCCTCATAGGGGTTGTTCTCCGACTTCGAGGCCAGGCGCGTGGAATCGGATACCCACTGGTGTTCCGGATCAACGATGGTAAGGTTTGCGGGCTCTCCCACGGCAATCGGGCGGCCATGGCCGGGCAGACGGGTGATCTCGGCCGGGCGTTCCGACATGACGCGGGCAACGAAGCGCCAGTCGGCCAGACCGGTGGCAACGAAAAGCTTGGCGATGACCGCCAGGGAGGATTCCAGTCCCAGCATGCCCGGCTTGGCGTGTTCGAACTCGACGCACTTGTCTTCGCTGCCGTGCGGGGCGTGGTCGGTCGCCACGACGTCGATAAGCCCGTCGAGCAAGGCCTGGCGCAGGGCCAGGGTGTCGGATTCCTCGCGCAACGGTGGGTTGACGCGGTAGACGCCGTCGTAGGTCACCAGCTTGTCATCGGTCAGCAGCAGGTGGTGCGGGGTCACCTCGGCGGTCAGCGGAATGCCCTGTTCCTTGGCCCATTTGAGCAGCTCCACGGTGCCTTTCGTCGAAGCGTGGCAGATGTGCATGCGGTTGCCATAGTCACGCGCGAGTAGTGCGTCGCGGGCGACGATGGACTCCTCGGCCACGCGGGGCCAGCCGCGCAGGCCCAGGCGGGCCGCAACCTCGCCCTCGTGGGCGCTAGCGCCGTCAGTCATGCGGTGGTCCTCTGCGTGCTGGGCCAGCAGGACGTCAAGGCCCTTGGCGTACTCCAAGGCACGGCGCATGAGCTGCGGGTCTTGGACGCACTTGCCGTCATCAGAGAACATGCGCACCTTGGCATCCGAGCGGGCCATCATGCCAAACTCGGTCAGGGTCTTGCCCTCGAGGCCCTTCGTGATGGAGCCGACCGGGTGAACATCGCACAGGCCGCGTGCCTGGCCCTTGGCCCAGACGGACTCGGCGATGATCGGCTGGTCCGTCACCGGTGAGGTGTTGGCCATGGTGAACACGGCGGTAAAGCCACCCTTGGCGGCAGCCCGCGAACCGGTTTCGATGGTCTCGGTGTCCTCGCGGCCGGGCTCACGCAGGTGAACGTGCATGTCCACCAGCCCCGGCAGCAGCACGTTGCCGCTACCGTCGATAGTGCGGTCCACCTCAACTGCCGGGGTCACGGCCCCGGCGTCCCCGGCGTCCCTGGCGTCCCCGGCATCGGCGGCAGTGCCGATGGCCTCGATGACGCCATCCTTGATCAGGATGCTGGTGGGTTCGCCCTCGCCATAGGGGCGAACGTTGGTGATGAGCAGAGTGCCGGCCGCGGGAGCAGAGAGCACGCCGGTGTCTGGATAATTAGTCATGGATTCTTCAGCTCTCCTCGTTGCTAAGTGGGACATCTCGATTTAGATACCGGCGTTCTCGCCGTTCGTCAGCAGCGTAAACAAGGCCGCCATGCGCACGTGGACACCGTTGTTGACCTGCTGGAGCACCGCGGTGTTGTCATAGTCGGCCACGGCATAGTTGATCTCCATGCCGCGGACCATGGGGCCTGGGTGCATGATGATGGCATCCTTCTTCATGGCCGCGGCGCGGTCCTTGGACAGCCCGTAGAGAGTGGCATATTCGCGGTGAGATGGGAAGAAACCGCCGTTCATGCGCTCTGCTTGCACGCGGAGCATCATGACGACGTCTGCCTTGTCCACCTCGGCGTCGAAATCGTGGGAGACCCGCACGGGCCAGGTCTCCACCCCGAAGGGCAGCAGCGTCGGCGGGGCGACGAGCGTGACTTCAGCGCCCAGCGTGGAAAGCAAATCCACGTTGGAGCGCACGACACGGGAGTGCAGGCAGTCACCAACGATGGTGACCTTCAGGCCCTCGAAGCCGGTTCCCGCTGCGGAGCGATCCGTGCCTAGGCGCAGGCGCTGGCGCATCGTGACGGCGTCGAGAAGCGCCTGCGTGGGATGCTGGTGAGAGCCATCGCCGGCGTTAATCACGCTCGGCCCCTGTCCTCCCGGTGCCACCCAGCCGGCCAACTGCTGCGCCGCGCCCGAAGATGGGTGGCGCATGATGATGGCGTCGGCACCGATGGAAGCCAGGGTCAGGCCGGTGTCTTTGAGGGACTCGCCCTTCTTCACAGAGGAGGTCGACGCAGACAGGTTGATGACATCCGCCGACATCCACTTACCGGCCGTCTCGAACGAGGAGCGAGTACGGGTGGAATTCTCATAGAACAAGGTGAAAACAGTGCGCCCGCGCAGCGTGGGCAGCTTCTTGACCTCCCGGCCTTCCAGGGCTTCCCGGAAACGGTCGGCCTCATCCATGAGCCCAAGGATTTCCTCGGCGCTGTGGTCGGCGATATTGATGAGGTGCTTCATTTATGCCTCCTTGCCGGGCTGTGCAGTGAAGCGGGTAAGAACGACCGCGTCCCGGCCATCGATGTCGGCGTTGTATACGGTGACGTCCTCGTCGCGTGCGGTGGGGATGTTTTTGCCCACGTAATCGGCACGGATGGGAACTTGGCGGTGCCCGCGGTCCACGAGGACAGCAAGCTGGATGATGTCGGGGCGGCCGATGTCTGCCAGGGCGTCCAGCGCGGCGCGGATGGTGCGGCCGGAGTACAGGACGTCGTCGACAAGGATCACGGTGGCGCCGTTAATGCCGCCATCAGGCACCGTCGTAGGCTGCAATGCACGGTGCGGGCGGGCATAAAGATCATCCCGGTACAACGTGATGTCAAGGGAGCCCCAAGGAACCTCCACCCCGGAGAATTCCTCAATCTTTTCGGCAAGACGCTGTGCCAAAGGCACGCCACCAGAGGGAATGCCTAAGAGCAGGACTCGAGGGGAATCACTCGAATCAAGCGCCGTCTTTTCAATAATCTGGTGCGCGATGCGTGCGACAGTGCGCGCGACGTCTTTCGAGCTCAGCAGCTCATTGGACTCCGCGTGGGTGCCGGTTTCACTCATCGTGACCTCCTTCCCCGCCTCACGGTGCGGTCTTTAAAGGATGTCGGACAATGGTTAATAGGACTTGTCTATGCTTGAAAGCCAGCACTAACCATAGCACCCTTCAGGTGTGCTGTATACGCCCTCGCACCCCCGAAATTTTTGAGGCAGGTCCCTAGACAGTGAGTTTTACTACCCAGCATGTTGTTCCAGCCCCGCGCGAAGAGGTTTGGCAATGGCACACCCGCCCGGGAGCGCTCGCCCGTCTCACCGCGCCTTTCGGTTTCATGACTCCCCTGCAACAGGCCGAGTCTTTGGCCGATGGGACATCCATTTTGGGGTTTCCCGGCGGACTGAAATGGGTTGCGCGGCATGATTTGAGCCGCTACCAACCACGCCGATCCTTTGCCGATGTCTGCATTAACGCCCCCTTCCGGTCCTTGGCGAACTGGCGCCACGAGCACCTCTTTGAGGATCACCCGGAGGGCACGCTCATCACGGACAAGGTGGAGACCCGCATTCCTGCCGGAGCCCTGGAATCGATCTTTGCTTACCGCCAGCAGCAGCTCCTCGAAGACTTTCGCTTTGCTCACAGGCTCGGCGCGCTCAACGCCGAGCCCCGCACGGTAGCGGTAACCGGAACGCACGGGACGGTGGGCGCGGCTGTGGCTGCACAACTGGGCACCCTGGGCCACACCGTCATTCCTTTGGTGCGCTCCAACCCCGGGCCTGGCGAGCGCCTCTGGCGCCCCCAGCTGCCAGCGAAGGACCTGCTGGAGGGCGTTGACGTTCTCATCCACTTGGCCGGCGAACCTATCTTCGGGCGCTTTAATTCCGCGCACAAAGAGGCCATTCGGGATTCCCGCGTCGAGCCTACCCGCCTACTCGCCCAGGTAGCTGCTGAGACCCCGTCCCTAACCGCCCTGGTGTGTGCTTCCGCCATTGGAATCTATGGCCCGGACAGGGGTGATACGGAATTGACCGAGGAATCGGAGCGCGGCGAGGGTTTTCTCGCCGACGTCGTCGCCGACTGGGAGGCGGCGTGCGGGCCGGCGCGCGAGGCTGGAAAGCGCGTGGTTAACCTGCGCACGGGTATTGTGCAATCAGCCAATGCGGGGATCCTGCCGCTGCTACGCGGGCTGTTTTCCACAGGTCTTGGCGGCGCCTTCGGCAAAGGCACCATGTGGAATAGCTGGATTGCGCACGATGATCTTTCTGACATGTTCATCCGCGCCGCGCTCGACCCAGCCTGGCACGGCGTCATCAACGCGGTCTCCCCCACTCCGGTGCTCAACCGCGATTATGTTGATGCCCTTGGCTCCTTGCTTCACCGCCCCACCATCATTCCGATTCCCAGCGTCGGCCCGGCTCTGCTGCTGGGCAAGGAAGGTGCGCGTGAGCTTGCACTGGCTAACCAAAAAGTTCTGCCCACGCGCGCAGAAGCGCTCGGCCATACTTTCCGCTATCCCGAGATCGCTCCAGCGCTTGCCCACGAGCTGGGCGGAGAAAAGCTCGTCGAGACCCCCACCTCCGCACCCAAGGAAGACGGCTCCGGTAGTGTCGGGGCCGGAAAAGATTAAGAAGAATGTAGCGAAGTGAGTAGAAGAATTGACTGACACCACTAATCACGACGAAGCGCAGCAACGCCAGCTGCAGCCCGATACTCCGATTGAGGAGGTCACACTCGAGCGCATTGCGGAGATCTTTAAGTCAGAGGGCTTGGAATACCGCATCGAAGAGCAAAAGACGCAGGACGGCCAAACGGTCAACCTTTTGCGCACCGGCTTCTCCAACGCCGCCATCGCCTTCCAGCTGGTTGGCTCGTCCCTCATCGTCGATTCCGTGTGGCGCGGTTCCGTGCCCGCCTCCGAGGGCCCCGCGCTCCTCATGCACATCAACGCCTGGAACCAGGATCACTTCACGCCGACGTTCCGCTTCTTTGAGGCTCCGGACAACGCCTTGGCAGTCTCCGGTGCGCGCGATCTCGACCTGACCCACGGCGCTTCCCGCAACCAGTTAGGCGCGTTCGTCATGTCCACCCTGGATGCCGTGTTGCAGTCCTTCGAGTGGATTGAACAGCAGTACCCGCAGCTCGTCACCTGGAAGGAGCACAACCATGACTAATCCTGCGACTACCCCCGCCGAGGATCCGCACGCACTGCCGGAGGTCACCCTCGACCGCATCATTGAGGCAATGAAGACCTTCGACATCGAACTCGAGCCGGTCACCGGCCGCGACGACGCCGCTACCGCCAACCTCAACGGCCTGCCGTGCATGTTCGCTGTGCTGGAAAGCGTCGCCATCGTGCGCTGCGATGTGCCAACGGACGTCAACTACGCCAAGGCCGACGCCGGCCTTTTCCTCGCGGCTAACCAGATCAACTCCGTGGCCATGGGGGCACGCGCTGTCATCGCTGACTTCGACGGCATGCTGCTCGTGCGCACCGAGGCCGATATTCCGTGCGCGGCCGGCATGACCGACGAACAACTCGCGGCCGCGCTGCGCGCCTCCGTGGATGGTGTCATCAACGCCCAGAACGCCATGGTCGCCGCCGCCGAGGAGATGGCCAAGCTCGGTTCCGAATCTGCCGCACAGGCAGGCGAGGGAACCGAGGGCGCCCAGGGTGAGCAGCAGTGACCGATCTCCACGTGGTTGAGCCGGTCACCATCGACCGGCTGGCGCAGTTGTGCGAGCTTATCGACGCCGACTACGCGCTCATCGAAGCTGCCCCCGAGGAAGGCGACGCTCTCGGTGTCGGCGGCGACAACGCCCCCGCGCGCCGCGTCCTGCAGACCGGTGTGCCGCACATCGCGGTGCACTGTGACCTCGACGCGGAGGGCGACGTATTGAGCGCCTTCGCTTCCTGGGAAGGCACGCTTCCCGCGCACCTCGAACAAGACGTTGCTGCTGCCGTGGCGGAGCTGAACTGGGCCAGCGTGGCGCCCACCCTGAACTTCCTCGTCGAAGAGGACGCGAAGGGCAACGCGGAGATCCACCTAGGTGCCAACCGCGCCATGGCCGTGGGCGAAGGTTTGTCCTTGGCCCAGCTGGGGCATTTCCTGCTGAGCTCGCTCGCCAGCTTCGCGGAGATTTTCGACGTCGTGGCGCAGAGTTTTCCGCAGGCGATCACCTGGGACGAGGAGGAGTAGGAATGAGCCACAACGCTAGCGAAGGCACCGATCCTTTCGACATCCTGTCTGGGTCTCCGCTGCCCGCCGTCAGCCGGGACAGCGTGCTGAGCGTGCTCAACGGTACGGAACTAGATATGGCGGCCACCGCGCACCCGGAGGACCCCACTGCGGCGGTTGCCCGCCTCAATGACCTTGATTGGGTTATCACCGTCGACGATGGCCTCGTGCGCATAGAATGCGTGCTGCCGACGCAGCTCGACGCGGACATGCTCCCGATCTTCCACGTCTTGTGCAACGAGTTCAATTCCAGTGCCTTCGATGGGCGCGCGATCGTTGGCCTCGTTGAGGATGAGGTGGAGCTGCGTGGTGATGCCTGCTTCGTCACCACGGCGGGTCTGAACGAGGACCAGCTCTTCCACGCCCTCAACCTGGGAATTATCAATGCCCAGGAAGCGCTGTTGTCCGTCCTCGATAGTTTCAACGCCGCCGCCCGTGAGCTCGCCAGCGACGTCGATGAGGCACAGAGCGACTAGTTCTTAGTCGGCGTCCTCGATGCGCTGGCGCTCCACCTCCGGGTCGAAGTCGGGCGCCGGCCACTCGAGGTCAAGATGGCGCAGGAGATCCACGATGAGGAACTTCAGCGCCATGCGGGCGTATTTCTTGTTATCGGTAGGAATGACATACCAGGGCGCATAGTTTTCATCCGTGCGCTGGATGGCGTCCTGGTAGGCCGCCATGTACTTATCCCAATAGGCGCGCTCCTCCACATCGGCGGGATCGTATTTCCAGAACTTGTCTTCCCGCTCCGTGCGCTCCAGCAGATTCTCCTTCTGGGCTTCCCTGGACAGGTGTAGGAAGATCTTGATGACCTTGACACCCTTCGCTGTCAGGTCGAGCTCATAATCCCGGATAGCCTCGATGCGGCGGTCCACTTCTTCTTCGTCGACCCACTCGTGCACGCGCTGAATGAGGACGTCTTCGTAGTGGGAGCGGTCAAAGGCCACAATCTGTCCCGGCTGCGGGTCGTGCTTGCGGATGCGCCACAAGAAGTCATGTTCCAGCTCTTCCTCGGTGGGCTTTCCGAAACCAACCGTGGTGGTTCCCTGCGGGTCGAAGGTGCTGAGCACGTGGCGAATAGCACCGCCCTTGCCCGAGGTATCCATTCCCTGCAACACAATGAGCACCGCTGGGGCGTCCTCACCATAGCTGCGACCGTTGGCAAAGAGCCGCTCCTGCAGTTCATAGAGCTCGTCATCGTACTTGGTGAAACGGGCATCGAGCTCGTCCTTGTCACCGTCGAAGCCGGGGGTTGCGGAGGCATCGACCGAGTCGATCTGAAAATTCTTGCCTGCGCGCAGGGAGAGCGCGTCTTCAATCTTGAACTTCGCCATGGGTCCACTTTACCCAGGCAGTGTTTTAAGCGCCCAGCGTGGAAAGACCGCGCAGCAGAGCGCTCATCGCTCCCAGGCTAGCCAACGCCAGCGACAGCGTGTGGGCCTTCTCCCGCGAGACGTGCCCGGCGATCTTCTTGCCCAGGAGGATACCAACGCACATGCCGACTATTCCGCAAGGCCACACCAGCCAATGCAGGCCCTCGAAACCGCCGGAGCCCAGGAAGTACTTCGTCAGAACAGAGGACAATCCGCCGATGACAAAGCAGGGTTGCAGGGTCGCGGCGAGGATTGACTTAGGCCACCGCGCAGCCTGGGCGTACACGGTGATGACGGGGCCGGCGACGCCGGCCAGGGTATTGGTAAAACCGCCCAAGATACCCGCGGAGATCGCGGGCCCCGTCCCCCGCATCTCTGGGACGAATTTGCGGCCGAAGACCACCACGCCCAGCGCGATCAACAAGGCGGCGCCCACGAGCACCAACAACGCCGAGGTATCGATGCGCGCGATCAGCAGCGCCGCCGGGATTGAGCCGAGGACCATGAAGGGGCCGATGCGCAGCCACTTATTCCAAGCCACATTCTCGCGCATCGAATAGGTCGTGAGGATGGCGTTAATGCAGGCCAAAACGTTGATGACCATGATGCCTTCCACGGGGCCGAGGAAGAGCGTCAAGATGGGCCCGCCAATGAGGCCCAACCCCATGCCGGAGACTCGCTGCAGGCAGGAGCCCACTATGACGGTAACGAGGACGACGAAAGGTATTGCCAGTACAGACATGTCTCCTTAGCCTCGGTAGCGTTCCATCACGGCGGCCGCAACGTGCTCTGGGAACATACCCGTGACATCACCGCCGTACTGTGCCACCTGCTTACACAGGGAGGAGGAGATATAGCCGTACTTTTCATCAGTGAGCAAGAAGACCGTATCGATCCCGGAAAGGCGCCGGTTCATCTGTGCCATCGGCAGCTCATACTCATAGTCCAAGGAGGAGCGCAGGCCTTTGACAATGGTGTCTATGCCATGGGCACTGGTGTAATCCACGAGCAGGCCGCCCCACCAGTCCACCTGGATCTCTGGCGCGACGGTACGGCGGATGAGATCCACGCGCTCCTCCACGCTAAACAGTCCGGACGGCTTATCGGGGTTTCCCGTCACCAGCACCGTGACCTTGTCAAACAATTCGCTGGCGCGGCTGAACACGTCAACGTGGCCCAGCGTGATGGGGTCGAAAGATCCCGGGCAGACGGCGTGGGTGGGCATGGCTAATCCTCCTTGATTTCGGTCATGGCGGTATCTTCGCTACCCGCGTTGTCGCTGTAGTCACTGTCCTCAGCGCGGTGATAAATCGCCATATCAAAACGCGCAATGCCAAAGGTCCGCTTCTTGAGCTTCTGGCCGGTGGGCTCAAAGCCTTCCGGCCACTGCGTCTGCGGGGAATCCACATGGCGTTCGATGACGACGATTGCGGCATCATCCAACACCGGTTCGATCGCGGCCAACAGCCCATCCACATCATCGAACTCATAGGGAGGATCCGCGAGCACCATATCGAAATACCCGCGCGGGGCGGTCGCTAGATAGGACGAGGCCTTCATCTCGCGTACCTCGACGCGCGGGTGCTTCACCACCCCAATGTTGTGGCGGATGATCTTCACCGCCGCAGGATTGTTTTCCACCAAGACCACTTCCTCAGCGCCGCGGCTGGCTGCCTCCAGACCTAAGGCACCGGACCCAGCAAAAAGGTCCAGCACCCGGGAGTCGATGAAACCCCAACGCACGTTCAACGATGAGAAAAGGCCCTCGCGGGCACGGTCAGAGGTAGGTCTAGTCCCGGCTTCCGGCACCTTGATGGTGCGCCCCCGGGCCTCCCCAGCAATGATTCTGGTCATGGCCTCTACCCTATCTCCCCACAACTGCGCGCGGTGACTGGCCTAGTTCTTCTCCAAAAACTCCTGCTCATCCGCACTCAAATTGTGTGTCAACTCCTCCGCTAGCTCGGGATTGCGCTCCACCAATGCGGCAGCATCAGCATGCGTGCGCTCAACAATGTCCCTATCATGGCTGAGATCCAGCAGCTTCAGAGTGCGCTTGGTGCCAGATTGCAGCGTTCCTAGGATGTCCCCTTCGTGGCGCTGCCGAAGATCTAGCTCCGCCAAATCAAAACCGGACGGCGTATCCGCGATGGCCTGGATGCGCCGGTAGGACTTACTGTCGGGCTCGGCGGTCGTGTGCAGCAAGCACACGGAGTCGTTACCACCGCGCCCCACGCGCCCACGCAACTGGTGCAACTGCGAGACGCCAAAATTCTCCGATTCGCGGATGAGCATCACGGTGGCGTTGGGCACGTCGACGCCAACCTCGATGACGGTCGTCGCCACGAGGACGTCGATTTCCCCGCGGGCGAAGCGCTCCATGACCTCATCCTTATCGGGCATTTTGCCGTGGAGCATCTCCACCCGCAGACCCCGCAGCGGCAGGTTGCGCAGCTGTACGGACATCGTTTCCACGCCGCCCTCTCCTTCAATCCGCGGGCAGACGATATAGGCCTGGTGCCCCTTTTCTACCTCTTCGCGGATTCTTTCGATAGCGCGGCGCACCCATTCCGGTTTCCATTCGGGCACCACCGCGGACAAAATGGGCTTTCGCCCGCCAGGCAGCTCCTTGAGAGTGGACACGGCCAAATCACCGAAGACGGTCATGGCAATCGTGCGCGGGATCGGTGTCGCCGTCATGACCAGCAGGTGGGGACTCGTGCCCTCCCGGGTCTTGGTGCGCAGGCTATCGCGCTGCTCCACGCCGAAACGGTGCTGCTCATCCACGATGACGAGGCCCAAGTCAAAGAACTCCACCGTGTCTTGGATGATGGCATGCGTTCCGATGACGATATCGGCCTCGCCGGAGACAATCTCCAGCAGCGCCTGCCGCTTCTCCGCCGTCTTCATCGAGCCGGTCAACACGGTGACGGTGACTCCTTCGGGAACGCTGGCGCTAATCGACGCCCCATGCTGCGCCGCCAGCACCTCCGTCGGCGCGAGAAGGGCGGCCTGCTTACCGGCGTCGACCGCCTGCAGCATGGCACACGTGGCCACCAGGGTCTTGCCCGAGCCCACCTCGCCCTGCAGCAGACGCATCATGGGCGCGGTGCCACACAGGTCCGCGTCGATCTCCGCGATGACGCGGCGCTGGCCCGCAGTCAGTTCAAAGGGCAGCTCGCTGAGCAGTTCGTCGCGGTAGCCCTCCAAAATCGCTGGCATCGGGGTTGCCGTACGCGCCTTGACATCGCGCTGGCGCAGGGCCATAACCAGCCCAATCGACAGCGCCTCATTGTATTTCAAACGTTGGATGGCGCGTTCGGGCCCGTGCTCACCCGGTTCGTGGATCTCGCGGACGGCTTGGTCCAGCGTCACCATCATGCGGTAGTCCAGTGGCTCCGGAATCGAAGGCGTGTGTTCCAGCACCTTGTGGATAGCACCCATGATGTACCACGACGTCACCTTCCCGCTGGCTGGGTACACGGGGATCCACTCGCGCTGCAGGAAGGTCTCCAGCGACCCGAATTGGGAGAGCTTCTTCAGCGAGCCCGTCCCCTGCCCGGACGTGCTATCCAGCAAGGATTCCTGATAACGGCCGGGGTCGAGGATGAGGAAGTCAGGGTGCTGCAGGCTGGGATATCCCCGAAAGTACTTCAGCTTGCCAGACAGCATGACGCGCATGCCGCGCCCCAGCACGCGCTGCACGTAGTGCGCGTTAAAGAACGAAGCCTGGACTCCACTATCCATGTAGAGAATAAAGACCATGGCTTTGGAGGTGTGCTTGACGCGGACATCCTCAATGACACCGGTGATGGTGACGTGGTCACCGTCCTCGGCACCGCCGAGGCCGACGTCCTTGTTGTGGCGGATGTAGTCGCGTGGATAGTGGCTGAGCAGCTCACCGCACGTGGTGTACCCGAAGGCTCGCTTGATCGCTGAGGCATCCTTCTTTGCCAGAATCTCCGTCAGCGCACGGTCATCCTGCCACCCCAGCATGGCTTACTCCACCCCGATCTCGGTACGCAGCCCGGGAACTCGCAGCACTACCACGTCGACGCCTAGGAGCTGCGCCAGCTCGTCCTCATCGATCTCGAGTCCGGTGAGCACGGTGATCTGCTCCCCGCCGTAAGCCAATTGGCTGCGGCACGACGCCACAATCCCGTCGAGGCATTCTGTATCCGGATGCACCACCCGCATCGAGCGTGCGGCATCCGCCATGGCGGCCACTGCCTCGGCGGTGCGGGCGGAACCCGGGGAGTAGACCGACAGCGCGGCGAGCCCGGAGACGAGGGAATCAGTCGGGATAAGCGTGGCTGTGCCGGGCGCACCGCCGTAGCCGTTGGGCAAGAAGAGATCACCCGCCTTCGCGGCGCGAGGGCCGTCGCCGGGCTTGACGGTATCCGCCCCGGCCTTTTCAAAAAGCTCGCGGGCGGCTCCTTCGGGCACTGCGGCGAAGATTCGCCGCCCGGCACGGTCGGCGGCCTGCATTTCGCCGGCCGCTGTATCTCCGGCGGAGGGAAGCACCTCGAGGCGCAGGTTACTGACTTTTCCGAGGCCATAGGCTTGCTCTATGACCGCACCGGCTTGAACGCTATGGATATGCACGCTCGCCGAATCCTCCGTGGCTCGCGCGATGACGAGGCTATTGCCCAGCGGGTTAAGTGTCTCCTCGATCTGGGCGAGGTCTCCCTCGAAGAAGAAGATGACTTCAATCTCCGCGCCCGCCCCAGTCTGTGGCGCGGCACATTTCTCTCCGTGAGACGGCACCAATTCGCTCGGCGTGGGCTCTGCCCCTTCAGGTTCTATAGCCACAGGTTGGGGCGCGGTCTCTTCACCGGTGAGCTGGGCCAGCAAGCATTCCAACAAGATGACGAAGCCGGCTCCGCCGGCGTCTACGACACCGGCCTCGCGCAGCGCCGGCAGCTGGGAAGGGGTCTCCGCTAGGGCTTGCCGGGCGGCGTTGACCGCCGCGACCAAGATTCCGTGCAGCTGCGCGCCGGACTGCTCGGCGGCCTTGCTGGCAGCGGCGGCCGAGGTACGCAGCACGGTGATGATGGTGCCTTCCACTGGAGAGGCCAGAGCACGGTCCACCAGCGTGACGGCCAGCGAGAGGGCATCCGCCAAGACCGAACCATCCACCCGCGAATCCGTCGTGGCGTCAGCCACCCCGCGCAATACCTGGGACAGCACCATCCCGGAATTGCCGCGAGCTCCGCGTACCGAACCGATGGCCAGGGCTTCAGCCACGTCCATCTCGCCTTTATCGGCCTCCGCCAGAGCAGATTCCATGGTGTGCGCCATGTTGGAACCCGTGTCAGAATCGGGCACTGGGAAGACGTTGAGGGCGTTAATCTCGGCGCGGCGGCACTGTAGCTCCTTAACGGTTCGCGCGGCCCACTCGTGCAGGCCACGGGCATCCAACTCGGCGGGATAAGACATGTTGGTTAGTCTACAAGCGCCAGTCCACTGCCGAGACGCCACGGGCCTCTAAGGCCGCATTCGCCCGGGAAAATGGACGCGATCCGAAGAAGCCGCGTCGTGCTGACAGGGGTGAAGGATGCGGGGAGGTGATGCACTCCGTACCCGGCAGGAAGGCCTGGCAGGTTTGGGCATCGCGCCCCCACAAAATGGCCACGATATCGCGCCCCGCCAACGCTCTGATGGCGGCCTCCGTAATCGCTTCCCAGCCCATCCGCCGGTGCGAGCCGGCCTGGCCCGGGGCCACGGTAAGCACCCTGTTCAGCAGCAGCACGCCCTGGTCGAACCACGCCCGCAGGTCCCCATCCGCGCGACCGTCGATCCCGAGGTCATCGTGAAGCTCGACGTAGATATTCTGCAACGAGCGGGGAGCCGGCACCCCGGGGCGCGTAGAAAAGGACAAGCCCATGGCATGGCCCGGGGTGGGATAGGGATCTTGGCCCACGATGAGGACACGTACGTCGTCGAGGGGCATCGACAAGGCAGCGAAGACGTCCTCGGCCGGGGGCAGAAAGTCTTGGCCGATCTGCTGCTCAAGGCGCGGCAGATTCTCCTCCAGCGCCTGCCGGATGTGGGGCATCCACGAATAGTGAATACGAGAGGTATCGATGTGGCTCACGCAAATCCCTCCCAGCCCTCGCGATAGCGAGGCTCCTCTCCGCTGATGGTGACACCGGTACCGCGCATCACCCGGCCTACTTCCCGGAACCCAGAGGGAGCGGCCTTGTACGTGGTGGCCAACAGCGTGTGATCCTCCCCTCCCGTTAGGACCCATTCCCACGGATCGATATCAAGCACCGCGCCGGCAGCAGCTAGGAGCGGATCCGGGGCAATGGCTGCGCGGTCGAGGTCGATGCGCACCCCGGAGCGTTGTGCCAGATGCCCCACATCACGCACTAAGCCATCCGAATTATCTGTCATCGCGGTCGACCCCGTTGCCCGAGCGATAACCCCACGCCCTGGGCTCAGGGTGGGTGCACAGTGGGCGTCGATCAGCGGCCACAGCTCCTCTAGTTCCGGGGGCAGCGCGCGGCCAAAGCGCTGAAGCAGAGCAAGGCCCGCTCCGGAGTACCCAATCTTGCCGTGCGCCACCAGCTTTTGGCCCGCGCGTGCTCCATCTAGGGTCAGCGGCGCCCCACTTCCTCCCAAGGAGCCCATCGCCGTGACATTGATGACTAAGCTGTCGCTGCGGGTAAGGTCGCCGCCGACCAGCTCTGCGTTATAGACCGCGCAGCGCTCAGCGATGCCCTGCGCAATCCCCCGCACGAAATCCACCGGGGTTTCCCCTGGGGCGGCAATAGCCAGCAGTGCTGCGGTGGGCCGGGCACCCATCGCCTCGATATCGGCGAAATTACGCACGATGGCCTTCTGCCCGATTTCTGCGGCAGTCGACCAATCCCGGCGGAAATGCCTGCCTTCCACCATCATGTCTGTCGCTGCCACCGTGCGGGAATTGGGCGCTGCCGGGTACAGCACCGCGGCATCGTCACCGTTGAGCGCGCTCGGGGCAGCGGTGACAATCTCATGGATGACTTGCCGCTCACCGGCTTGGTCGAGGGTATGCGATAAACCCACCGTCACGGACTCCTTTGTGTTGCGCGGGCCACGCACTGTACGCGTGCGCACCGTCCACGTTCGTTCTTCCTGGACTATCAGCGATAGGATAAGCCCCTATGGATACCCAATTTAACCGCACCGCAATCTACGTCTCACTCGGGATCGCCATCGCGATGGTCTTCGCGGTGATTTTTGGGGCAAAATACGTCTTCACCACCGCTGCCCAGCAACCGGTGGCGCTGCCTCCCACCCCATCTGAGGCGGCGGATTCCCCCGAGTGCGCCGCCGTGGTCGATGCGCTGCCAGACAAACTACTGGGGTACCCACGCGTCGATCTTGTCGAGCCAGCTCCCGCGGGTGCTGCGGCGTGGGCGAAGAGCTCGGAGGACAAGATAACGCTGCGCTGCGGTGTTGACTTGCCGCAGCAATTTACTGAGTATTCCCAGACCGTCGAGGCCGACGGCGAATCCTGGCTGCAGGTCGTCGACGCCACTCCCGGCTCGAATCTCACGACGTGGTACAGCACCAAGCGCGTTCCCGCCGTCGCGGTCACCACCACCTCCGACAACGCGCGCGACGACGCCCCGGAGGGTCTCGGTGATGCTCTCGACCACTTGGAACAGAAACAGCAACAGCCCAATGCCGCTCCGCTATCGCAGCTGAAGGCGGGCCCGGATTCCATGTGCAGCCGGCTGGAAAAGGCCCTGCCGGAGACCCTCGCGGAGGGCTACTCGCGCCGCGAGGATGTCGGTGACAAGAACACCTGGGTCTACAGCGCGCCGGGCCAGGAAGAGATCGTCGTGCGTTGTGGTGTGGCTGCACCGGAGAACTACCGTGCAGGTGTCCAGCTTCAGCAGGTCAATGACGTGCCCTGGTTCGAGGACACCACCCTGGCGGAGGGCACCACGGCCGGCACGTGGTTCGCGCTCGGCCGGGCGGAGGATCTCGCGCTGTCTGCTCCGCAGGAGGCAGCCAATTCCGCGCTGGTGCGGCTGAGCGACGCCCTCGTGGCCGCCACCCCTTCCCAGTAGCAACCGCGGCCTGCTCCTCTACCGCCTGCCCTTCGCACTCAGCTGAGGGACTAGGCGGGCTAAGGACTAGGAACGCGCGAGCGCGGTTTGGATGAGGGTATCCAGCAGCTCGGCATAGCCCACACCCACGGCGGCGAATACCTGGGGGTACATCGAGATGGGTGTGAAGCCGGGGAAGGTGTTCACCTCGTTGATGCAGTAGGAATCCTCGCTGACGAAGAAATCCACGCGGGACAGGCCGGCAGCGCCCAGAGCACGGAAAGCCTCAATAGCGCGCTGGCGGAGCTCAGCGGTTAGTTCATCGCTCAACGGCGCAGGGATTTCCGCCGAAACGCCCTCGTCGATGTACTTGGCATCGAAGTCATAAAAGCCTTCTTCGGACTCCGTAGTGCCCAAAAGTTTGGCGGGAACGGAAGCCTGGAGGCTACCGTCTGGGTGCTCGAGGACGCCCACTTCCACCTCTGCACCGCGAATTTCCGGCTCGACAAGGACCTTCTCGTCGGACTCGTAGGCTAGGGCCAGCGCGTCCGCGAAATCCTCCCACGCCGAAACCTTGGACACACCGATGGAGGAACCACCGCGCGCCGGTTTCACAAAGACAGGCAGGCCGAGGCGCTCCTTTTGGGCGTCGCTCAGCGTGGCTTCCCCAGTGAGCACCTCCTGGGGCGCCACAGGCAGACCTTCCGCAACCAGCAGCTTCTTGGTGAACTCCTTGTCCATGCCCACGGCCGAGGCCAGCACGCCCGCGCCCACGTAAGGGATGCCGGAGAGCTCGAAAAGCCCCTGGACCGTCCCATCTTCACCGTAGGGTCCATGGAGAACCGGCACAATGACATCCACTTCGGTGTAGTGCTCATGGCGAGTGACGTTGTGGATGCGTCCGCGCGTGGCGGGGTTGAGGGAAAGCGCCAGCTCATCGTGCAGCTCTACCTCGGGCAGGCGCCCATCTACGATGCCGAGGCCCTCCCGACTGCCCTGAGTCCAGGTGCCCTCTCGCGTGATGCCGATCGGCACAACCTCATACTTGTCCGGGTCAAGGTGCTCCATGATTGCGCCGGCGGAGATGCACGACACTGAATGCTCGGAGCTGCGCCCGCCGTACACTACGGCCACGCGCACAGGATTCGCTTCAGTCATACCGAGCAACTTTACTCGGCTTTACTCAGCTTTCTTGGTGCGACCCATCAGAGCCACGATCATGTCGTCGACAGTCACGCCGCGGTGGCACACACCGAAGACCGCTTGGGTAATAGGCATCTCTACGCCCGCGCGCTGCGCCAGCCTAAAGATGGAATCGGAAGAGATAACGCCTTCCGCTACCTGGCCATTGGTGGCGGCTGTGGCTTCCTCCAGGGTGCCGCCCTGGCCGAGGCGGTAGCCAAAGGTGCGGTTGCGGGACAACGTCGAGCTACAGGTTGCCACGAGGTCACCCATACCAGCCAGACCAGAGAAGGTGAACGGGTCCGCTCCCAGCTTCACGCCGAGACGAGTAATCTCCGCGAGACCTCGAGTAATGATGCTGGCCATGGTGTTGTTTCCCAGCCCCTTACCCGCAGCCATGCCGCAGGCAAGTGCAATCACGTTCTTGCAGGCACCGCCAATTTCCGCGCCGATAACATCGGTGTTGGTATAGGGCCGGAAATAGGGTGCTGCGGCGGCATGCTGGACAGCCTTGGCACGGTCGGCGTCGCGGCACGCGATAACCGTAGCTGCCGGCTGCTCCTGGGCCACCTCCTTGGCCAAGTTGGGCCCGGAGAGCACCGCAATGCGGTCGGGGGAAACACCGGCGGCATCGGCAATCACCTCGCTCATCAGGCTGAGCGTCGACTTCTCCACGCCCTTGGAAATCGATACTAAAGTTGCATCCTCCGGCAGCAACGGCGCCCATTTTTCCAGGTTGGACCGCAAGGTCTGCGAGGGGACGCCGAAAATGACGATGTCCGCACCCTCCAGCGCATTAGCTGGATCGGTGGTAGCGCGGATGGAGGCGGGCAACGGAAGATCTGGGAGATAATCCGGGTTCTCGTGGCGTGCATTGATGGCCTGGGCTAGCTCTTCACGGCGCGCCCACAAGCGGACGTCATTGCCGGCATCGGCAAAAACCTTTGCCAGCGTAGTTCCCCACGAGCCCGCACCCAATACTGCTACGTTCACTATGTGCCACCTCACTGTAGATTCCCGGTATATCGGCTTTCCCCATTAAAGCACGCTCGGCATTAAAGCACGCTCGGCGCGTAAGGCCGCATCGCGGCAGTGAGTGGAGGAAAATGGAAAAGGTTAGAAGCTACTGGCGCAAAAGGAGCAGCATGCCCAAGGCAAAGAACATGCACGAGACGGACAAAGACATCAAATCCGAGGTCTTTATTTCTGGCCGACACCAAGAAGTGCCCGTCGATCCGGCCGATGAGTTTAAGCGCACGACCCTGGCCGCCGGTGCGGTTCTCTGGCGCGGTGACCCGCACGATCCGGAAGTCGCCCTCATTCATCGCCCGCACTATGACGATTGGTCACTGCCCAAGGGCAAGGTGGATCCGGGCGAATCCCTTCCTGTTACCGCCGCGCGCGAGATCCTCGAGGAAACCGGTTATACCGTGCGCTTGGGCAAACTCATCGGCAAGGTAGCTTACCCAGTACAAGGCCGCACCAAGGTGGTCTACTACTGGCTGGCGCGGGTGCTCGATGGCGAATACACCCCGAATCAGGAAACCGACGAGCTGCGCTGGATGAAGATCGATGATGCCTGCGCACTGCTCTCTTATGACGTTGATGCACAGGTCTTGGCCAAGGCAAAGAAGCGCCTGCGCCTCGCACCAACGACCCGCGTTCTCTACGTGCGCCATGCCCGCGCGCACCAGCGCCGCACCTGGGAGGGTGATGATGACCTGCGCCCGCTGGATAAGAAGGGGCGCCGCCAGGCGGAGATGCTCGTTCCGATGCTCACGCCTTTCCATCCGACCGCCATTTATAGCGCCCCGCCGCAGCGCTGCCAGCACACCGCTGCCCCGCTGGCCGATGAACTCGGCATGGACATCGCCGTTAATAAGGCTTTCGGCGATGATGTTTTCGTCGAATCTCCTGATACCGCCCGCGCCGCCTTTCAGCGCGTGGTCGACGGCGGCGGCGTTCCGGTTATCGTCAGCCAAGGGCTGACAATCCCCGGCATCATCGAGTCCTATGCACCGAAGTTCATTCAAGAACCAATCGAAGAACTCAAGTTCAAGAAAGCTTCGGTGTGGGTTCTATCCTTCAACGACGGTGAACTTACCGGAGCGGACTATCTGGCGAGCCCGCTTCCCGTGCGCTGAGCAGGGCATCGCCCACGTCCCTCAGGAGTTTCTACGCCGCCCTGCTGCCTTATTCAAACCGTGCTGCAGGGCGGCGCTGCATAGCGCGGGTGAAAAGGACCATCCCGAGCGCCCAGATCGGATAGGCGGCAAGGAAGCCGACGATGGGGATAAATACGACAAAGCTCGTGATGAGGGAACAGACCAGAATAAAGAGCAGCGACTGCCCTAGATTCTCCATGATTAGGTCGAGGGCCTCTCGGAAGCAGTCCATGAGAGGCTTATCGGGGTCATCCGCCTTGATCACGGGCGCTGGCCACAGGAGCGCATAGAGAATCAGTCCGGGGAAGCCACCCGCAATAGATCCGAGCGTTACCAAAATAAAGAAGCAAGCATAGACACCGGCGCAACCACTCAGCTGCGCAAACCTAAAGTAGTCGCGGAAGGTGACCTTCTCCCCATCAGCGATCTTGCGGGAACCATTGAAGAGGTTCGCCATCATCCAGCAGAGATAAGCGTAGGCGGCTAGCGCCATGACCACCATAAGAGGTATCCCCACGGTAGGAACCAGGGGTTCAATGTCCCTGCCGCTTTCTTCCATCGCTGCGGAGATTCCGCCTAAAACGGTTCCCGGCACAAGAAGAAGAGCAAAAGAGATAATGAGATGCACCAGCATGGCCAGCATCCCTGGCACAGGCTGCTTCAGGTAGCCCTTGAAGGTTTGGCCCACAATATCCATGGCGTCGATGGGCTGCGCGGGGCCCCGCCTGGTGGATTGCCAGGCGCGGCGCCGGGCTGGTGGTACCCAAAGCTTCCCGGCTGCTGGTAGCCGTAGCTGCCTGGTTGCTGATAGCCATAACCTGCGGCGTCGTGATAGTCATAGCCACTATGCCCGCCTGCACCGCCGAACTGATTGCCGCTGTCCCCGCTAAAGCTTTGATAAGGATTGCTCATGCCGAGGATGTTAACGCCGATATGTGGCCGGTGCCACAGGAGGCGGGGAACACTCCCACACCCCCATTGCCCACGCTAAGACGCCACGACGCGGGGCTTGAATCCCGGGCGCTTGTCCTCAAAGGCCTCGATATCGTCTTCATTGCGCAGGGTAAGCCCAATGTCGTCGAGGCCCTCCATGAGGCGCCAACGGGTGTAGTCATCGATCTCAAAGGTGTAGCTGTTGCCGCCGACGGTAACCGTGCGCGCTTCCAAATCCACGGTGGTTTCGGTTTCACCGGACTCCAACTGCTTCCAGATGAGCTCGATGTCTTCTTGCTCCATGAGCCCCGTCAGCAGCCCGGCCTTACCAGAGTTGCCGCGGAAAATATCGGCGAAGCGGGAGGAAAACACCGCCTTGAATCCATACTCAGCAAGCGCCCACACCGCGTGCTCACGAGAAGAACCGGTACCAAAGTCCGGACCCGCGAAAAGCACAGAGCCTTCCTTGAACGGTTCCTGGTTGAGAATGAAGTTCTCGTCGCTGCGCCAGTTAGAAAACAGGCCTTCGGCAAAGCCAGTGCGCTTGACGGACTTCAGATAGCGCGCAGGAATGATCTGGTCGGTATCCACATTGGAAACTCTCAGTGGAACGCCGACGCCAGTATGAGTTACGAACTTCTCCATTGTCTTCTCCCTTTCCTTAGGCGCCGGCTACGGCGGCATCGTCGATATCTGCTGGTGCGGCCAGGTGGCCCAGGACTGCTGTCGCCGCGGCAACGGCCGGGGACACCAAGTGGGTACGGCCACCGGGGCCTTGGCGGCCCTCAAAGTTGCGGTTGCTTGTCGACGCCGACCTCTCCCCCGGCTTCAGCTGGTCCGGGTTCATACCCAGGCACATCGAGCAACCCGCGGTACGCCATTCAGCGCCGAAATCGGTGAAGATCTTGTCCAAGCCTTCCTCCTCAGCCTGCGCCTTGACCACGGCCGATGACGGGACCACCATCATGCGGGTATCAGCCGCGATACTGCGCCCCTTGACCACCTCGGCGGCGGCGCGCAGGTCCTCGATGCGAGCGTTCGTGCACGATCCCAGGAAGACAGTGTCGATCTGGATATCGCGCAGCGGCGTGCCCGGTGTGAGGTCCATGTACGCCAGGGCCTTCTCGACTGCGGCCTTCTCGCCATCGTCACCACACTCCTCCGGGTCGGGCACCGCAGCGCTCAACGGCAGACCCTGGCCCGGGTTGGTGCCCCAGGTGACAAACGGGGTGAGGGCGGAGCCATCGATCTCGACGACGGTATCGAACTCGGCGCCTTCGTCGGTCGGCAGCGTCTTCCAGTATTCAACCGCGGCATCCCAGTCCTCGCCCTGCGGGGCGAACTCGCGGCCCTTGACGTACTCAAAGGTTGTTTCGTCCGGAGCAACCATGCCAGCGCGGGCACCAGCCTCGATGGACATGTTGCAGATCGTCATGCGCGCTTCCATCGACATCTTGCGAATGGCCTCGCCGCGGTACTCGATAATGTGGCCCTGGCCGCCGCCAGTGCCAATCTTGGCGATGATAGCCAAGATCAAGTCCTTGGCGGAAACACCTTCCGCCAGCTCACCGCTAACCTCGATAGCCATCGTCTTGAAAGGCTTGAGCGAAAGCGTCTGGGTGGCCATAACGTGCTCAACCTCGGAGGTACCGATGCCCATGGCAATGGAGCCGAAGGCGCCGTGCGTCGAGGTGTGCGAGTCACCACACACAATGGTCATGCCGGGCTGGGTGATACCCAACTGCGGACCAACGGTGTGGACAATGCCCTGCTGGGCATCACCCATCGAATGCAGGCGTACGCCGAACTCCTCGCAGTTCTTGCGAAGGGTAGACACCTGTGTACGGGAAACTTCGTCCTTAATCTCCAGGAGATTTCCGGTCTTTATACCCACGGTGGGAACGTTGTGATCCTCCGTGGCTAAGTGCAACTCAGGGTGCCGCATTGTCCGTCCAGCCAGGCGCAGCCCGTCGAAGGCCTGCGGGCTGGTAACTTCATGCAAGAGCTGGAAGTCAATGTAGAGGAGATCAGGCTCGCCGTTCTCCCCCTTGCGCACGACATGGTCGCGCCATACCTTCTCTGCGAGTGTCAATTTCTCAGTCATGTTTCTCTCCACTTGAAATCTCAATTAATGGGACGTAGATTTCATTATATGGGAGAGTATAGCGCAGTATCAGGAATAAAGGTATTGGATCGCGCAGTTGCCATCATGATGGCCGCGACCAACCGCCCCTCCACGCTTAACGAGCTTTGTGAAACCACCGGACTGCCCCGAGCAACCGCACATCGTCTCGCCACAGCGCTCGAGGCGCACCGAATCCTCACCCGCACCCCCGATGGAAAGTGGGGCGCTGGGCCGGCCCTACCCGGCAACCGTGATCGCATAATCGAAACCGCCGGGCCCATCATGGAAGAGCTCCTTGAGGCCACCGGTGAGTCCGTACAGCTCTACGAGCTATCTGGAACAACCCGCACGTGCATTGCTACACGCGAGCCGGAGATTGGACTACACAACGTCGTACCCGTCGGCCGCCAACTACCCCTTACTTCCGGCTCAGCCGCCCGCATCTTCGCAGCTTTTGCGGATGTACACGTTCCCGATGCCCTCTTTAGCGAGCACGACGTCGAGCTCGCACGCACTAACGGCTACTCCGAATCCATCGAGGAACGCGAGTCGAATCTCGCTTCCGTTTCCGCCCCCGTCTTCGACGCCGCCGGCAACTTTATCGCCGTACTCTCCGTCTCCGGCTCCGCCGAACGATTCCGCCCCTCCCCAGCGGAGAAGTTCGCTGACGTGCTTGTCGACGCCTCCTCCCGCCTCACCGCCGCACTATCCCACGACGCTCCGGGAAAAGCGGGACGCTAAAACTCGCCCACTAATTCCCACCTGTCTCGATACCAGCTGTTTAAATGCTCAGCCCGAAGTACATGGCTAGGCCGCGCAACCCTTCCGGACCCGTGCTACTCGTCGAAGACAGCGCCTCTCCCCTCTCCTGCACCAGACGCACTGGGTTTCCCGGCTCCCGGTTGGGGCGACGCGGCACCCAGCCTTGGTGCGGCAAGTGCGCCAGCTCGTCTGCTCGCGGCATGCGAGCATAGTTAGAGAAGGTTATGGTTTGCCCATCGCGGCTAGCCTGAGTGATCCCCTGGTAGATGCCCACCACACCCGGCTGCCCCGGCACGGAGACTGCTCCACCGCTGTCCCCTGGCGCCAACGCCACGTCCACAACGTAGTTCATTCCTGGGAAGAGCCCCGGGCCACGCACCGCGGTGCCACACTGGCGCTCGGTAGCCTGCCCGTCGAAGCACACCGTTGATCCCTCACTAGGCACGGGTGCCATTCCATCTCCGGTGAGCGGGTTTCCCGCAGAGTAGGTCCCACCGGCAAACTGGATATAAGCCAGGTCATGCCCCGCCGCACCCGAGGGCTTGAACCAGCGCAGCGTACCTACGTGCTGGCCTGCGTCGTTATACATCTGCTCGCCATTGAGACCGCAGTGCGCCGAGGTCCATGCCCGAGTGGCCTCAACATAGCCGATGCTGCACAGAGAACCATCGGAGGCGACAATCTTTTGGCCTTGGGTAACCGGCACGCCCTCGCCAGCCATTGCGGGGGCAGCAAACCCAATGGCCAGCGAGCACGCGCCCACGACAGAAGCCAGGCCAGACAGAAGGCGCCAAGAACGGTGCTGAAGAGACTTTTTCATCATTTCCCTACTCTAGCGCTTTTCACATATGAATCACCTTTCACTTCGTGCACAGCCATCAGGGTGGGGCACCCTCACCCACCCCCACTATTGAAAACATAGTGAAAATTCGCTTTACTGTAACTATCAGCTACTGAAAATGGAGTGAAAACCCCCGATTCTTTGAGGAGGAATCATGACCCACACCATCCACGACGAGCACACGCACACCCACGGCGAGGGCTGCGGCCACGTTGCCTTCCCGCACGACGATCACACTGACTACCTGCACGACGGTCACATCCACCGTGAGCACGAGGGCCACTGGGACGAGTGCGAGACGTCCGAGCACCACATTCACGAGGACCACGATCACGAGCACGGCGAGGGCTGCGGTCACGTCGCCATCCCGCACGGCGATCACGTGGACTACTTGCACGATGGCCACCGCCACGCAGCCCACGACGGTCACTGGGACTGCCACTAAGGCTCCTCGTGCTAGCACAGACTCGCTAGCACAGACTTTTGCTGCCCGCCTACTCGGTGTTCTGCACTGAGGGTTGGGCAGCTTTCCCCGTTTTCCCCCACCATATGGCTAGGCGGGCGTTAGTGTGGGGTCATGACTTCCCCGCAGACCCCTTCCTCCGCACGCCGATTCCTCACGGCATTGACCGCCGTAGCCGCCACGGGTCTACTCGCGGCTGGTTGCTCCTCCACCACCACCGAGACCGCCGCCCCAGACACGGCCCCGGCCACCTCTGAGGCAACAGAGCCATCATTCAAAAACACCTATCCGGCTTTCCAGCCGCTTAAAGACGACTCCCACGCCGAGGTGCCTGCAGGCCCCGAGCCCACCGTTCCCGGTGGCTCCGCTCCAGAAGGACAAGCAGGCGCCCAGCCGCAAGGCGCACAGCAGCAAGCTGCACAACAGCAGGCACCACAAACGACGCCTCCCCACCTTCAGGGAGTAGAGCCCGGACAGTACGTCATGCCACCTGGAAGCAGGAAAACCATTGAATCCGCGCGCATTGGTTCAATCAACCACATCCACGAGCAGCTGCCAGAGAAGCAGATCAATGGCGCAAAGGTCGATGTCTTCGGCACCCCTGCCACGGTATGCCAGACAGGTGATGGCTACAACGTCACCTACATCCTCGCAGGGCCGAATACCAGCTGCGACTTTGCCCGCTCAACTGCCGGCCACCTTATGGGGCTCACCATAAGCTCTTTGGAGGATCTACGCGGATACGTCCCACCACAAATCTCGGTCACCAGTCCGGTTACCCACCAATCCTACGACCTCGCATGTAAGACCGACGAGCGCGAGATCATCCGTTGTACCGGCGGTAACAACGCCGAAATCATGATCGTGTAGCACCCACGCTAAAGAAGTAAAGCGCTAAGCCACGTGCATGGCTTAGCGCTTTTCGTTGTACCCCGTACGGGATTTGAACCCGTGTTACCGGCGTGAGAGGCCGGCGTCCTAGGCCGCTAGACGAACGGGGCTCGCTTAGCTGTCCGTTGCGGACTTGCTAAACACTATAGGATCCCCAAAAGGTTGCACAAATCGGCACGTAGAGGCACCTTTTACACAGATAAAATCCCGAACCTCGTTACCGCTTTCGGCTGCGATGGAAACATTGGCTCTCAAGGCCTGGGCGCGGATCGAATCAGTGGTTATTCCGCTGGCGTGCCGTGGGCTGCTGGGGCCGGAGCACTTGTTAGTCATCGCTAGAGGTTCGGGAGGACACGTGCGCTAACAGCATGTGGTGCAAGGCTCCTACTTCGCTCGAGTGTTGGCTTTAAGAAGTTTTGGATTATGGCGATGCCGCCTAGTACTATCTGCTAGAGTCGCGTCGGCGATAGTGATGATTTTCAGCTTCCGCCATCCGCTCTCCTTTCTGTCGGGAATGCGTTGTACCTGCAGTGTATGACCAGAAAAGGCATACCGGTAGGACTTAGACCAATTGGACACTGGTTCACCCCCTGGTACTCCTGCGACTTTCCCGACTACCTCGCCGAAGTTCCTAGCCGGTATGGGGTAGAACCAGACCACTCAGATCGTGCGAGCAACCCACCCCTTTACTTGCCATCGTTGCAACCATTAGACTTGCATTAGATGCAAATAAGGGAGTCAGGTTATGAACAACGAACTCAAAGTCATTGACGAAGTTCAACAACGCACCACCTGGACACAGAGTTGGTGGGCGGTAGCAGTTGTAGCGCTCGGCGTCGGTAGCAGTCTTGCGCTATCCAAGCTGTCCTGGTGGTACACACTCGCAATCCTCATACCGACGTTCATTCTCGGCTTCCTCCTTAAGCACAAAATCGTGAACCCCTTCGTGCGCCTTGATCCCAACATGGGGCCAAGCAACGATCGTGCGACCTGGTCACGAGTACTACTGCCCGGTGCAATGATTTTCTCCACCACTCCGACACCTGATACATGGCCATGGATGATTACCAGTGGGGTCGTGGTTTCAGCAGCGACCGCTTGGATGCTCTACGAGAACAGCAACGCGGCCATAAAGGGCGCTAATGCCTAGTAAAGCACCCAACCAATCCCCTGAGCTGGACCCAGTTATCCACCCGATTAACCGCCTCAGAATCTGCGCTGCGCTCTACTCCGCCGGCGCCACCGCAGGCCGGCAAATGAGGTACAGCAAGCTCGCCGAGTTCACCGAGCTCCCCGCCGATACGCTGTCCAAACAGCTAAAGTACCTCGAGGATCACGGCCACATTAGCCGCACCCGAGAGTACGGTTCTACCCGCGCGAAGGATGCCGTGTGGGTCGCGCTCACCGAGGCGGGCACACGGGCTTACGTGGCGCACGTGGAGGCGCTCAAAGCTATGACTGAGGGACTATAGACTGTGCAGCCACTGCGTGATGCGATCCCCCAGCTGTGGAAACTCGGTATAGCCGTCACTCTCAAGGAAATGTCCAGCGTCGTGGATAGTGATGGGTGCGGCTGAGAGGGCGTCGGCAAGCTGCTGAGTAAGGGCGGGGTCTACTAGGACATCGTTGGTGGACACGAAGACCTCTGTGTGAGCGATGTGGGGCTTGACAGCAGGCACGTCGATGCGAGCCTGGCCAATGAACTCGTCAAGCTCTGGGATGACGCGAAGTTTCTCCACAAACCCAGAAACAATGAAGAGCCCAGGAAGCTCCCACTCGCCCTCCAAGGCCGTGAGATAGTGCAGCAGCGCGGTGCCGCCTAGGCTATGCGTGATGATGCAGGTATTAGCGTTTGGACGCTCAATATCGTTGCGTATCGCCTCTACCCACTCATCGAGCATTGGAGCGTTCGGTTCCGGCAGCGCGATTATGCGAACGGTGTGGCCATCGGCGGTCAACAGGCGCTCTAGCCACGGGAACCAGTGACTGTCAGGGCTGGCTTGGTATCCATGAACAATGTAGAAGTGCATGGTCGCCAATGATACGAAAAAAGAGTGGCAAGCTCATTGTGCTTGCCACTCTGTGGTGGTACCCCGTACGGGATTTGAACCCGTGTTACCGGCGTGAGAGGCCGGCGTCCTAGGCCGCTAGACGAACGGGGCTTAGAACTGTGACGACTTACCGCAAAGTGTCGCTGCACCTTGCGCAGTTATCACTGCTGGCCTACCAGGACTCGAACCTAGAATGACGGTACCAGAAACCGTTGTGTTGCCAATTACACCATAGGCCATTATCGCTTCGAACTAGCTCAGGGCTTTAACCCCTCGCTGCTCGCTGCAACGGTTTATAACTATATCCAGCACTACCGATACACACAAATCGCCAGGCCAGAAAGCATTTTCGGGGCGTTAGGAGTGACACCTAACGCCCCGAAATTACAGCTCTGTGAGACTGCCCAGGAGGACTACTCAGCGCTCCACGGCGTGAGCGCCTGAGCAGCCTTAAGGCGAGCCAGCGTGGACTCCTTGCCCAGCAGCTCCATGGACTCAAACAGCGGCGGGGAGACCTGCTGGCCCGAGATAGCTACACGCAGGGCACCGTAGGCCTTGCGGGGCTTGAGGCCGAGGTCGTCGATAAGCGCGGCGGAGAGAACCTTCTCAATCTCCGCCGCCTTCCACTCCCCGAGCTCCTCCAGCTTGGCAATGGAAACCTCCAGCGGCTGCACCGCATCTTCCTTGAGGTTCTTCCGGGCTGCCTTCTCATCCAGCTCCAGTTCGGCATCCGGCGTGGTCAGGAAGGACATGAGGCCATAAGCGTCAGACAGCGTCTTGATGCGGGTCTGCACCAGATCTGCAGCGAAAGCGAACTTCTCCTCCGGATAGTCGGCCGGGAAGTCGGTGTACTCAGTCAGATAGTCGCGCAGGCGCTGAGCAAAGTCTGCTGGCTCCAGCAAGCGAATGTGATCCGCATTGATGGCCTCGAGCTTCTTCTGGTCGAAGCGAGCAGGGTTACCCAACACGTCGTGAACGTCGAAGTTGGCGATGAGCTCGTCGACGGAGAAGATGTCCTGGTCCGCAGACAGGGACCAGCCCAACAGCGACAGGTAGTTGAGCATGCCTTCCGGGATGATGCCGTTGTCGCGGTGATTGAACAGGTTAGACTGCGGGTCACGCTTGGACAGCTTCTTGTTGCCCTCACCCATCACGAAGGGCAGGTGACCAAACTCAGGCGTCTTCTTGGCAATGCCGAGCTCCACAAGCGCCTCGTAGAGGGCGAGCTGGCGCGGCGTGGAAGACAGGAGGTCCTCTCCGCGCAGGACGTGGGTAACTCCCATAAGGGCATCGTCGACCGGGTTAACCAGGGTGTAGAGCGGCGCACCGTTCGAGCGTGCCACGACGTAGTCCGGCTGGGTCTCCGACTTGAAGGTCATCTCGCCGCGCACCAGGTCGGTCCAGGACCAATCCTTGTCCGGCATGCGCAGGCGCCACACCGGCTTGCGACCTTCCGCCTCGAAGGCGTCAATCTGTTCCTGAGTGAGGTCGCGGTCGAAGTTGTCGTAGCCTAGCTGCGGGTCGCGGCCGGCTGCCTTGTGGCGCTCCTGCACCTCTTCGTTGGTGGAGTAAGCCGGATAGACGTAGCCGCCATCCTTGAGCTTCTGCAGGACGTCAGCATAGATATCCATGCGCTGCGACTGGCGGTAGGGCTCGTCAGGGCCGCCGACGTTGACGCCTTCATCCCAGCCCAGGCCAAGCCAGTTCAGGGAGTCGATGATGGCCTGGTAGGACTCCTCGGAGTCACGGGCAGCATCGGTGTCCTCGATGCGAAAGATGAGAGTGCCACCGGTATGACGGGCATAAGCCCAGTTGAACAAGGCCGTGCGGACCATGCCCACGTGGGGTGTGCCGGTTGGTGAAGGACAGAAACGGACGCGGACGTCGGATGTCGGTTTAGTCATGTTCCCCATCGTAGTTCAGCGCCGCATCGCCGCACCGCCCGCCCCACTTGGGGGTAGTTGAACCCCGTTTCCACTAAGGCTGAGCAGCACCTTTCCCCCACACTAAACGGTATTGGTTTCCATTACCTATAGTGAAAAATCTCGATTAAGAACTGAAGAAAGGTCTCCCATCGTGATTCGTACCCGCTACGCGGCTCTGCTTACGTGCGCCGCACTCCTCGCCTCTCCCGCCACCGCCGTTGCCGGTCCCGACGACGGCAAGCACGTGGCCACCCAAACGCACATCGACTCCCCCAAGGCATTTTGGGAGGGTAATTCTCTGACCCTCAAAAGCCATTCTGCAGAAAGCGACCACGACTTGGCCGACACCGTCACCTGGGTGGGCAAAGGCTGGGACCAGAACGGAACCAACCAATACCAGTTCACGGTCCCTGAGGACCCTGCACTTTCCTTCCTCGGAAAGGCTGGCACGACCTACTACATGGCACCCGCCCGCGTACAGGGCAGCCTGGACCCAGTGTGGATGGGCTTCGGTGCGGACACCGAGCTGCCTGTTGATGACTTCCGCGACAGCATCGCTTCTCTCGACCTCCTCAGCGTTGATGGCCCCGGCGAGGTAGAGATGTTTGGCTACTACCCCGGCCCCGGCGGCCTGCAGCGCTTCTTCGGAACCACCGAGGGTGCCCCGCATTCTGCCTGGCTGACGAGCGGCACGCACACCCACAACTACACCGTCTTCACCAAGCCTGGGCGCTACCAGCTGACCTACCGCACCACCGCGCGCGACAAGGACGGCAAGCTCATCGCTTCCGCACCGACCACCACCTCCATCCAGGTGGGCGGTCAACGTCCGGCTGCCGATCCAACACCGTCACTCAAGGAGCGGTTCGACAAGGCCACCGCGGGAGATGCCAGCGCACAGGACTACCGGTTGACCATCGCTCCGAAGAAGTCCGGAGACAAGGACGGGGATGAGCGCCTCTCCTCCATCGACTTCACCGGCGGCAGCAACGGCACGCTCACGCTGCTGATCGATGGCTACTTCCTCACCGATCTGCCCGTGAAAGACGGTCAAGCACACTTCGATGAGTTCCTAGGCCCAGAGTCCTCAACGATCCAGGCTGTCTACACCCCAGAGGACGGCAGCCCGCGCTGGATCACCGAGGAGCTCGCCTACTCCGAGAACGCTGAGCTTTCCACCACCTCGAAGAAGTCTGCGGAGTCCTGGACAGAAACCACCAACCTCCGCCAGCTCTCCTCCGATCAAGAGGTCTCGGTATCTAACCCGGAGCTGTCCGCGCGGGCCGTTCCGGAGGGCGAGGACGCAACGCGCATCATCGTGGAGGCCGCCGATAAAAAGCTCGAAGGCTACGTCCATGGTGGCTTCTTCAGCAAGGGCAGCGAGCTTCCCGACGTCGAATTCGACGGGGTCATCACCCACGGCCGCGCGGAGTTTGTGGCCGGCGCAGACGCAAGCTTCAACGGCACTACCGTGCGCCTGGATATCCTTCCGCACCCGAGCATCAAGCAAGATTCCGGCAGCATCACGCTCACCGAAAACTTCTCCTTTGGGCAGAAGTACGAGGGCCGCGGCGCACTCGGCACAACCTCCAAGGCTCCCTCCACCAGCCCCGACAACAACACCAAGCCGGAGTCAGGAAAGTACACCGGTACGTGCGTTGACAAGGCGGTGCTCGACCATGGCCACGTCGATATCGCTGTCACTCGTGACGGCGATAAGTTCCGCACCCGCCTCAAGGATGAGACGGCCATCGTAGACAAGAAGACTGTCGAGCGCCCGCTTGATGACGTTGTCCTCGCCATCCACAACAATGCCCTGCGCCCCCGCCCGGAGGCGCTCAAGGGCAAAGACTTCGACTACCTGGGCGAGGATAAGTTCTTCCTGCTCCCCCAAACCCAAGAGCAGAGCATCATCTGGCCGGGTTATAACACCCAGGCGCTTGACTACCAGGACTACAAAGACGGCACGGTCACCCTCAACATCAAGCCCGTTGAGATGCCCGACGGCGCACAGGTGGGCCTATTCACCACCGAAGGGTTGGGCAAGGGCTTTACTCCCTTGATCAACTCCGCCGAAGGTGACTACTCCATTGAGACCACCTTCGCCTCCCACACCCACACCAACTGGGCGTTTACGAAGCCGGGCATGTACAAGCTCGAGGTCAGCTACTCGGCTACCACTACAGACGGCAAGGAGATTACCTCTGAACCGCAGACGCTCACCGTGGCCGCCGGCGACGCCGCGATCAAGGACTGCGTGAGCGCGAAGGACGGTAACGAGGGCGGAAACAAGGGCGAGGGCAACGACAAGCCCGGCAGTACCAAGCCGAACGACAACAAATCCAGCGGCGAGAAGGGCATGAAGTCTTCTATGCCCAAGCTCGAGGGTTTGTGGGGCCTCGTGCTTCCCGTTGTCTTGGCCATCGTGTTCCAAGGTTTCCTCAACTTCTACAACAACCACCGCGGCCAGATTGAGTCTCGCCTCAACGGCTTGCTTCATCGCTAGAAAGGACACCGCGTGCACCGCACCACAGAACTGCACAGAGTCACTGCTGCCCTCTGCGCCATCGCCGTGGCGCTGGCAGTCGTCTTCACGGGCCACCCGGCCCCGGCCCGCGCCGATGGCGAGGTTTTCGTCACCGGGCACGTTGATGCCTTCTATGTCTCCGCACCCGGCGGAGAGCTCACTTTGTCAATGAAGGAAGACATCACAGGTAGCGGTGTCGTACGCCCAGGCAACGATGTCACCCTCAAAGTGGCCGAGGAAGCCTGGAGCGAGGCCACCGAGGGCATCGATGGGATTGGCGCACCGACGTATTACCTCCCCCAGACCCAGGACAGTTCGCTGCTCTGGCCGGGATGGGATACCCAGTCTGCACAATCGGCTGGCTACACCGACATCAACTTCGAGTTCGTCGAGGTCACCGGCCCCGGTGATATCTTCGTGTTCGAAACGGCAGGCTTCGGCGATATCCAGCCTGTCACCGACGCCGGCGCGCTGGACCTGGTGTCCGGGGACGTCATCAACCAGGCCTACCCGGCACACCGACACGTCAACTGGGCTTTTAGCGAACCCGGTATCTACACCATGACGGTGCAGGCAGAATCCAATGGGGACACGAGTAACCAGGTCACCTATACCTGGGACGTCGGTGATGCAGAAGCCACGCCCCGGGAAGAAGAAACGGATACGGACCACGGTGCTGAGAGCTCTGCTGAGCTCGACGACGTCACCCTGGGCGAGGCCTCTTCCGACGAACCTGCTTCTTCTAACTCGGGCTCACGCTCTGGGGGCGGAAGCTCCGGAGGCGCTACCCGCGGTGCGGCGTCGGCTGCGGGAACCAAGGCCGCAGAACAACAGGCACAGGACAAGAATCGAAAAGACCGCTCAGAGCGCAAGGAAAGGAAGGAGCGCAAGCCTGCCCGCGTAGCCGACAAAACCACGCCAGCCGCGGAGAACGTGGACACGGTCGCTGCCGCCGGCTATTACGACAGCGGGCAAAACCTACTGCCGTGGGGCATCGGAATCTTGGGCCTTGGCATGCTCGTGCTTGGCTTGGCGCTAGCACGTCTCGCACTCATTAAGGGCCGCGACTAATGCCGCACGGAGTACGCACCCGGACGCACCCCATCGCGCTACTCTCGGCGGTGCTTATTGGCGCGTCCACGCTCAGTGGTTGCGCGAGCACCGCCAATGGGGACGATGCGAAGCTCAAGGTGGTGGCGACGACGCCGATTCTGGGGGACGTCGCCAAGCACGTGGCCGGGGACGACGCTGCGGTGACCACGTTGATTCCTGCGGGCAAGGACCCACACACCTTTGAGCCGAGCTTGCGCTCGGTGCGGGATGTCGCAAACGCGGATGTGCTGCTGGCCAATGGGTTTCTCCTCGAGCCGCAGAACCTGTTGAAGACGCTGCGGGAATCATCGGATGTTCCGGTCACCGAGGTAGCGGACCAAGCGTCCACGCGCGGGGCCCGTCTCGTGCCGCTGGTGGAAAACGTTGCCCTCGATGCCGTCTGGCTGGGGTTGCGTGTGCGCAATGCCCCGCCGGGTACCACGAGCGTAACCATGAGCCTGCTCGATGCCGAGGGTCCAGGCGATGTTGCGGCTTACGTCGTATCCACGTTTGGTACGCCCGAAGCACTCTTTAACACGGCTGATGGTCTGGACGAACGCGACGATTCCACGACGCTGCCGGCCAACGCCCATACGCACGTCTCGTGGGCCTTCACCAAGCCGGGCATATACCGTCTCACTTTTGGCGCAACGGATAGCTCCCCGCAGGAATTCACGGTGGCCGTGGGCGTACAGCCACCTGATGGAATGACCGCCCTGGATGCGGGCCACGTAGATATCACCGCGGACCTGTCCACGGGCGAGCTCGACTTAGAGGATCAAGGCGAAGGTTTCGACCCGCGCACCACGGCGTTGAGCATTCCCAACTCCACCCTGCAGCAGATACCACCGGACCCGGCCTACCGCTTCCTGGGGCGCCCGGGTGACGAGACCTACCTGCTGCCTCAGGCAGTCCTGGGCAAGCACATCCACGGCGAGGTTGACCCGCACCTGTGGCACAACGCGGCCAACGGCATCAGCTATGCCGAGGTCATCGCCGAACAACTGGCCTTGGCGGATCCTTCCCACGGCGCGGAGTATCGGGAGCGCGCTCAGATCTACATCGAGCAGTTGCACGACGCGGACGCGGAGGTGCGGCGGCTCATCGAAGACATCCCGGAGCGCAACCGGCACTTGGTCACACCTCATCACGGCTATGCCTACCTAGAACAAGGTTATGGTCTTGACATTGCGGGATTCGTCACTCCCAACCCGGCCATCGAGCCGTCACCGCGGGACGTCATCGCCCTGCGCCGGACGCTGGAGAATCTCCAACTTCCCGCGGTCTTCGTCGAACCTACCCAACAGGCCAGCGCCGATGTCATCCGTGAGGCTGCCGAATCCCTAGGGATCGCGGTGTGCCCCATCTACGGCGACACTCTCGATGACACCGTCCCCACGTATCTCGACCTCCTGCGATTCAACGCACACTCACTCAACCGCTGCTTAGGCAGCACCACGAAGGAAACTCATGTCTAATCGCACCATCCACACACTAGGCACGTCCCTGGCGGCAACGCTGACCGCTGCGGCGCTGGCTTTCGCCCCGGTGACTGCTTCGGCCGGTGATCTGGCCCAGGTCGTGAGCGCCGATGAAGAGGTCGCCGCACCTGGGACAGAGGCCACCATCGACCACGGTCACGTGGATCTCGGGCTGTTGCTTGTCGACGGGCAGGCCCAGTTCCTCGCCCGCGACGATTCAGCAGCCACGCCGGTGTGGCGTGATCCTGCTGACGTGGTCTTCGACGTCGGCGACAATGCCCAACTCACCCTTCCGGAGGACAAAGCCTTTTCCTTTGTCGGCGCCGAACCCGGATCGCAGGTGTGGGTCGTTCCCCAAACAGAGCAAGCCGACGTGCCGTGGCTGGGCTGGAATACCCAGGCGCCCTCGCTAACGGACAACGTTGACCGCGGCCTCACCATGGAGTTCTTGGGCCACCAGGGGCCGGGCGAGTTCTCCCTCTTCCTGCAGAATGGCGGCTTCGAAGAACCGCAGCTGCTGTGGTCCACCGCGACTGGGGCCACGGACGGTTTCTGGGTGGACCTGGGCACGCATACGCACGCTAACTGGGTATTTAGCGAGCCCGGCATCCACCAGGTTCGGGTGCGCATGAGCGGGCAAGGCGCGGGCGAGAGCGCCGGGAGCGATGTCGCTGCCGAGGCCACGTTAACCTTTGCTGTCGGTACAGGCACCGACGTCGCGCAGGCACACGCCGCGCAGTGGGATCCGAGCGCTGAGTCCTCTGATGCCTCGGCGGGCGCCGCGGTGCCGGTGTGGGTCTGGGCACTCGCCGGTGCGGGCCTACTCGTCCTCGTCGGGGCTGTGTTTGCGGTGCTACGCGCGAAAGGCGGGCGCCGTGGCTAATCCCTTCATCTCAATCAACGACCTGGCAGTGTCGCTTTCTGGCCGCCAGGTCATCGACGGTGCATGCTTCGACGTCGACCCCGGCGAGTTTATTGGGCTTCTCGGACCGAACGGGGCCGGTAAGACCACGCTGATGCGCGCCGTTCTGGGGCTGGTCCCCTTCACCGGCACCATCGACGTCACCACCTCGTTGGGATACGTCCCGCAGCGCCACGACGTGGAGTGGGACTTCCCCATCAGCGTGGCCAAGGCGGTGCTCAGCGGGCGCACGGGAATGGTGGGCTGGTTCCGGCGGCCGGGCCGGGCTGACAAGGAGGCTGCCCGCCGCGCCATCGAGTTGACCAATTTGGAAGAGTTCGCCCAGCGACCCATCGCGCAGCTGTCCGGCGGCCAACGCCAGCGCGTCCTCATCGCCCGCGCTCTGGCCTGCGAGCCCGAGGTGCTGCTTCTCGACGAACCCTTCACCGGACTCGACGCTCCCAACACCGAGGAGCTACTGACTCTTTTCCAGAAACTTACCGACCAGGGAAGCAGCGTGGTCATGTCCACGCACAACCTCTCCGAGGCCGCGCATTCGTGTTCGCGACTGGTGCTCTTTAACCGGGGGATCGTCGCGGACGGGCCCGCTGAGGACCTGCGCCTGACGCCGCAGCCGTGGAGCGAGACCTTCGGGGTATCGGCCTCCTCACCGCTGCTCTCTGCGATTGGGGTGGCGGCATGATCGACATTTCGCTTGTTGAGTTTTTCCAGGACCTGGCCAACCCGCACCTGGACTTTTTGGCCCGCGCGGTCGGCATCTCCATCCTCGCTGCAATTGTGTGCGGGGTGGTGGGGTGCTACGTCGTGCTGCGCGGCATGGCCTTTATCGGCGATGCTGTCTCCCACGCGGTGTTCCCGGGTCTGGCTATCGCTTTCGTGCTCCAGGGCTCAGTGCTGCTCGGCGGCGCCGTGGCGGGCTGCACCGTCGCCGTGCTCATCGCGTGCTTCTCCCAGCGGCGCACGGTCCGCGAGGACTCCGTCATCGGTATTTTCTTCGCCGCATCCTTTGCGCTTGGCATGGTCATTATCTCCCGGGTGGAGGGCTATACGGCCTCGCTCACGAGCTTCCTCTTCGGATCGCTGACGGGTGTCTCCCGTGCAGATCTCTACACCGCGTTCACCGTCACGGTGCTCATCGTTGGGGCCGTGGTCTTGCTCGGCCCCCAGCTCACCGCCACGTGCCTGGACAAAGAGACCGCCCGCGCGATGGGACTGCCCGTCTTTGCTCTAGACATCGTGCTCTACCTCTGCGTGACCGGCGCGGTGGTCATCTCTGTGGGCACCATCGGCAACGTCCTCGTGCTCGCCCTACTCATTACCCCGGCGGCCACGGCGCGGCTGCTCTGTGACTCGCTGGGGTCGATGATGATCGCCTCCGCGGCCATCGGTTCGCTCGGCAGCTTCTTCGGCATCTATCTGGCGTGGGCCATCGATCTTCCCGCTGGGGCGACCATCGTACTGCTGCTTACTGCTTGCTTCCTCGCGGCGTGGGCGCTGTCCCCTCTTCTGCATTCTCGTCGTGCCACGGCGTCCTCCCCGCACCCATCTGAATCAAAGGAGTCCCTGTCCGCATGAATATCCGTCCCCTAACCTTGACTGCTGCCGCCGCTATCGCCCTGAGCTCGCCGACGATGATTGCTTCTGCAGCGCCCGCTGTTGCCGCGGAGCGCGCAGGCGAGTCCTCCTGCGATGCCAGCTCCCTGCATGCCTTTAGCCGCGGACACCAAGACCTCGCGCTGGTGGGAGATTCTGGTAACATCTCCTTCATCGCCCGCGACGATGAGTCCGGCAAGGACTACGATTCCGGCGAGTTCTACGTGGAGGTCGGCAGCAATGCCGCCTTCGATGAGTCAGCCGGAAGCGATATCCCGTCGAGTGGTTGGCAGATCCCCCAAACCCAAGACCCGGCAATCCCCTGGCTTGGTTTCAACACCAGCTACCTCGACCCGGCAACGGCCGAGGGCGCTACCCTGTCGCTAACGCTGCACAGCGCACCGGAAGGCGGACGTATGGTGGGATTCCAAAACTCCCTGGGCGCAGCGCCCACCGTCCTCTTTGATTCGGAAGACCCAGACATCACCTGGAACTACCCCGACCACTTCCACAGCCACACCGGGATCATTTTCACCGAGCCAGGCGCCTATGCCGCAACCTTCACGTTTACGCTCAACGGTGGCTCGGAGCATTCCATCGACGTTCCTTTCCTCGTAGGTGAAGCGGAGCCCGACGAGGTGTGTCAACTGGATTGGGGTGCCAGTGCCGGCGCTGGGCAGGGCTCTGGTTCTGGCAGCGCGAAGAACCGCCCGCAGCAGTTGGCCAAGGAGATCAACGACACCTCTAAGTCCATCGCTCAGTTAGACAAGACGATGGATAAAACCTTCAAGGAGGCCGAGGCCGTCCTCAACGGCGCGCAGCCCTCCACGTCCAGAGACGCCAAAGACTCGAAGCAGTCTGAGCGCTCCGCGCGAAGCACCGAAAAGAAGCCGGCCGCAGATGCTTCTGAAAGAAGCCAACGTCCTGAGACGCAGGGCCAGCGCGCCCCACAGAACGGATCATCCCACACTGTGGAACAACAGAGAGATTCCACACATCGGAACACCTCGAACGGGCGCTCTGCTACTCGCGCGAAAGAGTCCGGGAGTACCGCGGCGCCCAAGAAGGAACGAAGCACCAAGCATACCGCCGCGGCGCAGCGCCCCGCCCCAAGCACGGAGGAACAGCAGGCTGGAAGCGCAAACATCCAGGCTATGAGCTATGGCGCACCGATGGCCGGCTTCTGGGCGGGCTTCCTTGCGGGCATGGGTTCCCTTGCGCTTCTCCTCGGTATCGGGCTGTTCATCGCGGTGCAGTTCTTCCGCCCGCGCAACCGCGACTAGTCCCCTAGGGGCGGTCACCCCGCATAAGGAGTGGATCTGGTTTCGGTAAGAAGGAAAGAAGGAACTAGAGTTATTCCTTATGTGTGAAAACAGACCCTCCACCGCCCCCGACTTCCTCCTGTCCCGCGCGACGGGGTCTGTGCGTACCCAAGGTTCGGCTGCGACCTTCAGCGATGTCGATGCCGCCGTAGCCGAGCTGCGTGCCGGCACGGTCCCGATGATCGTCGGAGCGCTTCCCTTCCACAAGGGAGATCCGGCCGCCTTGACAGTCCCGCGCAGCATTATCCGCGAGGACGGCCCGCTCGAGCCACATGCCTATTACCGCAGCGGCACGCTCAACGCGCGGGTTACCGGTTTCGATCCGGAACCGGAGGAACACCTTCGCCGCATTGAAGCAGCCATCGCCACGATCGAGGCGTCGAAGTTGGACAAGGTAGTCCTCGCCCGCGCCGTTGACATTGAGTTCCACGCCCCTGTCGATCCACTCCTCGTCGCCGCACGGCTGATCGACCTATCCTCCCATCGCGATGGTTTCATCGCCGACCTCACCCCGGCGGGGCGACCCGGAGCGATGCTCGTGGGCTCTTCCCCGGAGGTGCTCATCAAGAAGCAGGGTTCAACAGTCACGGCCTTCCCCTTGGCCGGATCCGCGCCCCGGCAGTCGGATAAAGCACGCGACATCATGGCAGGTCAGGACCTGCACAATTCCGAGAAGGATTTGCGCGAGCACGCTTTCGTGGTAGATCACATCCGCCGTATTCTGCAGCCTTTGTGCGAGACCCTCGATGCTCCCACGTCCCCGCAGCTCACCTCCACCAATGAGATGTGGCATCTGGGCACCCCGATTGCGGGAACCCTCAAGGATTCTGACATCACTGCGCTCGAGTTGGCCGAGTTGGTCTACCCCACCCCTGCTATTTGTGGCACCCCCACGGAGGCCGCACAAGCGCTGATCGAAACCGCTGAAACCGATCGCGGCTTCTACGCCGGCGCGGTGGGCTGGTGCGATGATTCCGGCGACGGCGAATACATGGTAGCCATCCGGTGCGCCGAGGTGGCCGGCGATGGCCTCTCCGCCCGCGCGTGGGCAGGCGGAGGAATCGTCGTGGACTCCGACCCGACGGCCGAACTTCAGGAAACCACGGCTAAGCTGCGCACCATCTTGCGCGCGCTCAACCTTTAGAGCAGCATCTAAGCGCGCTCAATCGGGTTGGCCAGGCTGCCCACGCCGGGGATCTCAATTTCGATGGTATCGCCCGGCACCATCGGTGCCGTGCCAGCCGGGGATCCGGTGGTGATGACATCGCCCGGCAGCAGGGTGTAGGACTGCGAGATCTCAGCGATAATATCGCCCATCTTCACGATCATCTGGTCGGTGTTGGAGTCCTGCTTCTGCTCGCGCTTGCCATCGTGCGTGAGGTAGGCGTTGATCTTCTGGTCATCGAGATTGATGCAGTCCAGGTCCGTCTCAATCCACGGGCCCAGCGGGCAGAAGGTGTCGATGCCCTTCGCGCGTGCCCACTGGCCATCCTGGAACTGCAGGTCGCGGGAGGACACATCGTTACAAATGGTGTAGCCGACAACGTGATCGCGCCACTTCTCCGGATCAATATTCTTCGACACCTTAGAGATCACCACGGCGAGCTCGCCCTCAAATTCGACGTTGGTGGCGAACTCCGGAATCTTGATGGGCGCACCCGGGCCAATGACCGCGGTGGAAGGCTTGATGAAGATCGTCGGCGGCAGGTGCTCGGCAGACTCCTTGAAGACCTCCGCCACGTGGTCGGCGTAGTTGCGGCCGAGCGCTACGACCTTGGTCGGCAGGGTCGGCGCCAACAAGCGCACCTCACTCAGCGGCCACTCGCGGCCAGTGGGCTCCGGCGGCGTAAACGGTGTGCCGGAAATTTCCTTGGCCACCAGCTGATCCAGCGGGGCGTCGGCGGGACCATCGATGATGGCAAAACAGATACCTTCGGTGTGAGCAATTCGTCCTAAACGCATAACGGCCATACTACTCGCAAGGATTTTTAACACACGATCAGGGGTCTGCAGTAAAGGTTGCAAAGGAAGCGTTGTCTATCTCAGCGCTGGACGACGTCCCCCAGGGTCACCGCTCGCGTGCTCCCCCGCTGCGCTAGGTATAGCTCTGCGCAAGCCAGGGCGTCGCTGAGCGCATTGTGGCTGCCATAGCGCGGCAGACCATAGCGCTCACGGACTCGGGGAAGGCGTAGGTCCTCGCCGCGCGGGTAGGTGCCCATGCGCTCCATGTGGCGCCGCTCCAACGCAAAGGTATCCACCACGCTCAGCCGCGGGCGCTCTCCGAACACCGCGCGCGATGCCGCCTCAATGAATCCCACCTCCAGCGCTGAGAAGTGTGCGAGCAACGCGCGTCCCTGCACCGCCTGGCGCAACTGCTCCATGGCGCTCTCCAGCTCCTCTCCGGCGTCGATGACGTTTTGGGTCAGCAGGTGGACATGCGAGTCGTCGGCCACCTGCGCACCGCGCACCACGATATAGCCAGCACCGGATAAGTCGATGGTTCTGCCATTAACCGGAACCCAGCCAATAGAGACGATCTTCCCCGTGCGGGGGTTAAGGCTGGTCGTCTCCATGTCCACGGCCAACAAGCCCACGTCATCAAGGGGTGTGGTGCGCGGGGGCGCGCCCCAGTCCGCCCGGCGGCTCCAGCGATTCCACATCTAGATATTCCTCACCGGGTATTTGGTCGCGAGGGCATTCTGCATCGACTTGATCGCCCGGAAGGCATCGCGCAGGTGCTCGCGTTCCATGCGCCCCAGGCTCTTGGGGCCGATGTTGTAATTGGGCTGCTGTCCCTCGCGCAGCTGGTGGGCTTGGTGTTGGAAGGAGAGGGAGCGTAGGTAATCAAAGGCGTCGAGAAGCTCCTGCGCCCCCTGGTGGCTCACCGCGTTACCGGCGGCTTCTCTGAGACGCTGGCGGGTATCCACCACCGTCGAGCCGGAAGCCAAGGCGAAGAGCCGGGCCATCTGCACGATTCCGGCGGTCCCGCCCTTCTTGATGTCGAGGGTGTTGGCGTAGTCGCCATCGCGCTCCACCACGAGCCCCCGGAAGAAGGTCAGCGGCGGCTCGCGGCGCGCTGCCAAGCTGGCCAGGTGCGCGTGCAAGCGAGTTGCCCCTTTACCCATTTCTACGGCAGCAGTGTGGACTTCTCGGCCCAGCTCCTCGCTGCCATAGAGGACACGGAAATCGAAGAAGATCTGCGCGTTGAGCAGAGCCTCCGGTTGGGGCTCCCGGATCCACCTACGGAAGGTATCGATCCAGTGGGTCCGGGTCATCCGCCATTCTTCGTTCATCGCCATCATGTTGCCGGGGCAGAGAACTTGGCCGGCGTCGGCAAGCCCTTGGCAGACGAAGGAGCTCATCCGCGCGAAGTAGTCGCCGTGTACCGCGGCATCGTAGTCATCAGCGAGAACCAGAGCATTGTCCTGATCCGAGGCTAGCGCCATTTCCCGGCGGCCCTGCGAACCGACGGCCACGAAGGCATACTCGACCGGCGGGGGTCCGAGTTCCTCCTCGGCTAGCGTGCACAGTCGGCGGGCCACTGCATCGGCGGCGAGCGTGACCAGGCTGGAGGCTTCCGCCGGGGTGGAGCCACGCTCCACGTAACGCCCGGCCAGGCGCGTGGCTTCCTGAAAAGCGCCACGAAGCTCAGCGGCACTGCTGCGCCGTGAGAGATCCGCGGTGAGGTAGAGCGGATCGTTATGGAGCAGGCGCGTAACGTCCGACTGCGTGACAATGCCCTGCAATGCGCCCTCGGTGACCACCGGCAGGTGGTGGATACCTCGCTCGGCCATGTGCAGCAGCGCCTCCATGGCGGGGGCATCGGCAGATACCGTCAGCGGGTTGGGCGTCATGATCTCCCCCACCGCCTGGCCAGGATCCCGGTGAACGGCGAGCACGCGCGAACGCAGATCGCGGTCCGTCACGATGCCCTTAAGGCGGGTGCCGTTCTGGTTCCCGGGCTCCACGACGAGGAGCGAGGACACACTCCGGTCAGTCATCAGGCCAGCGGCTTCCGCGATCGTGGTGGTGGGCGGAGCGGTGAGCACGTCGGTGCGGATAAGGTCCTGCAGCGGCGTGCGGAGAACATCCGTCGGTGCGGAATCGGACAGCTCGCGGGCTGCTGCTCGGATCTGGCGCGACTTGGCCGAAAAGAACCGTGCGATGTCTGGGTTGCGTTGGGCGCACTCGCTAAAAGCGTGCTGCGGCAGGGTGAAGACCAGACTGTCTTCGACCGCGACCATCTCATAGACGGAAACCGGCTCACCCTGCAGCGTGGAATAGCCAAAGGTCAGCCCGGGTTCGCGCCGATCGAGAAGGACGCCATCCTCTCCCAGAACATCTATTGCCCCGGTGCGGATGATGTGTAGGAACGCGTTCTCCTCCCCGAGCCGGACGGGGACATCCCCGCGGCGCAGGTAGATCATGCTCAGCTGTGCAGACAGCGCGGTGAGCTCTTCCTCCGGCAGGCGGGAGAAAGGCTCGTGCTGGGCGAGGAAACTAGTGACCTCGTCTATTTCGACGCTCATGCGCCAACCATACAGTGCTAGGCGCGCAGCGCGGAGGCGATTCGGTCACCAATTTCGGTAGTCTTCGGCTGCGCATCCCCGCGGGAGGAGACGTCGGCAGCAACGGCCTCCTCGATGCGCACAGCGTTGTCCTCGTCGCCGAGGTGGCGCAGTAGCATCGCGGCCGAGAGGATCGCCGCGGTCGGGTCCGCAATCCCTTTGCCCGCAATGTCCGGGGCAGAACCGTGGACAGGCTCGAACATGGAGGGATTCGCACCGGAGGCGTCAATGTTTCCGGAGGCGGCTAAGCCGATGCCACCGGTAACAGCACCGGCCAGGTCAGTCAGGATGTCACCAAAGAGGTTGTCGGTCACGATGACGTCGTAGCGCGCGGGATCGGTGACCATGTAGATGGTTGCGGCATCGATGTGGTTGTAATCCACGGTGACCTCCGGAAACTCCTGTGCCACCTCGTTCACGGTGCGCTGCCACAGCCCGCCGGCATTGACCAAAACGTTGGTCTTGTGCACCAGCGTGACGTGCTTGCGGCGGGACATCGCACGCTGGAAGGCATCGCGCACCACGCGCTCAACGCCGTAGCGGGTGTTCTGGGAAACCTCCGAGGCCACCTCGTGCTCGGTGCCCTCGCGCAGAGTTCCTCCGTTACCGCAGTACAGGCCTTCGGTGCCCTCGCGCACGACGACGAAGTCGATATCGCCCGGGTTCGCCAACGGCGAGGTAGACGTCGGGTACAACTTGGAGGGGCGCAGGTTAACGTGGTGGTCGAGCGCACAACGCATCTTCAGCAGCAGGCCGCGCTCCAAGACGCCGGGCGGAACCTCACCCGGGGCGCCAATCGCACCGAGCAGGATGGCGTCGTGCTCGCGCAGGGAGGCCAGGTCGGCGTCGGTAAGCAGCTCTCCGTTGCGCAGGTAGCGTCGAGCACCCAGGTCATAGTCGGTCACCTCGATGTCCTCGCGCACCGCGCGCAGAACCTTGAGCGCTTCCGCGGTTACCTCGGGGCCAATGCCGTCGCCGCCAATCACTGCAAGTTTCATTTTGTGGGATTCCTTTCTCACATATTGGATACTTGAGAGAGTACCACCCTCGTGCCCTCCATGAAGCCGAAACCCCCTGAAGAACCATGGCTGGCTCTGCAGGGGGGCGGTGGACTCCACTCAGGTGCGGTGTGGATTAAACATCCAAATCGAGCTGGTGGCAGGTAGCCCCCAGCGCCGAGTTGATCTCCTCGACGAGCTCCTCTGGCACCTCGCGCTCGACGCGCAGAATGAGCACAGCGTCGGAGGCGTCCTTACCCTGGGTCAAGGCGGCGGCGACAATGTTGATGCCGGCAGAGCCCAGCTTGGTACCCACGGTACCCAGCGCGCCCGGGGCATCCTTGTAGGAGAAGAAGAGGTTGCGGCCGGTAGCGCGCATATCGACGCCGCGGCCGTTGATGCGGATAATCTTCTCCACCCCGTCAATTCCGGTCAGGGCACCGGTCAGCTGCGATACCTTGCCGTTGGGGCCAATCACCCTGACGCGCACCGAAGAGCGGTGGCCCTTCGACTCCACGTTGGTCTTCACGTCCACGGTCACGCCGCGGCTTTCGGCGATCTTCATTGCGTTAACGAAGGTGACAGCCTCCGAGACCACGCTGGAAAACAGTCCGCGAACAGCAGACAGACCAAGAGCCGAGACATCCTCGTTGGCCAGCTCACCGCAGGCCTCGACCTCCACGGCAACCGGTGCAGCATCCAGCAGGTTGCCGGCTACCAGGCCCAGCTTGCGGGTCAGGTCCAACCAGCCGGCGACTTCCTCGCCGACCCGGCCGCCTTCAACGTTGACGGCATCCGCGACGAACTCGCCGGCCAGTGCCTTCAACACGGAGGCGGCGACATCGGTACCGGCGCGGTCCTGCGCTTCGACCGTGGATGCGCCCAAGTGCGGGGACACGGTAACTTGCGGAAGCTCAAACAGCGGGGAATCGGTGCAGGGCTCGGAAGCATAGACGTCGAAGCCTGCGCCGCGGTGGTGGCCAGACTTGATGGAGGCAGCTAGCGCCGCTTCATCGACGAGGCCGCCGCGGGCGGCGTTAATGATGATCTGGCCCTTCTTGGCCTGCGCCAAAAGCTCGGCATCGAACATGCCGGCGGTCTCCGGGGTCTTGGGCAGGTGGATCGTCACAAAGTCAGAGCGGGACATGAGCTCCTCAAGGCTCACCAGCTCCACGCCCAGCGCCGCCGCACGGGCCGGGTTGGCATAAGGATCGTGCGCGATGATGGTGGTCTCAAAGGCCGCCAGGCGCTGGGCAAAGAGCTGGCCGATGTGGCCGAAGCCCACGATGCCGATGGTCTTGCCATAGATCTCGACGCCTTTGAAGGACGAGCGCTTCCACTCGCCTTGGCGAAGAGACTGATCCGCCGCCGGCACCTGGCGCGCGGTGGCCAGGAGCAAGGCGATGGCCTGCTCGCAGGCGGAGTGGATGTTGGAGGTCGGTGCGTTGACAACCATGACTCCACGCTCGGTGGCGGCTGGGATGTCAACGTTGTCCAAGCCAACGCCGGCACGGCCGACGATCTTCAGGTTCTCTGCGGCGGCCAAAACCTCCGCATCCACGGTCGTGGCGGAGCGGACGAGGAGCGCATCGGCCTCAGGCACTGCGGCGAGAAGTTCCTCGCGGTTTGGGCCATCAACCCAGCGAACCTCAACGGTGTCCCCGAGGGCATCAACTGTGGATTCGGCAAGCTTATCGGCGATAAGTACGACCGGCTTCGACATAACTTCCTTTACTAGTCAGAATTGGAGATGCCGAGAAGTGTAGTTTATTCTTTCCAGCCCTGAGTGATTTTATGCGTGAATTCTGTCACTGAACCGAATTCCGGTCCGAGGGCCACGATAGGCCCCTCCGATAGCCCTGCGGTTATCGCCGCGCCGGCCTTCGTCGCCGACGGATCTGGCTCGGTCATGACGAAGACCGTGCCACCGTAGGCGGTGGCGTTGACCACGTTGGCTAGGGGGCTTTCCGCGGTCGCCACAATCACCGGCGCCATTTGTGCGTCGCGGCGCGCCTGGGCCGGAATGGCCGGCATCTTTTCCTTCGTTATGTGCTGCGGCAGGGGCTCCCAGGCGGCCTTGAGCTCCGTTTTCGTAGAGGAATCCAAGCGCGCAATGTTGTCAACCATGCGCTCGCGTTTCATGACTACCTTCGACGTGAAGCGAAAAGCGGTGTACTCCCCCAGCGCCTTGGTGTTTCCTGGGTCATGGATAACTTCAAGTTGCCCGTTCTGGCTGGCCCACGGAACGTTACCGATAACGAGGAGCTGGTCTACGTCGAGATCAGTGAGCAGCTGTGAAATCTGCGGGCGAATCGACGCATCGTACGTCACCATGGGCACGCGCTGCGACACGCTCAACGTCGCCGCGCGCAGGGCCGCGGCATCCGTCTCTTCGGCGAGGATCAGCGTATTGCTCTCCTTGAAGAACAAGCGCGCAGAGTCTATGCCCCAGCGGTCCCCCACCACGGTGACCTCGTTGGCGAATTGGGGGTCGATAAGCCGCAAGCGGTTCTCCTCGCTCGCGCGGGCCAGGTCGATGTCCGCTTCGGGGAGGGCGGTGATGTCCTGCGTGAGGATCGGCTCGCCCCGCCCCAGCGAGGAACAGCCCGCAGCGCCCAGGGCCGTCACGACTAGTAGCAGCGCTACAGGCACGACCTGTAGCGCACGTGGAGAAGGAACCTTAACGCGCAAAGGCCTGCGGGCCCTCCTCGCCGCCGGAAAGGTTCGCCTCATCCACGTCGCGCACCACCTGCTTGTTGAGTGCATATTCGACGATGCCGACAAAGCGCTCGCGGCGATCGGCGAAGAACTGGTGCGCGGTCTTCGCAGTCAGCAGCTCCGGATCTAAGTCGTGGGAGGCCAACACACTATCGAACTCGGCATCCTCCATGATCGACTTTGACTGCACGCGCGGCAGGTAGCGCTCGGGCGAATGCCCGTCCAGAACCACCTCGGTGCGCTTGCCCATCGGTGTGCGGTTGAGCACGGAGTTCGCCAGCACGCCGCTGATACCGTGGCGCTCGCACCAGCGAAGCGGGAAGACCGGGAAGAATCCCGGCTGCAGCTCCTCGAAGCTATGGCGGTTGAAGGCGCGCCCCGTCCGCCAATCCTTGGCGCCGCGTGCCATGAGCAGAGCGTAGAGGCCGTGCCATACGCCGTCGTTCTCCCCCACGGACAGCAAGCGGGACTCGCGGAAGGAAGCATCGCGCACCGTCTTCGGAACGCTCTCGGTATCGCCGGCAACCCAGCTGGTCACCTCGTCGACATCACGGGCAGCGCGCAGCTTGACGGCCGAGGAGCCGTAAAGCTCACCGAAGACACCGCTCCAGAACCACTGGTTGAGGCGGTCCCAGGCGTCTTGGGTAGATAGCACGCCCTTCTTCTCAGCCAGACGTGCCAGGATGACCGCCAGCGGGATAATCTGCTCGGAATAAGGCACCTGCTCCAGGGACAGGATGCAGCGCTCAGCCAAGAACTCGGCGACCTCACGGAAGGTAATCACGAGGGTCTCCGCGGCCTTGCGGTACTCAGCGAGCGTCAGTTGCAGGATGTCTTCGCGCTGACCACCAGCGTTGCCCTTCTCCCCCGACACCAGCAAAGACACGGCCGAGAGGAACTCGTTGCGGCCAATGCCGTCGAGCGCCGGGAAGGAACGCAGCTGCTTCTCGACGGCCGCCCAATCCTCCGCCAGGTGGAAGTCCGGGTCTTCGGAGGCAAAGACAGCCGTGAGCAGATCGAAGACATCCATCTGCAGACCAGCGGAATTTACCTGCGCAAAGATCGAGCCGATACCGGCGCTTGCCGTCTCCCGGGAGAGGCGGATCATCGGCACGGTGTACCCGGACAGCGGGCGCAGGATGCGGTTGTTGAAGGCTGCAACCACATCACGGGTGGCACCATCGTTGGCGGCTGCGAGCTCGAAGAGCATGCTGGTGCCTTCCTCGCTCAACAGGGCTGAGACCGGGATGCAGCACTCTTCGATTGCGGCTTCGCGGTTGTTCAAGGAACCTTCGATATCCGGCGCGAAGTGGGAGCGCAGCTCGCCATGCTGGTTGACGGCGAAGACGGCTTCGTCCGGCATGATGTCCTCCGAGGTCGCTATGCGCAGGTCCACGTAGTACTTGCGGGAGACCTTCTTGGAACGAAAATCAGTGGTATCGACGAAGCCCTCGCCGCGGAAGCAGTGATACAAGGTGGTAAGGCGCTGCTGCCCATCGAGCAAGAGCAGGCCCGGGTTCACCCCGGTATCCGGAGCCCCAGCCAATGGGCGGGGGCGAAAGCGCATGGTTTCGTTGCGGGTATCCAAGGCCATAAATGCGCCGAGCGGGTAGCCGCGCAAGACGGTGACGATCAGCGATCTAATGCGGTCCTCATCCCAGGAATAAGAGCGCTGGAAGTCAGGCAGCTGAATATCACCGCGATCGATGCGAGCGAAAAGGTCATTAAGGTCATAACTTGGCGTAGAGAAACCCATGGCCTCGAGCCTACCGCCAAATGTGGGAACGTGCCCGTTTGTGCGCGAACATCACATTGCGGGCACCAAGCCCCGGGTATTGAAAAATCCCGCCAGCCGGTGGCCAGCGGGATTACTCAGATCCAGTGCGATTTATGCAGTTGCATCCAGCGGGTTCTTGACCCAGCTCATGAGATCTCGCAGCTTCTCACCAGTCTTCTCGATCTCGTGATCGTTGTAGCTGGCGCGCAGCTCCTCGAGCTCCTTGTTGCCGCCCTCAACGTTGGCGATCAGGCGCTTGGTGAAGGTTCCGTCCTGAATGTCGGACAGGATGTCCTTCATGCGCTGCTTGGTGTCGGCGTCGATGACGCGCGGACCGGAGATGTAGCCACCGAACTCTGCAGTATCAGAGACCGAGTAGTTCATGTTCTTGATGCCACCCTCGAACATGAGGTCAACGATGAGCTTCAGCTCGTGCAGGCACTCGAAGTAGGCCATCTCCGGCTCGTAACCGGCTTCCACCAGCACCTCGAAACCGACCTTCACGAGCTCCTCGGTACCACCGCACAGAACGGCCTGCTCACCGAAGAGGTCGGTGACGGTCTCGGCTTCGAAGGTGGTCGGGATAACGCCGGCGCGGGCGCCGCCGATGGCCGCGGCATAAGACAGTGTCAGCTCGCGGCCCTCGCCCTTCGGATCCTGCTGGGTAGCGATCAGGCAGGGCACGCCCTTGCCGTCGACGAACTGGCGGCGGACCAGGTGGCCCGGGCCCTTCGGCGCAACCATACCGATGGTGATGTTCTCCGCCGGCTTGATCAGTTCGAAGTGAATGTTGAGGCCGTGGCCGAAGAACAGAGCATTGCCGTCCTCCAGGTTTGGCTCAATGTCCTCGGCGAAGATGGTCGCCTGGGACGTATCCGGGGCTAGCAGCATGATGACGTCAGCCCACTTGGACGCCTCAGCGTTGCTCAGGACCTTAAAGCCAGCCTCTTCCGCCTTCTCGCGGGACTTGGAACCCTCGCGCAGGCCGATCGCCACCTCAACGCCAGAGTCACGCAGGTTCATTGCGTGGGCGTGGCCCTGGGAGCCATAGCCAATGATGGCGACCTTGCGGCCCTGGATGATGGACAGGTCGGCATCGGAATCGTACAGAGTCTCAATAGCCATGTTGTTGTTCCTTCTCTCTGCGGTTCGTTGTCACTACTCAGTGAATAGTGACGTGGTCTACTGAATTTGTATCACATTTTGGGACAAGATGCCCACAATGTGAGATTATTTATTTGCTCGGTGCCATCGCCTTCGGGCCACGCCCCAGCGCGACGTTTCCGGATTGCACCAGCTCACGGATACCGAAGGGCTCGAGGACGTCGAGAAGTGCCTGCAGCTTGCCCGGCGTACCGGTGGCCTCCACCACCACGGACTCCGGCGATACGTCCACGATGCGGGCGCGGAAGATGTTCACCGCGTCGACCACCTGGGGGCGGTTCGAGTTATCCGCGGCCACCTTGACCAGCATGATGGCGCGGGCAATGGTGTTTTCTTCCTCCAGCTCCACCACCTTGAGCACCGGAACAATCTTGTTGAGCTGCTTCGCCACCTGCTCGATGACAACCTCGGAGGCGTCCACAACGATGGTCAGGCGGTTGATCCCCTCGGTTTCGGTCCGCGCGGAGACCAGCGAGATGAGGTTGTAGCCGCGGCGGGTAAACATACCGGCCACGCGGGAGATGATGCCCTCAATGTCCTGGACCCGCACGGACAGGATGTGTCGGGTGATGTCGTCTTTAGCCATTGTTCTTAGGCCTCCTCGAGGGATTCGTGGATGTCGGCCGGATCCTCGGCCGCGGACTCGTTTTCATCAAACAGCGGGCGCAGGCCCAGGGCGTACTGGATTTCCTCGTTGGAGGCACCGCCGCCAATCATCGGCCACACCTGGGCGTCCTGGCCCACGATGAAGTCAATGACCACTGGCCTGTCGTTGATTGAGCGCGCGCGCTCAATCGCGGGGCCAATCCCTTCTGCCGTGGTGACGCGAATGGACTCGCACCCCAGGGCCTCGCTGAGCTTGACGAAGTCCGGAACGTACTCATCGTGCTCACGCAGCTTGGTATGGGAGTACTTGTTCTCATAGAAGAGCGTCTGCCACTGGCGCACCATGCCCAGGTTTCCGTTATTAATGACAGCCACCTTGATGGGGAATCCCTCCACCGCGGCGGTGGTGAGCTCTTGGTTGGTCATCTGGAAGCAGCCATCGCCGTCAATCGCCCAAACCTCACGCTCCGGGCATGCGGCCTTAGCGCCCAGCGCTGCGGGTACGGCGTAGCCCATCGTGCCGGCACCGCCCGAGTTGATCCAGCTGCGCGGGTGCTCGAAGTCGAGGAACTGTGCCGACCACATCTGGTGCTGGCCGACGCCCGCGCAGTAGATAGCCTCCGGCCCCACGATGGAGCTGAGCTGCTGGATGACCTCCTGCGGATTGAGCAGCCCGTCCGACGTCGGCTCGAAACCGCGCGGGTAGCGGCGCTGCAAATCTCCCAGGTACTCCATCCAGTCACCGAGGTTCGGGGCGTCCAACTCCGCGTCATTGGCATAAGCCTTGGTCAGGCGCAGAAGCACCTCGCGGGCATCACCCACGATGGGAACAGCTACCTCACGGATCTTGCCGATCTCGGCCGGGTCGATGTCGGCGTGGATGACCTCGGCGTGCGGAGCAAAGGTATCGGTATCACCGGTCACGCGGTCATCGAAGCGCGCGCCCACGGCGATGATAAGATCCGCGCGCTGCAGCGCCGCCACCGCCGGCACCGTGCCGTGCATGCCGGGCATGCCCATGTGCTGCGGGTGGTTATCCGGGAAGGCGCCGAGCGCCATGAGGGTGGTCACCACCGGGATGCCGGTCAGCTCAGCAAACTCGCGCAGCTCGCGGGAAGCCTCCGCCTTAATGACGCCGCCGCCAACATAGAGCACTGGGCGTTCCGCGCGAGCAATGCGCCGAACAGCCTGCGTGATCTGGCGCGGGTGCGGGGTCGTGGTGGGCTTATACCCCGGCAGGTCCGGCATGACTGGGCCGGAGTACTCCATCAGGGCGTTCTGGACATCCTTCGGGATATCCACGAGGACCGGGCCCGGCCGTCCGGTGGACGCCAGGTGGAACGCGGCAGCAATAGCTCCCGGGATGTCCTCTGCCTTGGTGACGATGAAGTTGTGCTTCGTAATCGGCATGGTCACACCGCGGATATCGGCCTCCTGGAAGGCGTCGGTGCCCAGCAAGGAGCTGCCCACCTGACCGGTGATGGCCACGACCGGCACGGAGTCCAGGTTGGCGTCCGCCAGCGGGGTCACCAGGTTGGTAGCACCCGGACCGGAGGTGGCAATCATGACGCCTACCTTTCCGGATGCCTGGGCATAACCTTCGGCGGCGTGGCCGGCCCCCTGCTCGTGGCGGGTGAGCACGTGGCGCAGCTTCGTGGATTCAAAGAGGGCGTCGTACAGCGGAAGCACGGCGCCGCCCGGAATGCCGAAGACAAGCTCGGTGCCCAAATCTTCGAGGGTACGGACAATGGCGTGTGCGCCCGTGATGCGCTCGGGCGCCCGCTGTGGCGGAGTGGAAGCTGTCACGGTTGTTGTGCTCCTTCAGTGGGGATGGATATCGGAGAGATCATCCAACTAATAACGCCCCCGCTGTCCTTCCTGGGTGTGAAGGTAACGGGGGCGCTTGCTGGTCGACGTCACTAGTGGATTCGCTACGGCTCGCGCCGCCCGGGTACTACTACGAGGTGAAGTCGAATAATGATCATGGGCTAAACTGTACACTGATAGAAACGCCACCGCAGGCATTTACCCCCATTTTTGGGATCTTTTTCTCATTTTGCGAGATTGCACAGGTGGGGCGGTTCGCCACCGCGCCACGCTGTCAATTACGATGACCCACTATGACGTCCTCACACCCGCAGAACGCATCTTCTCGCGCCGAACACCCCACGGCCGAAACGTTCAAGCCCACCCGCGAACACCTCCTCGGCATTGGCATCCTCGCCGCCATCGCTTTTCTCAGCATTGGCTGGGCCCCGAAATACCTCTTCTGGATCCTCATCTTCCCGGTGTTGGCCATCTGGTGGGTCCTGCGGGCCCACACCACCGTGGACGCGAAAGGCATCCACATCACTTATGGCTTCCGCGGCCCCAAGGACATCGCGTGGAAGGACTTTAAAGGCATCGGATTCCAGCGCTCGAAGGCCTACGCTCGCACCACCAGCGGCGACAACCTCAACCTGCCGGGCGTGACTTTTAACTCTCTCCCCCGCCTTGCCGCCGCTTCCAACGGCCGCATCCCCGACGCCCTGACCGCTGGCCGCGAAGCCGCCGATGACAAGGTCGTCATCGTCCACCGCGATGGCCAACAAATCCTCCTTACCAAGGAGGAATACGCCGAGTACCTCAAGAAACACCCCGAACTGAAGGATTAACCATGTACCCTCTCCGCTCTAAAGTCACCACCGTTGGCCGCCAGGCATCCGGTGCGCGTGCGCTGTGGCGCGCTACCGGCTCCAAGGAGAGTGACTTTGGCAAGCCGATCGTTGCCATCGCCAACTCCTTTACCCAGTTCGTTCCCGGCCACGTCCATCTCAAGAACGTCGGCGACATCGTGGCCGACGCCGTGCGCGAAGCCGGCGGCGTGCCCAAGGAATTCAACACCATCGCTGTTGACGATGGCATCGCCATGGGCCATAGCGGCATGCTCTACTCCCTGCCCTCGCGGGAGATCATCTCCGATTCCATCGAGTACATGGTCAACGCGCACACTGCCGACGCCCTGGTGTGCATCTCCAACTGCGACAAGATCACCCCGGGCATGTTGAATGCCGCGCTGCGTCTCAACATCCCCACCATCTTCGTGTCTGGCGGCCCGATGGAAGCCGGCAAGGCCGTCGTCGTCGACGGTGTGGCGCACGCGCCGACGGATCTGATTACGGCCATCACGGCGTCGGCCAGCGATGCCGTCTCCGATGAGGGCCTGGCTCAGGTGGAGGAATCCGCCTGCCCCACCTGTGGTTCCTGCTCCGGCATGTTCACCGCCAACTCCATGAACTGCCTCACCGAGGCGCTCGGTTTGGCCCTTCCAGGCAATGGCACCACGCTGGCTACCCACAGCGCCCGCCGCGATCTCTTCGAGCAGGCCGGCCGCACCATCGTGGACCTGTGCCGACGCTACTACGGCGAAGAAGACGACGCCGTCCTTCCGCGCTCTATCGCCACCAAGGAAGCCTTCAGCAATGCCATGGCTTTGGACATGGCTATGGGTGGTTCCACCAACACCATCCTCCACACGCTGGCCGCCGCGCAGGAGGGCGAGGTGGACTTCACCCTCGAGGACATCAACGAGATCTCCTACCGCGTACCCTGCCTGTCCAAGGTGGCACCCAACGGCACCTACCACATCGAGGACGTGCACCGCGCCGGCGGTATCCCCGCCATCTTGGGCGAGCTGCGCCGCGCCGGCCACTTGAACCTCAAGGTCCACACCGCGCTTTACGACAACGCCGAGGAGTGGCTGGACGATTGGGATATCCGCGGCGGCAAGGCCACAGAGGCCGCCCTCGAGCTTTTCCATGCCGCGCCTGGCGGTGTGCGCACCACCGAGCCATTCAGCCAGTCCAACCGCTGGGATGAGCTCGACACCGACGCGGCCAATGGTTGTATCCACGACGCCGAGCATGCCTTCTCCTCTGACGGCGGACTGGTTGTCCTGCGCGGAAACCTCGCCCCCAACGGGGCCATCGTCAAGGCCGCCGGCGTGGAGGAAGAGCTGTGGACCTTCACCGGTCCGGCCCGCGTGGTGGAGTCCCAGGAGGAGGCCGTGTCCATCATCCTCAAGAAGGAAGTCCAGCCCGGCGATGTCATCGTCATCCGCTACGAGGGCCCCGCGGGCGGCCCCGGCATGCAGGAGATGCTGCACCCGACCTCCTTCCTCAAGGGTTCCGGCTTGGGCAAGGCCTGCGCCTTGATTACGGATGGCCGCTTCTCCGGCGGCACCTCCGGCCTTTCCATCGGCCACATCTCCCCCGAGGCTGCTCACGGCGGGCTTATCGGTCTCGTGGAGAACGGTGACCCCATCACCATCAACATCCGCGAGCGCCAGCTCACCCTCGACGTTGACGAAGAAGTCTTGGAACGCCGCCGCGCCACCGAGGAGCAGCGTGAGAAGCCCTGGACGCCGAAGGACCGCAACCGCCCGGTCACCAAGGCCCTGCGCGCCTACGCCAACATGGCCACCTCCGCTGACCGTGGTGCGGTGCGCGTGGTGGATAGTTACGTCAATTAGAGTATGGGGCGATGAATTTCGCCACTAACGCCGCAAGGCGCACACTCCTGACCGCCGCCGGGCTCATCATTGGCCTGGTGGGCGTCATCCGCCACGTCCTCCACACGGACTTCCCGGTGGACATGATCATTTACCGAGAGGGCGTGCGCGCCTTCATGGAGGGCCGCTCGGTCTACTCGGAGCCCATGTACGCCGGGGATTTGGCGCTCCCCTTTATCTACCCGCCCTTCGGGGCGCTGGTCATGGTGCCACTGACTGCTTTTGACTGGATGAGCGATTCGCTCGCCGGCGACATCATGATCGTCCTCTCGGACGCCCTGGTCTTTGCCTGCCTCTACGCGATCTTCCGCGCGCTCAAGGTGCCGCACCTGTGGCCCACCGTGGCGATCGCGTGGGCCGCGGCCATGTTCTTTGAACCCATCCGCCTCAACAACGGTTTTGCACAGATCAACATCGTCATCATGGCGCTGGTCATCTTTGATCTTGTTCCCCGCGAGCGCAAGCTTCCGCAGGGCTGGCTGATAGGTCTCGCGGCGGCCATCAAGATCACCCCGTTGGCCATGCTGCTCTACTTCCTGCTGCGCCGCGAGTGGCGGCCCATCCTCACAGCCTTCGCCTCCGCCGTCCTGGCTACCCTGTTGGCCGCGGTTTACCGCTGGGAGGCCTTTGTCGAATTCTTCACCTCGAAGCTTCTCGATATGGGCAAGGGCGCAGACTTCGGCGTGGCTACTGACTATCAGTCCAATTCCTCGCTCAAGGGTGTCATCCAGCGCCTCTTCACCTCCCAGGAGGCGATGAACAACAACGGCATGCTCATCAACGTGCTGTGGCTCGTGGCGGCACTCACGATCATCGGCCTTAGCTCAGCACTCATCATGGCTCAGATGCGGCGCGGCCTGCTTGTCGACGCCCACCTCACCACCGCCACCACCATGCTGCTCATCTCCCCCGTTTCGTGGTCCCACCACTGGGTGTGGCTGTCCCTCATCGTGCCGCTTCTGGTCTACCGCGCCTGGTCCTGGCGCAATTCCACCTGGGTCGCCGGCAGCTCGCTGGCTGTTCTCGCCGCTTGGACTGGCATGCTGCTCACCGTTCCGCCGAAGTGGTGGTTCGGCGATAGCATCGATGTTCACGCGATGCCGCTGTACCAGAAGTTCTTGGTCGATGACTTCGTGTGGCTGGCACTCCTCAGCTGGATTCTCTACGCCATCTGTCTCAAGATTCAGAACAATAAGGCAGACAAGCCACATACTGAGCTCGCTGCGGCCCAAACCAACTAAGCCCCGAAACGCAAAACTGCCTGTTCTGCCAAAGTTGTTCGCCGCGCCTGCGGCGGGCTCAGGTGGTGAATGCATCTATACAGCTAGGAGGTTGTGTAGATGTTAGGCGATAGAAAGCTACGTGAGCGGTATGTGCAGGCGTATCTGCATGATGCGCGTCCGATGTCGGTGATCCTCAAGGAGTTGGGGGGGCTCGAAGGCTACGGCGAAGGTGTGGCGCCAGGCTGAGGGCCTTAGCCGTGGCAAGCGCCGTCGGAGCCTGAATGAGGATAAGTACAAAGATCAATACCAAAAGATCATTGCTATTGTAGAAAGCGGTCGGTCTGCGCATAGTGCACTGAAAGAGACAGGTTTCCCACAGACCGCTTACCGATACCTTGCGCAAGACGGTATCGAACTCGCCAATACCAGTCGCGGTGGAGCCATACAACACGAGCGGGATCGCATTGCCCAAGCTTTGAAACTTGTGGATGCTGGCAAAAGCTATAAACAGGCCGGCCAGGTTGTTGATCGCTGCACTGCCACGGTGAAAACGTGGCACCATAATCGCATGTATGAGCGTTGGATACTCAATGATCATCCCACTGAATCCGAATCGAAGGTAGGACGCGGAAAGCGTCTTATCCGCCATGACCGAATAGCGATAGCCTATCTGCTTGATCAGGGTCTTACTCACCGTGAGATTGCAGCCCACCTTGGCCGGAATCAGTCGACGATTAGCAGGGAAATCGCCCGTGGGATGACTGAGCATGGCTACGATGCCCTCGTGGCGCAAAAGCGGGCTGTAGACCGTTTAGCCAGGCCTAAACCCCGTAAACTCGATACCAACCCGCAGTTGCGGGCCTTTGTCATCGAGGAGTTGAACACGAAGTGGTCACCTTCCCCTTGGCTGCTGAGCCCTGCCCCCCTAGGAACAAAACTCGGGGCACTTCAATCTACGAGCGTTACTAGTAGTACTTCGTTACTTCTGTGTGGAGCTGTGATCGATAAATTGGCAGGGGATATACACCTAATTAGGGGTGATTTTACAACTGTTAGTTTCCTAATAGGAATTATCTGTTACTCTGGGTAAGGAGCACCTAATATGCGTGTTTCCCTCGTCACGGATAATCGTTTTCACGAAATTTACAGGAGTTCTTATGCGCAATCGCGCCACAAGATTCATCATGGCTTTATCTACAGCAGCAGTTCTCGCATTTGGTTTAATCATTCCACCAAGTGCTACTGCCCAAAACCTGGGGAATCTTACCCCCTTGCCCGCATCAACAATTGACTTAGACGCTGAAATTCGCGTAGACACCAGTGATGTCACAGATGAGGACATCATGAATGTTCAAGACGAGATCAAGGTGATGAACGAGTCCGCCGACCCGTACGGTTACTTCGCATCCCTGTCAGCTAATGAACAACGCGCAATCATTGCTGCAGTTGAACGTGCCAGGGTCACTGACATCAATCCTCAGGTAGCGCCTTTTGCGACCACCCAGTCGGACCCCTACCGGATATATATCCAGGGCCTTGAAATGCTGTCCTGCATCGCGCTGGTCGATGTAGTATCATGCGGCATCGCCAATCAGGCAGCCACAACCGCGAGTACGGAAGCGCAGAACCGGTTTCCTGGCGCCACATCACTCCGCAATGGAAAGGGCGATGCTTTTCGGCACTGCTCGTGGAATGCCCTGATGACGATGAGAATCGGTGCAGATGCAGCTGAACGCATTGCTACTAACCACGAAACTGTCGCTCAAGGGCCAGCGGATCAGACCCGCATGGACCTGTATAACAATGCCCAAGGTCGATTTCTTGGATCTGCTTTCGCAAGTAGTGGCGACGAAGCTGCTGCTCTGAACCAGTGCGCCCTCTGGGCAAGGATTGGACTGCTATCTACACTTTCCTAGGATAGGCACGAGAAGGAGGTTATGTTAATGAGACGCATGATGGCACGGATAGGGTTCACTAGTATTGTCTCCCTATCACTCTCCTCTTGTAGTTTTAATGACCCATTGGCTTCTCATCTCGCGTCCCTAGGACGATCGGGACATGCAATCCCCGTTACTGAGTCCATCACACTGGAGGAACTCTACGGACCAGAGTGGACTGAGTTTTCGCTCGTGTGCCCATACACTCCGTATCAAACAGTCAAAGAAACACTTGTGGTTGATGATCCCCCTGTTCCAGAACACGGCTTCACCGAAGAGGCAAACTTCCTCTTTCTTAGAGGAAAGGGCGACAGCGAACAATGGGTGAGGTTCTCTCGACAGGCTCTCGATCTGTGTTCTCCATCAAGTCCGCCTTCTTTAATCATGGAGTCAACGACAGTTGCTCTCAGTTTTTCTCTGGATAATCCGGGTAGTGCTTGGACTCTAACCGGCTTGAACAAGTAGTCGTATGGGCTCGCTGCTTGATGTGCATGATTCCGCCACGACTGTCGATAAGTTAATCGAGATGTTTACCGGAAAAATACGCAACAACACCAAAACACTGACCTGGGACCAAGGTGTGGAACTAGCCCAAGTAGACAGGCTGAGCATCGAACGTGGGCTCGCAGTCTACTTCTGCGATCCACACTCACCCTGGCAGCGTCCTACCAACGAAAACACCAACGGGCTAGTCCGAGACTTCCTACCCAAAGGAAGCGACTTTAGTACCCTGACGCTTCAAAAGGCGTTCAACACATTCAAGACCTACTCAACGGGCGCCCCAGAGAAGTCCTCAACTGGTACACACCAGAAGAGAGAATCCAAGAACTATTCAAGTGATGCATCCACCACTTGAAACCGCCTGCGGCGGGCGGGAAAACTTTGGCAACAAGGGCACCTCAGCGAGGCCGTACTATGCACCCAACTCAACCCTCAGCTAATTCCTTGAGTGCTGCCAAGTGGCCGTCGAAGGCAATCTTGCCTTGCTCAGTCAATGCGACCCACACCGAGTCCTTCGCACGGCTGGTGCCGTACTCGCGGAAGCGAGTCACGTAGCCGGCTTTTTCCAGAGCTCCGAGCTGCTTAGACAGGGAGGCATCGGAAAGCTCCGTGCGAGCGCGCAACATGGCGAACTTCATCTCTCGGTTTACCTCCCCGCCCTGCGTGGCTCCGAAGGCATTAAGTGTGGCGCAAATCTTAAAGCGATTGAGCGGGTGGATTACCGGGTCAAGTTCACTCATCGCGGCCTCCGATCCAGCGCACCAGTATGTAGTGTCCACAAGACCGCCAAGGCGCACAGCACACTTGCAATGCATGAGGGAATAACGTGTCCTTCGACGAAGGGATTGAAGAGCGCCGGCAGAATCATAAATCCCAATCCTGCGTAGAAGCGCCAGGTCACATTCCTAGAGGCGTACGGATCAACCTTCTGGCGCATTGAATCCCTCACCCCCGTGCGGTAAAAGACGGCAAGACTCACCAAGAGCGCGAGTAGAAGAAGCAGTCCACCAACAGGAACGAGAGGATGGACGTCATCCTTGATCCACATGTAGGCAAACCACGCGCCGTACGCCGCCGCTGCGAGCAGACTTAGCCAAACGGGTGGCCGTTTGGCCGCGGCCAGCCGTTGTTGTTCCTCAAATGCGAGTGCGTCCCGAACATCCTGATTGGACAAAACTAAAGCTCCCCTCCTGCGGCACCAAAGTCATTGTTTTCCATTACGGAAAGCAACTTACTTTACGCAACGGAAAATAACAAGAGTTTGTATATAGCTGCAGGCTGGGAGCGTAGAAACGTGCTAACAGCGCCTAGTTCAGCGGGTTAACGCCCGCGCCAAACCACCAGATGGCAACGAGCGCGGCCACGCCAATGACGACGAAAATCCAGGACGTTGCCAATGGGCGGCGAGTCCACGAGCGGTTAAAGTCCAGGGAGATGAAGCCCGGACCGGTGAACTGCAGGGCCACCGCGATAACGAAGAGCACCAGGCCCAGCCAGACGCTCTCATTCCAGGCAAAGACATCCAACCCAGCACCCGAGGCGTTGAGGCCGTGGATAGCGGAGAAGCCAGTGACGATAAGACCGAACATGGCCGCCAGCGGCGTCACCAGTCCCAGCAGCAGGAAGGCACCGGCGATAAGCTGGACGGTCGGCACGCCGATGGCAAGTGCCGCTGCCATGGTGTACTCGCCGAACTCGTTCTCCAGACCCGACAGGCCCTCGTTGCCGCCGAGCTTGAAGAAGGTCGAGGCACCCGCCACGAGCAGGTAAACGCTGAGCGCCAAGCGCACGAAGAGCAGACCGAAGTCGATGGTGCCGCGGCGTGCTGGCTCCGGCTTCTCCTCCACGGCTGCAGGCTCGGAGTCCACGGCGGGGTCGGCAACGGCAACCGTGCTTGGCACCTCCTCGTAGGTCTCAGTTGCTGCGGACTCGGTTGCGGTTGCCGATACCGGCATAGCGGTTGTCTGCGTATCAGGCTCGGCGATGGCCTCCGCGCGCGGGAAGGCAGTGGTCTCGGTTTCAGCTGCAGCGCTGTCGAAAGACAGAGATTCGCGGGTGGGGCTCTCAAAGGTTTCGGTCTTGGCTTCAGGCTCTGCCTCAACAGCAGGCTCCTCAGCCTTCTTCGGCTTAATCACCTGCGGCTCGGCGCGGCCGGGGCGCTGGAAGAGGCTACTCTTCTTCGGCTTATCGGCAGCTTCTACAGCTTCTGCCTCAGGCGTGCTGTCCTTCACGGAGTCTTTCCCCGTGTAGGTCGGGATATCGTCATCAAAGTCGGTGGCTTTATCAGGAGTTTTATCGCTCATGCCTCCAACTTAAGGCAGCACAGCGCCCTTATGGTGCATCTTTATCGGCGCGGCGCGTAGCTAAAACCGCACGGCCTGCGTCTAAGACATCTGCCGTGAGGTCCGCGAGCACTTCCGACTCCAGCCGCCAGCGTTGCCAATAGAGGTCAATGTCGAGCGGGAAGTCGTCGAGAAGCACCAGCTCTCCCGTCTCCAGCAGGGGCTGGGCCTGCAGCCTCGCCACCAGACCCCAGCCCAGGCCGTAGCGCACGGCCTCTACGTAGGACTCCGAAGAGGGAATCTGGGATACCCGCGCGCGCAGGACATGGGAGTCGATGAAGCGCTCACGCATGGCGTCGTCCAAGGTGGCGTCGTTCGGCCCGAAGCCCACGATGGGCAGGGTCTCCCAATCCTCGAAGCCCTCCGCCAGAGCGGGCGCGGCGACGGCAAAGTAGCGCATGGTGCCGAGGTACGTGGATTCACAGCCGGAGACCGGGGTTTGCTCGCGCGTGACCGCGCCCAGCACATCACCCCGGCGCAACATCGCGAGAGTGCGGGCCTCATCCTCGATGCGAATGCGCAGCGCAGCCTCACCGCGCTCGGCGGTGCGCTGGATTACAGGTCTGAACCACGTGGCCAGGGAATCCGAGTTGATGGCAACAGTCAACGGCACGCGGGAGAGGCGCTCGGTGAGCCGCGCATCCGCCTCGGCTTGGACCAGAGCCATGCGCCGCGCGGCTTGGGCGACGATCTCCCCTGCCTCGGTCACGGTGACGGGAGTGCCGCGGCGCAGCAGGATTCGACCAGTCGATACTTCCAACGCCTTGATGCGTTGACTGACGGCCGAAGGAGTGATTCCCAACACAGCCGCAGCGCCCTCGAAGGAGCCTTCATCGATGATGGCCAGCAGAGTTTCAGTATGGAGCGGGTTCATGAAGCTATTTTAAACCAGCTGTAGAAGATTTAACTGGACTTCATATGGCGTTATACGCAGACTAGAAGCCATGTCAGTTTTGCTCGCAGGATTTGCGCTGGGTTTGTCCCTCATCATCGCCATCGGACCGCAGAATGCTTACATCATCAAGATGGGTATTAAACGCGATCATGTCGGCCCTATCCTGTTGGCATGCTTGCTTTCCGACGTCATCCTGATCACCGGCGGCACCGCCGGCGTCGGCGTCCTCGTCGAACGCTTCCCCACCGCGCTCATCGTGGTCAAGTACTTGGGCGCGGCTTACCTCATCTACTTTGGGTTCACGTGCTTCCGCGATGCCTTCAAGAAGGAACAGGAAGCACTGGTCATTGAGGAAACCGCACCGGTGGCCCAAGTGGTTGATGAGAATTCGGGTTCCTCTGGGACACCGGGGAACTCAGTGCTTACGAAGATCCGCCCCCGCGTGCGCTCGAAATCCTGGGTCAAACCCGTCCTCGGTGCGTTGGCGCTGACGTGGCTTAATCCCCTGGCCTACGTCGACGCGCTAGTCATGCTGGGCTCCATTGCAAACCAATATGGCGACCAGCGCTGGGTGTTCGCAGCAGGCGCCATCATGGCCAGCGCAGTGTGGTTCCCCTCCCTAGGCTTTGGCGCCTACAAGCTCTCCCACGTGCTGGCCAAGCCGACGACGTGGCGCGTAGTCAACATCGTCATCGGCTGCGTCATGCTTGCGCTGACGGCGAAGCTCCTGCTTCTCTAGTTCTTCTTTGATTCTTCAGGGAGCTCGTCGTCTTCGGCGGGGTCTCCCACTGCGCCGGTTTCCTCGACCCAGGCCTTGATTTCTTCGTCGCTGCGGTCCTGCTCGACGCCCTCGCGCTCGGTGTAGTAGGAGTGGTCGTTGCGGTTTTCCTCCCACTTTTCCTTGTCGAAGTCGAGCTCTTCATCCGAGTCCAGCTCCTCCACCACATCGGAGACGAGATCCTCGAAGAGGGCTTCATCGTCCATGTTGGAGTCAGCGATCTGCTGGCCGATTTCATCGTCATAACGCGCTGCGTCGTACTCTGTGTCGGGGTGCAGCTTGAGGTGCAGCAGGGCGCGGATGCGCTCACGGCGCAGGCCCTCGTCCTTAATCTTGCCCAGGGAGCGCAGCCACCCAATCACCAAGATTGCCACGAGCACAATGCCCATATAGCCCAGGACCGGGTAGACGTACTGCATCAGAGCCTTGAAGCCGGCGAAGGAGACGGCGAAGCCAGCGAGGCAGCCGGCGATAAAGATGATGCGGTACTTGGACTCGTTACCGGAAGACAGGCGCTTGCCGAGCGCATAGAACATGCCGATGGCGGTATTGAAGATCATCAGGTAAATGATGATGGCCATGATGACGCCAAGTGTCGGGTGGATATTGTCCACCAGGGTCAGCATCGGGATATCGGAATCGCCGACGTTCTCCGCGTTCATCAGCAGCGAGAAACCGGCGATGGCCATGAGCACCGCGTAGACCGCGCCACCCACGATGCCGCCGACGCCTGCCTCGCGCGGGCTGATGTTATCGCCGCCGATCACCAGCGACATCGATACCGCCAGGATGAGCGCCAGGCCGTTGTAGTTCAGCGCGGATACCAGCCAGTGCGGGATCGGGGAATCGATTGCCGCAGAGGCGCTAATGGCCGCATCCACGCTGTCCGGCATGTGCAGCAGCGTGTAGGTGCCGGCGAAGAGTACGGCGATAATGATGGTCGGCGTAAGAAGACCGATAACGCGGGAAACCTTATCGACGTCGAACATGCCCGTGATAAGAACGAGCACGAGCATGAGCAGAGAGCCCACCCAGGCTGGCCAGCCAAATTGCTGCTGCATGTTGGATCCGGCGCCAGCCAGCATGACAAAGCCCACCGCAAAGAGCGTGAGAATCACCGCGACATCGAGGATGCGCGAGATGAAGGGGTGAGTGATATTGCGGAACACCTGGTTGTGTTCGTTGGCGTGAAAGTAGCTCCCCAGCTGAAGGAACACCGTGCCAGCGAGGGTCATGACCAAGCCGGCTACCAGGATTCCCCACATGCCCGGAATACCAAAGGACGTAAAGTACTGGACAACTTCCTGTCCCGTGGCAAAGCCCGCACCCACGAGCAAGCCAATGAAGGACAAAGCGATGCCCACGACGTTTTTATAAGACACGTTTTCCTATCTGTTTTCTAGTTTCTTCTTTTTATGCTTAGTGGCTAGTGCATAAAAACGCGCCATACTTTGGCACAAGCATGGCGTTACATAGGTTCTACCTTACGCCAACCTGATAGGAAAACATGTGTGCGGCTGTGGAGAGATTGCTCCTACAACCGCTCAAGCATGAGCCGGCTCACCTCTTAGTGCTCGGCAAACGTCGCGGTATCGATGACGAAACGGAATTTCACATCACCCGCGACGACGCGCTCATAGGCCGCGTCTACCTCGTCGACGCCCACCTTTTCGATCACCGCGCCCAGGCCATGCTCGGCGCAGAAGTCCAGCATCTCCTGGGTTTCCGCGATGCCACCAATATTGTTGCCGGTCAGCACCTTGCCGCCGCCGACCAGACGGCTGAGGCGCAGCGGCAGTGCTTCCGGCGGTAGGCCGACCACCGACATAATGCCGCGCGGCTTGAGGAGGCGCAGGTAATCTTCGAGGTCATACTCGGCGGAGATGGTGGACAGGATGAGGTCAAATTCGCCGCGGTGGTTCCTGAAGAAGTCTTCCTCTTCGGTGGTGGCCAGGGTACGGCTCGCCCCCAGCTTCTTGGCCTCCTCTGCCTTGCGCGAGGTGCGCGAGATGACCGTGACATCCGCGCCCTTGGCGGCAGCAATCTGCACGCCCATGTGCCCCAGGCCGCCCAAGCCCACGACGGCTACCTTCTGGCCTTCCTTGACGTCCCAGCGGGCCAGCGGAGAGTACGTAGTGATACCGGCGCAGAGAAGGGGTGCTGCCACGTCAAAATCAAGGGCCTCCGGGATGCGTAGGACGAAGTCCTGATTCACCACGATCTTTTCCGCATAGCCGCCCTGAGTAATCGTGCCATCGACATCCGTGGATGTTATAGGTTCCCACACCGCCCTTGAGGCAGTTCTGCTCCATCCCTGCCTCGCACTGCTCGCACTCACCGCAGGAATTCACCAGGCAGCCCACGCCGACGCGGTCCCCCACCTTGAACTTAGTGACCTCCTCCCCCACGGCGGAGACCACGCCGGCGATCTCGTGGCCAACGGTCAGCGGAAAGTGCGCCTCGCCCCACTCGTTGCGGATGGTGTGGATATCCGAGTGGCAGATGCCTGCTGCTTTGATGTCGATGACAACGTCATCGGCGCGCGGCTCGCGGCACTGGATGGTCACGACTTCGAAGGGCTCGTTCGGACCGGTCTTCTGCAGTGCTTTAGTAGAAATAGTCATGGCGACCACGGTACCCCGCAGCCGCCTGACCTCGCCTAATGGAAATCTCTACCGACTAGGAGAGCTTCTTCGCAATCAGCTTGTTGACCTGTCCTGGGTCAGCCTTACCCTGGGTGGCCTTCATGACCGCACCCACGATGGCACCGGTGACCTTCTTGTTGCCGGCCTTGTACTTCTCCACGATGTCCGGGTTAGCGGCCAGGGCATCATCGACGGCCTTCTCGATCGCGCCATCATCGCGCACGACCTCGAGCCCGCGCTTGGCGACGACCTCGTCGACGTCACCCTCACCGGCCAGCACGCCGTCGACCGCCTGGCGAGCCAGCTTGGTGGTCAGCTTGCCTTCCTTGACCAGCTCAACAACGCGAGCGACCTGCGCCGGGGTAATGCCGAGAGTGCTCAGTTCAACGCCAGCCTCATTGGCCTTACCGGTCAGGTAGGACACCCACCAGGAGCGGGCCTCGTCAGGAGTGGTGCCGGCTTCCACTGTTTCGATAATGAGATCGAGAGCGCCGGCGTTGACCAGGTCACGCATCTCCTCGTCCTTGAGGCCCCACTCCTCCTGGATGCGGGCGCGGCGAATCCACGGCATCTCCGGCAGGGTCTGACGGATTTCCTCGACCCACTCGCGGGAGACAATCACCGGCGGCAGGTCCGGGTCGTTGAAGTAACGGTAGTCCTCGGCGGTTTCCTTCGGACGGCCCTTGGAAGTCGAACCATCCGTTTCCTGGTAATGGCGGGTTTCCTGGACGATCTCGCCACCGTCGACAAGCACCTGCGCCTGGCGCTGCATCTCAAAGCGCACCGCCTGCTCCACCGAGCGCAGGGAGTTGATGTTCTTGGTTTCGGTACGGGTGCCGAACTCCTCCTGGCCCACCGGGCGCAGCGAAACGTTGGAATCCACGCGCATCGAGCCTTGATCCATGCGGGCATCGGACACGCCCAGTGCCGCGACGAGCTCACGCAGAGCAGAAACATAGGCGCGGGCGACCTCGGGGGCGCGCTCGCCAGCACCAATGATCGGCTTGGTCACAATCTCGATTAGCGGGATGCCGGCACGGTTGCAGTCCACCAGCGAGGTCGTTGCGCCGTGAATGCGGCCATCGGCACCACCCAGGTGGGTCAGCTTGCCGGTGTCCTCCTCCATGTGAGCGCGCTCAATCTCAACGCGCCACTCAGTGCCGTCGTCGAGGACGACGTCGAGGTAGCCGTCGTAGGCAATCGGCTCATCGTACTGGGAGATCTGGTAGTTCTTCGGCTGGTCCGGGTAGAAGTAGTTCTTGCGGGCGAAACGCGAAGATTCCGCAATCTTGCAGTTCAGCGCCAGGCCGATCTTGATGGCGCCTTCCACGCCCTTGGAGTTGACCACCGGCAAAGCGCCTGGCAAACCGAGGGACACCGGGTCCACGTTGGAGTTGGGGGCTGCGTTGAAGTTCGTGGGCGAGGTGGAGAACATCTTGGTCTCCGTGTTGAGCTCCACGTGAACTTCCATGCCCATAACGGGTTCGAACTTTTCAAGGACCTCGTCATAGTCCATCAGGTCATACATCGCAGCAGTCATGCGTGCCATCTTAGTATGTCAGCGCGACACCGTGCGCAACCGCCTAACCCAACAAGGTGATGCCGTGCGTAATGAGAATCTTGGCTATCATCGCCGCCGGATACACCATGGCATAGCCCAAGGCGACGCGCTGGTCAGTGTTCGTCCGATTGTTCACGAAAGCGAGCACGGCCGGCTGGGTTTGCGCGCCCGCCATAGCACCCGCGGTCTTCGTGGCACCGACGCGCAGGAAGCGGCGCATGACGAGTGCGAATCCGGTCGCCACCAGCGTCGTGATGATCATGCCGAGCAGGAGAATCTTCCACCAGGCTCCACCCGTAAAGGCACCGGCGATTTCCCCGCCCGCATTCGTTCCGGCCTGGGCCAAGAAGAGCAGCAGTCCGAGTTCGGAGAGGATTGTGTTGGCCGAGTGCGGCAGTGCGGTGACGGTATTGCCGATGCGCCCGATACGCGCCATGATCAACGCCACGATGAGGACGCCAGCGGCAGCGCCGAGGCTAAAGGAAGAGCCGCCTGGAAGCGGGATTTCGAGGTGGCCCACGAAAACGCCGAGGGCCATGCCGAGGCCCAAAGACACCGGGTTGATATCTGTCAGGCCTTGCGAGGAATCACCAAGAAAAGTGGAAATCTCCCGCAGGGACTTCTTGGAACCGACGACGCGCACGCGGTCGCCGAGCTCCACGATGTGTTCGGGGATAGCGACCTGGTCATTATCGGCGCGACGAACTCGCGAGATGCGCGCACCCCAGCGATCCGCCAGCTGGTTATTGAGCTCCGCGATGGTCAGGCCCGCCAAGCTGTGCTCGGAAATAGTGATGCGGCGAAAGTCCAACTCGTGGCGGTCATCATTGAGGATCTGCGGGGACTCGCGCCCGGCTCGCTCGATGATGTTGTCCAGGTCCTCCGGGGCACCAACGAGCGTGACCACGTCACCGGGGTGCAGCACATCGAAGAATTTCGGCAAGACGATAAGGTTGCTGCCCACGCGGCGCAGGCGTGTTACCTGCACTTCCCCATTGCCAATATCGGCGATCTCCGCGACTGAGATCTCGCGTTGAATCTGCATGTGCTGGCGCGTGACGGGTGACAGGGTGTCGTCGTCATTGCCGGCGTCGCGAAGCACGAGCACCGTCGCACCGAGCATGCCGATGACACCGAATAGGTAAGCCACCGCGTAGCCCACTGTAGCCGAGCCCGGATCGCCCGTGGCTTCCGACGCCGCCGCCAACGCCGGGGTATTCGTCACCGCACCGGCGAAAGTACCAGCGATGGTGGCATTCGACAGCCCAAAGACATAAGTGCCCAACCCCCACGCGGCAAGCGCCGCGACGATGAAGACTCCGATCATCGACAGCACTGGGCCCGTGGCCGTCTTCAGTGACTTGAAGAAGGACACACCGGAGTTATTGCCAATGCCGAAGGCAAAGAGCACTAAGCCGAACATGCCCAAAATAGGAGGAACGGAGGCCTCCACCCCGGCAGCTGATGCGGCTGCCGAGAAGGCGATGCCGAGAAAAAGCACGGCCGCCGCGCCCAAGCTGATGCCCCGCGTCTTGATGCCGCCGAGTGCCATGCCGACACCTATGAGCAGAAACACCAAGAGGACCGGCTGCTCAGCCAGATAAGCTAATACGCTTGTCATCGCTACCTTTAGAAACTATGGATGAGCTAACGGTGGTGTTTAGCCAAACAGGGCCTGTGCGTTGGCATAACGCTTGGCCGGAACCACCTTCAGCTTGCCCACTGCGTCCTCGAGAGGCACGAGTTCAATGTTCTCGCCATGGAGAGCCACACACATGCCGGACTGGCCGTTGTGCGCAGCACGGGCGGCATGGGTGCCGTAGCGAGTGGCCAGCACACGGTCATAGGCCGTCGGCGTACCGCCGCGCTGGATGTGGCCGAGGACGGTGGTGCGCACGTCGTAGCCGGTGCGCTTCTTGATCTCATCACCGATGACCTGGCCAATTCCGTTGAAGGTCTGGTGGCCGAACTGGTCCACACCGCCTTCTTCGAAGTCCATGGTGCCTTCCTTCGGCAGCGCGCCCTCAGCGACGCAAACGATGCCGTACTTCTCACCCATCTGGAAGCGGCGCTCCATGGCCTTGGTGATATCGGCGATATCGAACGGGACCTCAGGGATCACCGTGTAGTGCGCCCCGCCGGCCATGCCAGCGTGCAGCGCGATCCAGCCAACGTGGCGGCCCATAACCTCGACGATGAGGATGCGGTCGTGGGATTCAGCGGTGGTGTGGAGGCGGTCGATCGCGTCAGTCGCCACGGATACTGCGGTGTCGAAACCGAAGGTGTAGTCGGTAGCGTTGACGTCATTATCGATGGTCTTTGGCACACCAACGACCGGGATACCGTTATCGGAGAGCCACTTGGCACCCTTGAGCGTTCCCTCACCGCCGATGGCGATGAGCGCATCGACCTCAGCATCAGCCATGTTGGCCTTGATGGTGTCCAACCCAGCCTTGAATTTATCTGGGTGGAGGCGGCCGGTGCCAAGGATGGTTCCGCCGCGCAGGAGGATGCGGTCGATCTCTGCGTCGTCATAAAGGTCACGGCGGCGGTCTTCCATCAGACCAACCCAGCCGTCCTCGTAGCCGACGACCGTATCGCCGAACTCGTTGGATGCGGTACGAACGACCGCGCGGATAACAGCATTCAGACCGGGGCAATCACCACCGGATGTCAGTACAGCAAGACGCATGACATCCAATCTACTCGCTTCCCTATAGCCTCGCAGTTTCCGCTACCGCATGCAGGGTGTCGCGGAAGAAGAGCGAAGCCACACACCCCACCGCCAGCATCGCAACGATGACCACGAGGGAATTCGCGGCCCCCGCTACCTGCATGACTGCGGACACAGCGGCCACACCGATGACCGACCCCACCTGCCTGGACGTGTTGTAGACGCCGGATGCCGCGCCCATGAGATCTGCGTCAATATCGCGCATCGTCGTCGCGGCGTTGGAGCCCCAGATGAAGGACTGTCCCGCTCCCAGCGCCGCGCAGGGCAAGCACAACCACCAGGCCGACACTTCGGCCTGCATGAGGAACCACAGTGCGAGGAAGGTCGCAATCAGGATGCCGAAGCCCGCGACCGCCAAACGACGTGGGTGCAGCTTATCCGCCAGAATGCCCGCCAAGGGCGACACGCACAGAGAGACCAGCGCCATGGGTGTGACGATGATTCCGGCATCGCGCGCCGACATGTCCTGCTCGACCTGGAGCCACATCATGATTGGAATCATCATCGACGCCGCCATGAATCCCATGGACACGATGGCCACTGAACCCGCGGAGTAGTTGCGGTCCTTAAACAGCACGAGCGGGACGAGCGCCGCCATCCCCCGGGCCGATTGCAGGCGCACGAAAATATACATGCCGAGCACACCAGCAAGGAGCAGGACCCAAATCCACCACGGCCAACCAGTCTCTGGGCCCTGTTGCACTGCGAAGACGAAGCACGTTAACGCGATAAACGACGCCCCCACCGACACGAAGTCAATCTTCCCCGTCGCCGTAGGTAAGGCAGGCACCCACAGGCCGGATAAGACGATTGCGGCGACAACAAAAGGAATATGAATCCAGAAAACAGCCTGCCAGCCGAATGCAGCGACGACGAAGCCGCCCAAGAGCGGTCCGGCAAGTGTGGCCAAAGACCCAACCACTCCCCAGACGCCGAGCGCACGGCCGCGCCGCTCCCGGGCAAAGATGCGGTTGATGACGGCCATAGTCTGCGGCATTTGAATCGACGCCCCGAAACCTTGCAAGGCTCTTGCTGCGATAAGAAACTCCACCGAGGGCGCTAACGCGCACAGCAGCGCGCCGATGCCAAAGAGCCCGACGCCCAACTGGAACATTTTCTTCTGGCCGTAGATATCGCCGAGGCGGCCGGTAAACAACAGAGGCACGACCACGGCGAGCAGATAGATGGCGGAGACCCACAGCACCTGGTTGACATCGGCGTGGAACTCACGGCGGACGTCGGGAAGCGCGACGGCAATCATCGATTGGTCGAGCAAGGACATGAAAAAGCCCAGTGATAGCGCGGCCATGGCGAGCCACGCTTGCTTCTCCGACGGCGGCGTTCCTCCGAGTTTCATGCAGCGAAGTCTAGCCACCGCACGCTCACGCGGCCTAAACTGAGGCGCATGGGAATGATTGATATCAAGAAACCGCAGGACGTATCGACGGCAGCGACCGTCACGCTGGGACTTATCGGCGGCTGGCTCACCGCCCGGGAGACTGGCATTCGCCCGCTTGGCGGCGTGGTGCTTGCCGCCGCTGGCGTGTGGGCGGGCCGCAGCTGGTGGGCTAAGACGAACCCGGCCACTACCGTTGGCCTGGCGGCTCTGTACACCGGCGCTTTTGGCCTCTCCCACCCGCTGGCTAAGAAAATGGGCTCCTGGCCCGCAGTCCTCACCGTCACTGCCGCGAGCGCTGGCGCTGCCTACGCGCTTTCCGACGCCAAGTAGATCCCCCTCCCACGCCCCTTCACGCTGTCCTTGACGGCTGGAGGGGCGTTTTACGTCCTCGCGCGGGCAAAGGCTCCAACATTTTTGCGTCGAACGTGCTGGCTAATGTGGGGTGGCTACCCCCGTTTATAGTAACGACTTGACACGAATTTAACGCAGGCTATGGCCATACGGGGTGTGTGACACTAGAATCACGTTTAGAACACTTCTTCTAACACATGTTTATCTCGGGGGAGATACCCATGACCACTGCCACACGCCCACCAACCTTCTTCTTTTCCACCACCAACCCGAATAACCCACACGCCATAGCCCGCGCCAAAACACGACGAGCTGCCTATGACACCTGGGTCGGGGCTATGCCCGGCCTGCAGGCTGATATCAACACCACCGCACTATCCCTAGTCGCTGCCTGGTCACTGCCCGAAGGCCACATCAAATCCGGCCTGCGTGCCATCCACCGCCTAGATAGCCTGCCGAAAGTCAAAGCCATACAAGACACCCACTGCCTGCTCGACATCGAGTCCCTTATTGCTATTGATCAACCCATGTCAGCACTGACAGCCTTAACAGATGAAACCCTGGACTTCATCGACACCCTCCTGGCTGACTTCTTCACCCCTTCTAAGCCGAATCAGGCTTTTCCCACGCGTAGTCAAATCAGGCGCAAAGTCCGCGATATCTGCAAAACCCTCGATAACTCCATCGCCTACCAGGACACCCGCCCTAAAAATACGTACCGGTTTTCTTCTAACGGCACCTCA